>JAGLEB010000123.1 GCA_023145275.1 Flavobacteriales bacterium | reverse complement strand
GCTGAATCTTCGATTTCGACTACGTCTCCTACGCTTCGCTTTGGAAACTCCGCTCAACATGACGCACCTAAATAAATGATAATTACCCACTACAAACGACATAGCCCCTTTTTTTTAGATACGAGGCATTAAAAAAAACAGAGTCTAGCTGGGATAAATGAGTATTGTTAATAACGAAGTAGTTGAGAAAACGGCTTTGTGAAGAATCAATGTTGAGTTATTAGAGCTTCCCTAAGAGATTTACAGAGATGTTTTCAGTGCTATTAGCAGCTTTTCATTGAGTTTTAATAAGTAAATTTTTTCATTTTTATTTTTCAGCAATAAATTCATTTTTTTTTATAACTTGTAATTCCTAAACCAATAAAGAGTACAATTATAAAAATGAATAGATATTTGTTGTTCCTATTGTTCTTCACTGGGACATTATTTGCTCAATCAGAAAAACAGGATTTTCCTTTTCAATCAGGAGAATGGCTTAAATACAGACTGCACTATGGGATGGTGACAGCCGGTTATGCTACGCTTCAAGTTAAAGATGGTGACGATGATAACATTGTTGCTCTTGGTGATGGCTGGACAATTGGTATGTTTAAATGGTTCTTCAATGTTGATGACCACTACGAAAGCCACTTTAATAAATATAGCTTATTCCCTGATAAATTTATTCGAGATGTGTCAGAGGGTGGATATACTATCAATAGGGAAGTAAGTTTTGATAGGATTAATAACACTGTAACAGTTGAAGATAAAAAAGAAGACGAGCGTGCTGATTCACTCTTTGTTGCGAGCCCTAGCATAGGAGATATGCTATCGTCTTATTATTATGCTAGAGCAGTTGACTACGATACTTTAAAAGCTGGTGACAAAATAGATTTTGATGTATTTATGGACTATGAGATCTTTGGTTTTTCGCTTTATTTTCTTGGTCGTGAGACTATCGATACAGAGTTTGGAAAAATAAAATGTTTAAAATTTGCACCTTTAGTTCAATCGGGAAGAGTTTTTAAAGAAGATGAAGGTGTCTTAATGTGGATATCAGACGATGATAACAAAATTCTAATTAGGGTAGAGTCAGCATTGAGGGTTGGAACTATAAAGGTTAGCTTGGCTGGTTTCAAAGGATTAAAACATTCATTTAAGGTAACTCATCAGTAATTTACAATAGAATCTTTGCTTCCTATTTTTTTCTATAAAAAAGTAATACTTTTGCCCACCCAATTATATGAGGGGTATTTATAGATTATTTATATTGAAGGTCGGCAAAATGTTTAAAAGAGGAGGAATAATAGTAGCTATCTTAGCTCTATTGCTTTCGTGTGATAATAGTTCTACGGAGAGCAACAGTAATGTTAAAGCGATTGATTCTGCAGCAGTTGAAGTAGTGAAAAATCCAGATATTTATCTTTTTGGAATTAGAGCTAATGATTTTAAGGTAATTGAAGAAAAAGTACAAAAAGGGCAGACTTTTGGAGAGATTCTTTTGAAACAAAACATCGGTTACCCAACTATTCATAAGCTTGTTGGAAAGTCGAAAGGTATTTATAATACTCGAAAAATACAGCAAAATAAGAACTATACCTTGCTGTGTAAAAACGATTCGCTCTCTACAGCAGAAATAATGATTTATCAGCCAAACAAGGTTGATTATATTGTTTTTGATCTTCGAGATTCACTAAATGTTTATAGAGGTAAAAAAGTGGTTGAGAATCGTGAAAGAGAGGTTTCAGGCATAATTACTTCCAACCTTTCAGTTGCTTTAAGTGATCAAGGAATTGACTATCGAGTGTCAAATAGTTTATCAGAAATATATGCTTGGACAGTCGATTTCTTTAGACTTCAAAAAGGTGATTATTTCAAAATAGTTTTTGACGAGAAATATATTGACGACTCTACTTATGTTGGTATTGGACCTATTAAGGCTGCCGAATTTCATAACAATGGGCAGTCATTCTATAGTTTCTATTTTGAAAAGAGCGAACATCCCGAATATTTTGATGAAAAGGGTAGGAGTCTTAGAAAGGCATTTTTGAAAGCTCCCTTGAAATTCGGTACATTCAGAATTTCTTCTAGGTATTCTGGTCGTCGTTTTCACCCAGTTCAACATAGGTGGAAAGCCCATTTAGGAACTGATTATGCTGCACCAACTGGTACTCCTATTATTTCTACAGCAAATGGAACAGTAATTAAATCGGCATACACAAGAGCCAATGGTAACTATGTAAAAGTAAAGCACAACTCAACATACTCTACACAATACCTTCATATGTCGAAGAGAGCTGTTAGAGCTGGTCAAACAGTAAAACAAGGGCAGGTAATTGGTTATGTTGGAATGACAGGATTAGCAACAGGTCCACACGTATGTTACCGATTTTGGAAAAATGGCAAACAAGTTGATGGCCAAAAACAGAAGCTGCCAGATGTGAAACCACTCCAAGGCGAAATAAAAGATGTGTACCTAGAGGAAATAAAACCAATGAGAACAAGGTTAGATAATATATCCTTGCCGCTAAAGTTTGATCCAGAAAAAGTTCAAGAGGGTGAGGTCCTGACTTCAGACGACTAGTTTTTACTTATAATGTTATTGTATTTCACTTTATCCTTTAGTAAAATTGTAGCCTGAGATATCGTATTGTCATGTTTTAGATTGTACATATATCTTCCTCTCTCGTAATATTTGTTGTTGATTATTGTCAATGACAGTAGTTTGTTAATTTGTTCTTTATTTTTTTCGAATATATTTTTATGCTCTATTTTCATCTTTGTTTCAAGTTCTTGAATTGATGGATTTAGTGTCTTGAGAACATCTTCTTTTTCGGCTAGATTTCTTAACTCTATTATCTTTGCGTCTAGTTTAGATTTATAGACTTTATTGCTTGCGATAATAAAATTGTTAAAATCCTGAAGATCTTCATTCTTCAGTTCGAAATTATTGATATCGATTTGATTACTGATAGAGTTGCAGAATTTTACTGAATATTCGAAAAATAAGTTTTCACCCATGAGAAACTTCGAATAGGGACTGAGAGTATCATCTTCAACTTCTATGTCTGGGAGTATTCCACCTCCATCAAAAACTATCCTTCCTGCTCTAGTCTTATATTTAACTCTAAGAGAATCGGCAATCACTCTTACACTACCATCGTCATTTCTATCAAAATAGTCTCTTGCTTGAATACTTCTACCACTGGGGATGTAATATTTGGCAATAGTGATTTTTAGTTGAGTCCCATAGGTCAAGTCTCGAGGTTGCTGCACGAGTCCTTTTCCATATGTCCTACTTCCCATAATAACTGCTCTGTCAAGATCTTGGAAGGCACCAGCGACAATTTCTGATGCCGAAGCCGTGCCGTAATTTGTTAGTAGAACAATTGGAATCTTTTCGTCTTTAGCTTTTATTTGAGTATAATGTTTTCTATTCCATTCTTCAATTTTTCCACGAGTTTCAACAATAAGAGTTTTTTTTGCTAAAAATATATTTGAAACTTCCACTGCCTGAGATAATAGTCCACCTGGATTATCCCTAAAGTCTAGAATTAGAGATTTCATTCCTAGTTTCTTTAGTTCTCCAAAAGCATTAGAAACATCTAATGTAGCTTTTCTCGAGAATGAATTGAGAACTATGTATCCAGTTTCACTATTCACCATACCAAAATAGGGAACTGATTTAACTGTAATTTTTTCTCTTTTAATATTTAAGTTTAATGTACCTTCAACATTCGGTCGTATAATTTTCACTGATGTTGTAGTACCGAGGCTGCCTTTTAGAATTGAGCTTACTTCTCTAGTACTTTTCCCTTCCATAATGTTTCCATCAATTTCAAGTAAGATATCTCCCGCTTTTATTCCAGCTTTATCTGCCGCAAATCCTTCGTAAATTTGAAAAACTATAATATCATCTTCATGTTTTTTTATTGCTGCACCTATGCCGGCGTATTCTCCTGTAGTGTGAGTTTTAAAATTTTCGGCCTCCTCTTCCGATAAATATGTAGTGTATGGATCTAAAGTTTCTAACATAGACCTTATTGCTTTGTTCATTAGCTTGTCAGGTTCAGTGTCATCAATATAGTAAATATTGAGTTCTTTAAATAGAGTTGCAAAAATGTCTAATTGCTTAGATACCTCAAAATAATCTTTTTTGAAACTGCTGAAAAGTATCAGTCCTAGAAAAGATATTAATATGTATCTGTATAATTTTCTGTGGTTTGAATGCATAAATTTATTGTTTGTAGAAGAATTTAAATATACAGATTTAATTATTGTCATGCTTTATAGAAATATATTATATTTGCACTCCTTTTATTAAGATTTATTCTTAATAAAAATTAGAACGATTATTAAAAATATAATTTAATATAACATGAGCATTCAAAGAGTTGAGGTTTTAGAAGCGCTGAAAGTAGTGGGTTTACCTAATACTGGCAATAATATAGTAGAAGGCGGAGCAGTGCAAGATGTAATTATTTCCGATGATTCTATCACGATAGTTGCGATGGTAAGCACTCCAGTTTTACATGTAAAAAAGACGGTAGAAGACGGTATTAAGAAAGCTTTAACTGAAAAATTTCCTGAGGCTAGTGTGAAAGTGACTATGAAGGTTGAAATTGCAAAGCCAACTATCGCTCCTGTTGAAGAGAAAATTTTACCAAATATTCAGAACATTGTTGCTGTTGCATCTGGAAAAGGTGGAGTAGGAAAATCAACTGTTACTGCAAACCTTGCTGTGCAGTTAGCTAAGATGGGATTCAAAGTAGGTTTGGTTGATGCTGATATATACGGGCCATCAATGCCAATAATGTTTGATGTTGAAAAAGAAAAACCATTAGGCAAGAATGTAAATGGAAAACAAGTGATGATTCCTGTTGAGAATTATGGAGTTAAAATGCTTTCTATTGGATTTTTCACTGACCCTGATCAGGCTGTGGCTTGGAGGGGCTCTATGGCTACAAAAGCTCTAAAACAGATTATCTTTGATGCTGAATGGGGCGAATTAGACTTCCTACTACTTGATTTACCTCCTGGAACGGGAGATATTCATTTGACTCTAGTACAGTCAGTTCCCGTAACTGGTGCGGTTGTAGTATCAACACCTCAAGCTGTTGCTTTGGCAGATGCTAGAAAAGGAGTAAGTCTTTTCAAGATGGACGCAATAAATGTTCCGGTACTTGGTTTTGTTGAGAACATGGCATATTTCACACCAGAAGAATTACCTGATAATAAATATTATATCTTCGGAAAAGATGGCACAAAAAATTTAGCTAAGGATATGGGTATTCCATTGTTAGCTGAGATTCCTTTAGTACAGAGTATTCGTGAAGCTGGTGATGTTGGACGTCCTGCATCCTTACAAGAGGGCACTCCTGTAGCTGAAGCTTTCTATAAGATGGCACAAAATGTGGTTACCGAAACAATAGCACGTAACGAAAGTTTGCCTCCAACTAAGAAAGTTGAAATGAGTGAAACTGCTGGATGTACTGCTAATTAGTTTCAGTATGGATAGTAACGAAATTAAAGCGAATATATTAAAAGCACTTCAAGAGATACGTCCATTTCTACAAAGAGATGGTGGAGATGTATCTTTAGTATCTATAGAGAATGACGAACATGTTAAAGTCCGTCTCGAGGGTACTTGTGCTGGTTGTAGTATCAACGCAATCACTTTAAAAATGGGCGTAGAAAGTACTATAAAGAAATATGCTCCTTCTATTATATCTGTTGAAGATGTAGGTATAGAAGTTGAAGATTAGTAATCTATATAGCCGAGGTCAGCGTTAACAGCGAAGGCCTCGGTTTTTTTTATTCCCAGTATATAATTCAGTCTGTATCAAAATCTTCTAGCATGACGAATTAATTTTTCATAGTTAATACTTCACTTAAAGCACCAATATTTTTCCTTCTCTTCGCTATAGAGTAGCAATTTTTGTTTAGAAAAATGTACTTCACTTTTATTCTCCATTTCAATTAATCTATCGATAATTATATATCAAAGCATATTATTGTTTTGTTTTTTCGTAATTTAGAGAACTTTGTAATCTAATTAGAATTAGTAAGTTAACGTTAATGGAGTAGTGTTATGAAATGGAAAGGTAGAGAAGGAAGTGGTAATATAGATGATAGACGTGGGGATAGCAGTAGCAGCAGTAGTGGTGGTAGAGGAGCTGGTGGCTTGTTGTTGATGCTTTTTAGTAGAGCTAGTTGGAAAATCAAGTTATTTATGGTTGCTGGAGGCTTGATTCTTGTATTTGTAACAGGGATTAATCCTCTAAATTTTTTAGGTTCAGGAGGAGATACTGCAATAAGTTCCCCGAATGAAACTACTGGAGTAAAGACAACAGGAAGGTCAGATGATGAGATGGCTCAGTTTATTCAAGTGGTACTGAAAGATACTGAAGATGTATGGGAAAAAGTTTTCAGAGAACAACTTAATTCTACTTACAAGAAGCCCATTATGGTTATGTTCAGTGGGAGTACTAGTTCGGCATGCGGATATGCTAGTGCATCAACGGGCCCATTCTATTGTCCTGCCGATCAAAAGGTATATGTTGACCTGAGCTTTTACAATGAGTTAGTGAACAAGTTTGGAGGAGGTGGAGATTTTGCTATGGCATATGTTATAGCTCATGAAGTTGGGCATCACGTTCAGAATCTTCTTGGGATAAGTGACAAGGTGCATGCTGCGAAAGGAAAGGTTTCTGAGGCTGAGTATAATCAGTTATCTGTAAAACTTGAGCTTCAGGCAGATTTTCTAGCTGGAGTTTGGGCAAATAAAGATCAGTCAATGAATAATATTTTAGAAGAAGGAGATATTCAAGAGGCCATGAACGCTGCAAATGCTATTGGTGACGATAGATTACAGAAACAAGCAAGAGGTTATGCTCAACCAGACTCGTTTACACATGGTACTTCAGAGCAGCGTATGAAGTGGTTTATGAAAGGTTATAAAACTGGAGATATTTCGCAAGGAGATACCTTCTCGGCAACTGATTTGTAGGTTAATTTGCAGTTTTTCTAAACAATCTTTTAAAAGGAATTTCAAAGAACATTATTCCAAATAATATTAATGAGGCACCAATTAGTTGTTGAGTTCCTAGTATTTCGCCTATGAAATAGTAGCTGAATACTGCTGCAAATATTGGCTCTAGAGAAAAAATAAGAGTTACTGTTACATAGTCAACAAATTTTTGAGCCCAAACAGTTATGAAGTAGCAGAAAAGCGATCCGAGTATGCCTAGATATATCATGGCTATCCAACTTTCATTGCTATAGCTTTGTGTAAAGCTTTCTGGTGAGGAAATAAGGCTAGCAATAAAAGCTAATAATGCTGAAAAAATAAACTGATAAGTAACTAACGCAAGAAGATCGCTATTTTTAACAAATCTGCCCGTCCAGATAATGTGAAGGGCTGTAATTGCAGCAGCTATTAAAGTTAATATATCCCCAGGGTTTAGCGTTGTACCATCCTTGTATGTCAATAGCCCAATACCCAAAACAACTATTAAAATAGAAATTATACTCTTTCCATTAAACCTGTTCTTGTAAAAAATAACAAGAAATATAGGTACAAAAATTACGTTAGAAGCCATAATAAAAGCCGAGTTTCCAGCGCTAGTGTATAACATTCCTAGATTTTGAAAGCCATAAGTCAGTCCAAGGGCTATGCCAATAATGGAACCTTTTTTAATAATGCTCTTGTTAAGTAGACTTTTAGGATTCTTAAGTAGAGTATATAGTAATAATGGAAAAGCAGCAATAGCCGAACGGATAAATATCAAATAATATTCATTTATTGAGTTCATAGCATCCTTAACTACAGCAAAGGTCGATCCCCAAATTACTGTGGCCAGAACTAGCATTATTATTGGGAATGTTTTAGTTTTTGGCATTAAACTATCTTTATATTACTTGTAAAAGTATTTATACTGCATTATTCACAAACATAAACAAAGCAAAGATATCGACCTAATCATCAAAGGTGAATCAATTTCCGCTCACCTGTTTGTTGGCAAAAGCAGCGCAGTAGATAAATAACTACAGCTCAAGTTTTGACGATTATCGATAAGTAGAGTCGAAAGGTCTACTCCAAAAAGGACACACAATGTTATCACTGATGTTATCACTGTTGCTATAGATGTTTCGACTACTTCCCTTTCCACTCATGGTACTCCGTTCAACATGACGGATATTTTAAATTAGAAAATCCACATAAATAATGGAGAACCATATAAATTAAAGAATCACACCTATTTTTTTAGCTCTAATGCCTTTGTTTATCAGTGTAAAAGCAATTTAGGTAATTATAGTGTTAACTTTTCTTAATAGAATTGACATTAGCTATTCTTATTTATAACTTCGCATTCGCAAAATAAACAGGAAAAGACGTTCTATTATGAATACAATAGAATGTAACAAAAACATAATAAACTATAAATAGTAATATGGAGTTATCAAATTCATCCGTCGATATTAAAGCTTTGAATGAGAAGATAGAGCGTGAGAGTGCTTTCGTTGACTTATTAACAATGGAGATCAATAAAGTTATTGTTGGTCAAAAATATATGATAGAACGATTGTTGATTGGTCTTTTAGGCTCTGGGCACGTACTGTTAGAGGGAGTGCCAGGATTAGCAAAAACACTTGCGATAAATACCTTGGCAAAGGCAATAGATGGTAGCTTTAGTAGAATTCAGTTTACACCAGATTTGCTTCCTTCGGATGTTGTGGGTACTCTTATCTACAATATGAAGGAGAATGATTTCTCTATAAAAAAAGGTCCAATATTTGCAAACTTTGTTTTAGCAGATGAGATAAACCGTGCTCCAGCTAAAGTGCAATCTGCTTTGTTAGAAGCCATGCAAGAGCGCCAAGTTACTATTGGTGATGAGACATTCAAGCTACAAGAGCCATTTTTAGTTCTAGCTACTCAAAACCCTGTTGAGCAGGAAGGAACTTATCCACTGCCAGAAGCACAGGTTGACCGTTTTATGTTGAAAACAGTGATTGATTATCCTAAGCTTGAGGATGAGAGAATTATAATGCGTCAGAATATGAGTGGAGGCTTCAAGCAAGTAAACGCTGTTGTTTCTGTTGAAGATATTTTAAGGGCTCGCAAAACAGTTCAAGAAGTTTATATGGATGAGAAGATTGAGAAGTATATTCTTGATATTGTTTTTGCCACTCGTTACCCGGAAGATTATAGACTTGCCGATATAAAACCATTAATCTCTTTTGGGGCTTCGCCAAGAGCTAGTATTAACCTTGCTACAGCAGCGAAGGTTTATGCCTTCATACGTAGAAGAGGGTACGTGATTCCTGAGGATGTAAGAGCAATTGCTATGGATGTACTTCGCCACAGAATTGGGATTACTTACGAAGCAGAAGCAGAGAATATAAAATCTGAAGACTTAGTGAATAAGATTCTTAATGCAGTTGAGGTACCATAGAAATATTATTCTTGACTTATAGTTGTGAGCGGCTTGCATAGTTTTAATACTGTATGTAAGTATGCTAAGAGCAATTTGTTAAACATTCGGTTCTAATAACTTTAAGCACTGTCAATGGACACTAAGGAATTATTAAAAAGAGTACGAAAGATAGAGATTAAAACTAGACGCTTGTCCGATCATATATTTTCGGGAGAGTATCACTCTTCGTTTAAAGGTCGTGGGATGACTTTTTCGGAGGTTCGCAAGTATCAGTTTGGCGATGACATTAGGAATATAGATTGGAATGTAACAGCAAAGTTGAATGAGCCACATATTAAGGTTTTCGAAGAGGAGCGAGAGCTAACCATGATTTTGATGGTTGATGTTAGTGGATCGGAGTTGTTTGGTACAGTTTCGCAATTCAAGAAAGATACAATCACCGAAATTTCAGCAACACTTGCTTTTTCAGCAACACAGAATAATGATAAAATTGGATTGATACTTTTTTCGGATGATATAGAGCTTTTTATTCCTCCATCGAAAGGAAAAACTCATGTTCTAAGAATTATTAGAGAACTTATCGAGTACAAACCAAAGAGCTTGAAAACTGATATATCCGGAGCATTGAAATACCTAGCAAATGTTCAGAAAAAGAAGGCAATTGTATTTATGCTTTCTGACTTTATGGATGATGATTATCAACAAACATTAAAGATAGCAGGTAAAAGACACGATTTTACTGGTATTAGAGTTTTTGATAAAGGCGAAGAATCAATGCCAAATCTAGGAATGATTAGAGTAAAAGATCCCGAAAGTGGAGAGTCATTTTATGTGAATACATCATCGGGTTCGGTAAGGAAGAACTTCGCGAAGTATTATAGAAATAGAGTCGATTATTTTAAGAATTCGTTTAAACGAAGTGGGTCAGGAATAATTGAGAATAGAGTAGATCAGTCTTATGTAAAACAGCTCTTAGGTTACTTCAAACAGAGATAACTGATATTTACAAAGTTAATAGGTAAAGTGAAAATATTATGAGATTGAAAAAACAAGAATGTATAACATGTTTAATGTCTTTAAACAGCTAAGAAATTCAGCAATTATTAGATGAAAAATATAATATACATATTAACTTTAGTATTTGTATCGCTACAAATTCAAGCTCAGGAAACTGCGGTTATGTTTAAGCCGGATACTACTGGTTTTGTTATTGGCGACCAAATTAATGTTCTTTTGCAAGCTGAGGCTCCAAAGGATTCAATAATTGTATGGCCAATTTTACCAGATACAATTGGTAAGCTCGAAGTGGTTTCTAGAAGTAGTATTGATACATTATTTAAAGATAATTTTCAGATTATCTCGCAAAACTATAAACTTACCCAGTTCGATTCTGGCTCTTATGTTCTAAACCCAGTAAGATTTAGAATTGGCGACAAGGTTATGTACACAAAACCTAAAATGCTCAACGTTTCTACTGTTGCAGTAGATACTACTAAGCAGAAAATTTTTGGCATCAAGGGAAATATTCATGTAGGTTATACTTTTTGGGAAATACTTCCTTATATACTTCTTTTCTTAATAGTTGTGGCTATGCTTTTACTCGCGTATTATTTTTGGAAAAAGCACAAACCGAAAGAGAGAAAGGTTTTTATTCCCCAAATACCACCTTACGATTTAGCAATGCAGCACCTTAAGAAGCTTGACGAGGCAAGACTTATAAAAGATGGAAATGTAAAGGAATATTATGTTAGGCTTACGGATATTTTGAGGAGATATATTGAAGATGAGTTTCATATTCCTGCAATGGAGTCTACTACCTTAGAAATAATGGATTCTATACGAGATAATGAAATTGGTAAAGAAGCAAAAGAAAAGATTGAAGAATTGTTGAAAGAGTCAGATTTTGTGAAGTTTGCAAAATATACTCCAAGTGCAGGAAAGCATCCATATTTTAGAAAAACTACTGAAGAAATAATTGTTGAATCTCACTCGCTTATATCTAGTGATATAGATGAGAAACTAGAAACTAGTAAGGATGAGTAATTTTGAATTTGTAAACCCCGGATACTTATACCTTTTGCTGATTATTCCAGTTTTGGCAGTATGGTATTTTATGAAGAGGAAAAAGGATACTCCTGCTTTGAGTATGCCAGGAGTTTCTGAGTTTCTAAAGGAGAATCAATCAATTCTCCCCAAGCTTAGGCCTATATTATACACTTTGAGATTGCTTGGAATTGCTGCTTTAATTGTAGCACTAGCAAGACCTAGAACTGTTGATGTTTCATCCAAAACAAAGAAACAAGAAGGTATTGATATCGCCATGGCAGTTGATGTTTCTGGGTCGATGCTTTCTAAAGATTTAAAACCATCTCGACTTGAAGCTCTAAAGAAAGTAGCTGTACAGTTTGTAAAAGCTAGGCCAAACGATAGATTTGCGATGGTGGCATATGCTGGCGAAAGTTTTACTATGTGTCCAATTACATCCGACCATAAAGTAGTAATTAATTCTATTAGAGACATGAAGTATGGCCTTTTAGATGATGGTACAGCTATAGGGATGGGACTAGGGACAGCTGTAAATAGACTAAAAGATTCTAAGGCAATTTCTAAAGTTATTATTCTGCTTACTGATGGAGTTAATAACACTGGAATGGTAGATCCTATTACTGCAGCCGAGCTTGCAGCAGAAAATGATATTAAAGTTTATACAATTGGAATAGGAACAAAAGGGATGGCTCCTACACCGATTGGCTATGATGCTAGAGGGAAGTTTGTTTATAGAAACTTGCCAGTAGAAATTGATGAGGATCTTTTGAAAAAAATAGCTGAAAAAACTGATGGTCAGTATTTTAGGGCGACTAGCAACACAAAGCTTAAAAATATTTATTCTGAAATAGATAAAATGCAAAAATCTGAAGTGCAAGAGTTGAGGTTCTATAATTACAGTGAGGAGTATAGGTTTTTAGTGCTAATTGCAGGTTTACTGTTATTATTAGAATTTCTATTGAGGAATACAATTTTCAGAAACTTCTTGTAGAATAATATAAAGGGTTAATCTCTAATAAATATGTACGAATTAGAAGAAAATATATATTTCAATTATCTTATCATCATTGTTGTTTTGATAGCAATATTTATGATAAATAGGTTTTGGAAAAAGAAGAAACAAAAGGAATTTGCCTCGGAAGATCTTTTAGCTAGGCTTGCCCCAAATAGATCGTTGTTTAAGCAGTATCTGAAACTAGCAATGATTTCCTTAGCATTTCTGATGATGATTATTGCTTTAGTTAATCCAAAAGTTGGATCGAAACTGAAAACTGTAAAGCGACAGGGTGTAGATATAGTTTTTGCCTTAGATGTCTCTAAAAGTATGCTTGCTGAAGATATAGCACCTAGTAGATTGTTGAAATCTAAACAGATAATTTCTAAGGTTATTGAGAAATTAGGTGGCGACAGAATTGGCATTATTGCTTATGCTGGTAAGGCATATCCACTACTGCCTATAACTACTGATTATGCTGCGGCAAAAATGATGCTTCAGAATGCAGATACTGATATGATACCCTCGCAAGGAACTGCTATTGCTTCGGCTATAGAAATGACAAATCAGTATTTCGATGATGAGGATCAAAAAAATAGAATATTGGTTATTATCTCAGATGGTGAAGATCACGAGAAAGATGCTCTTGCTGCTGCTGAAATTGCGAAAGGTAGAGGTATAAGAATATTTAGTATTGGTGTAGGGACTGAGTCTGGAGGCCCAATTCCTTTAAAAACTAGGGGTCAGGTAACAGGATACAAGAAAGATAGAGAGGGGAATGTTGTAGTAACTAAGTTGGATAAACGTGTACTGATGGAAGTTTCGCAAGCTACTGGTGGAAACTATATGGATAGTCAGGATACTAGACAGATTGTAGGTGAGTTTACAAAAATTCTTTCCAAAATGGATAAGAAAGAGTTCGAAACAACTATGTTTTCTGATTACGAAGATCAGTTTCAATGGTTCTTGGGCTTTGCCATTTTATTTTTGATACTCGACGTTTTTTTCTTAGAAAGAAAAACTAAGTGGTTGAATAAGTTAGATTTGTTTGACGAAATTAATGATAGAGATGAATAGAATTATTTATATAGCAATTTTATCATTCATGGCCTTTAGCATAAATGCTCAAGAGCGCCCTCATTTGAGGGAAGGAAATGATAAATACGAAAAGCAGGATTTTATTGAGTCTGAAGTTGATTTTAGAAAAGCCATTAGTGAGAATCCTAATTCGATTACGGGACATTTTAACCTTGGGAATTCTATTTATCAGCAGAATAGAGGAGAAGAGGCCATTGCAGAGTATGATCTAGTAGCGAAATCATCGAAAGATAAAACTACTAAAGCTAATGCTTTTCACAACAAAGGGAATACTCTGATGAATGGAAAAAAGCTTGAGGAGGCTATTGCTTCATATAAAAATGCCTTGAGAAATAATCCGAAAGATTCTGAAACAAGATATAATTTAGCCCTTGCTCAAAAAATGTTGAAAGATCAACAAGATCAGGAGAATAAGGACAACAAGGACAACAAAGATAACAAGGACAACAAGGACAACAAGGATAATCAAGATCAAAATAAAGATAAGAATAAAGACAATCAGGATAAAAACGGAGAAAAGGGAGATAAGGATAAACAGGATAAGCAAGATAATAAGGACGATCAGGATAAAGATAAAAACGAGGATAAGAAAGATAACCAGGACGACAAGGACGATCAGGATAAAGATCAAGACAAGAAAGACGATCCTGATAAACAGGATAAAGACAAGAACGACCAGAATAAGGATCAAAATAAAGGAGATAAGGGGAAGCAGGAGCCGCAAAAGGGACAGATTTCTAAAGAAGACATGCAGCGTTTGTTGAATGCACTAAAAAATCAGGAAAATGAAACTCAGAAAAAGGTTAATGCAAAAAAGATTAAGGGTAAAGCTGTGAAAGGCGAGAAAGACTGGTAGTATTTATACATAAGCCACGAGTAGATTATTTGTTCAAAGATTTTACAGTGCATTTTTAGGAGCAGTAGGTATAATTGTAAAGAGAGAACTACCTTTACCTGTTTTTTACGAAATTGTTAAATTAGAAATATGATTCCAGTAGGAATATTTAGAAAAGTAAATAATTTTGTGGATTAAATTTGCGCTGGTATAAGTTATCAACGGATTATTAAAGATATAAAGAGATGATGCGACTAAAGTTGCTAATATTAACACTATTCATAACTGTTGCAAATAGTTTTGCACAGGATGTAGAATTTCATGCAGTTGTAACAAAGAAGACTGTTGGTAAATTTGAGAAATTTAGAATAGATTTCAGTATTAATAAAAATGAGGGAGAAATTATCCCTCCTGATTTTTCTGATTTTGCTTTTTTGGGAGGCCCTAGCACATCGGTAAATCAAAGTTGGGTTAATGGTAAGTCAAGCTATAATAAGACCTATACATATTATCTTATGCCTAAAGGAGTGGGTTCCTTCAACATTGGCGAAGCTAGAATAAAGGTCAACAGCATCGTTTATAGAACAAAACCTATTACGATTAAAGTAGTTGACAAAAAGGATTTACCTAAGAATTCTAATGATCCTGAGGTTTTAGCATCGAAAAGTATTCATTTAAAGATGGAGCTAAGTGCAAGTAAACCTTATGTAAACCAACAGATGATAGTAACGTATTATTTGTATTTCAAAATGAATATTAATGCTCCACAAGTATTGGAGTCACCTACGTTTAACGGTTTTTGGAGTCAAGATTTTGAAAAACCTAAAAGATACAATGTCGAGAAAAAGTATCTAAACGACGAATTGTATCAACGTATTCTGCTTAAGAAAACTGTTTTAATACCTCAAAAATCGGGCAAATTAGTCTTGGATCCATTTACGCTAGATGTACCTGTTGAAATATCAACTGGAAGACTCGATTTCTTTGGGAACCCTCTTACTCGACAGTATAGTTATACTGTGTCTACCGGTAAAAGAATTGTAGATGTTCGGTCTTTGCCAAAGAATGGTAAACCAGAAAGCTTTACTGGGGCTGTTGGAAAATACAAATTCGAGGTGAAGGCTAGCAAAACTACTGTAGAGGCTAATGAATCTATTACTTTAAAAGCCATAGTTAGGGGGAATGGTAATTTAAAATTATTCAGTATTCAAAAAATTGAAGTGCCGGAAGAGTTAGAAGCCTATGATCCTAAGCATAGCGAAAAGATTAATATGTCGTCAAGTGGCCTGGGTGGTACCGTTAGCGATGAGTATATTATTATCCCGAGATATAAAGGGGTATATAAAATTCCAACTTTAGAATTTTCTTATTTTGATCCATCTAGTAAAAAATATGTAATATTGAGTGGAGATGATATAGCCATTAATGTTACTAAAGGAGCTAGGCCTTTAGGATCAAGTTCTTCAACTGATGGAAGGTCCGTAAGCAAGTCTGATGTTCAACTCTTGGGAAAGGATATTAGGTATATTCATTCTAAAACAAGTTTTAGTGAAGCTTCTGTAGTTAATTTCTTTGGCTCATTCTTGTACTATATATTGCTATTAATACCTTTTTTGGCAATTCCAATGATTGTGTTTATTTATCATCAGAATAAGAAATCTAATGCTGATGTTAGTAGTAATAGAAAGAAAAAGGCAGGTAAAATTGCTAAAAAAATGCTATCGGGGGCGACTGAAGCTTTGAAATCTGATGACGATGCTAAATTTTACGAAGCTGTGATTCTTGCTATGTATAAGTATTTATCTTATAGTTTGGCACTAGAACAATCCGAACTTAGTAAGGAGAAGATAAACGAAAATCTTATAAATAAGGGTGCATCTGAGGGTACAATCAAAGAACTTATGGATTTACTTGGCGATTGCGAGATGGCTAGATATGCCCCTAGTATAATTGGAAGTAATAAGCAAGATATTTTAAAAAAGGCATCAGAGCTTATTTCTAGATTGGAAAAACTCTAGAGTGTGCCTCTTAAAAAACTATATATTTTTTACGGTGGCGTATAATAAAACTTCAAGCTCGAGATAAACGATGATTTGCTAATGAGGAGTTTACTTTAGTAAATGACTGATAACAAATTAAGTTTAGCGAAGAGATTGGTGTTTTCTTATAGACATTTGAGAGTGTTTATTACTGAGGTTTATGTCTCATAACTATTTGAATATGAAAAATACTATATTAATATTATTAACATTCGTGGCGTTCAATGCTTTTGCGCAGGCACCAGAAGATATATTTGTTGAGGCAAATTCGCTTTACAAAGCTCAAAACTATAAGGAAGCAGTCGATAAGTATCAGGAAATTGTTAATACAGGTTATCAGTCTGCCGATTTGTATTACAATATTGCAAATTGCTATTATAAGATTGACGAACTTGCCCCTGCAGTACTATTCTACAAACGAGCGATAAAGTTGAATCCTAATATGGATGATGCAATATTCAACTTGAAAATGGTACATCAGAAGACCGTCGATAAATTTGAGAAGGTTCCGAAATCGTTTTTTGCAAAATTTTGGAGTTGGTTAGCTAATATTATGTCGATACACAGTTGGTCTATTACTTCGGTAGTTTTGGCTTTCATTGGCTCTACTACCTTTTTGATTTACTTTTTTAGTTCAACTTCGGCTCTAAAAAGGTTGAGCTTTGTTGTTAGTATCACTAGTGTTGTAATAATGTTTATTGCGATTGTTATCGCTCAACAGCAACAAACTTGGCAGAGTAAGAATAAGGATGCGGTTATTATGTCTGAAAATAGCTATGTAAAAGTGGCACCAAATGAATCTAGTGGAGATAGCTTTATACTTCACGAAGGTACGGAGGTACTTGTTGTAGATCAAGTTGACGATTGGATGAGAATAAAACTTGTAGATGGTAAAATTGGGTGGATCCACAGTTCTGATATAAGCTTAGTATAGTTTATTTAGAGATGCTAGTTCGTTCTATTTTGTGATTATTATCAAATGAAAGTTTGGCGTATTTTTGAAAAATATTAAAACTATGGGAAGTAAAATAACATATGCTATAATAATTATCATTTCTAGAATGCCATTCTTTATTCTGTATGGCTTTTCTAGCTTTTTAGCATTTGTTTTAGAGTATATTATATCCTATAGAAAGGATGTTATAATGGAGAATCTATCAAAGTCTTTTCCTGAAAAAACAGAGAAAGAATTAAATATAATTAGATCGGAGTTTTATAAAAGTTTTTCTGATCAGATGGTAGAGACCTTAAAACTATTTACAATATCTAAGGAAGATTTAAGTGAGCGTCTTGTGTATGACAACCCCGAGCTTATTCTGAAATGGATAAAAGAGGAAAGAAGTGTAGTAATCGCTTCTGGGCACTATGGAAATTGGGAGTACCCCTCTAGTTTTCCATTCGCTTTACCGGGCTTCAATCAATATAATATTATTTATGCTCCTGTAGAAAATGAGTATATTGATAAAAAAATATTAGATAGCAGAGAAAGATATGGCTGCCATATGATATCTATGAGGAATACATTCAGAGAGATATTAAAACAACCCAATCACGGGCAGTTTTATGGTTTTATTTTCGATCAGAGTCCTCATAAATCACTGGTAAAGTATGATCTTGAGTTTCTAAACCAAACTACTCCGGTTCATTTGGGGACGGAGCAAGTTGCAAAGAAAAAAAATGCAGTTGTTATTGCTGTTAGAGTTTATAGAGTGAAGCGTGGCTTTTACAGAGTAGAGTCCGAGATTATTACTGATAAACCTCAGGAGCTGCAAAAATACGAGATAACACATAAGCTATTCTCTCATCTAGAAGGAGTGATAAAGGATAATCCTGCTCAATGGCTTTGGTCTCATAAAAGATGGAAATATAAGCGTGGTGTAGATTATAATATTTAAATTTATAGCTCACATATATTTGATTAAATGGGAAGTAGGATAGTTTACGCAATAATTTACTTTTTTTCGAAGATGCCGTTTTTTATGCTCTATGGAGTATCTAATTTTGTTGCATTTATGCTAAACCACGTAGTCTCGTACCGAAAAAATGTTATTATAAATAATCTAAGAAATTCTTTTCCAGAGAAAACTGAAGCCGAATTAGAAAAGATAAGAATTCAATTCAATAAAAATTTCTCTGACCAGATAGTAGAAACTCTCAAGATGTTTACTATTTCTAAAGAAGAAATCGCAAAAAGGCTTATTTACGAAAACCCAGAAGCAGTTACTAAATATGTAAAGGAAGGGCGAAGTGTAATGATTGCATCGGGGCATTATGGAAATTGGGAATACGTTTCTGGATTTCCGCTTTACTTACCTGGGTTTAACGAGTATAATGTTGTTTATGCTCCTATCGAGAATAAATATTTGAATGATAGAATTGTTAGTAGTAGAGAACAATTTGGTATTAGATTACTTTCGAAGAAAGAAACATTTAACGAAATTAAAAAGCAGCCAAATCACGGATGTGTTTATGGTTTTTTATTTGACCAAAGCCCCCATAAGATTAGAGTTAAACATGATCTACAATTTCTAAATCAAACTACACCTGTTCACCTTGGTACAGAAGACATCGCTAAAATGAAAAATGCTATTGTTTTTTCTTTTGATGTTACTAGAATTAAGCGTGGATTTTATAAGGCTAAAGTTGTCCTGGTAACAGAAACGCCAAATGAAACTGACAAGTATGAAATTACTCACGAGTTGTTTAAACGTCTTGAAAAAACTATAAAGAATGACCCCGCTCAGTGGTTATGGTCGCATAAAAGATGGAAATACAAAGCTGGAGTAGATTATAATTTAGAGGAAAATAAGAATACCTGAACATAAAAAATCTAGTAAACATCACAGCGTCAAAAGATACGATGCTTACTAGATCCCATTTTATTTATTTAGATCATAGTGCTTTCTGTAAGACTCGATCCTTACTTTGTATTTATCTAATAACTCTTGCACTCTGTTGTACCATACAATAATGTTATCAGGTGTTGAGTATTTCTTAATGTTATATCTAATGTCGCTTTCTATTATAATAGCGTTACTATCCACAACATCCTTAAAAAAGTGATAGTCTAAATCTGTTTCATCAAAACTTTTTTGTTTTGCTTTTAATTTATCTAAAGTTTCGGGATTGCTTATCAGTATTTTATGAAGTTTGAACATAAATTCGTCGTCATCTAACTTATCGTCTACAAAATACTTATCCCAAGTGCCAGCCATATCAAGGTCAAATAGAACAAACCTGAATGGGCCATCTTCTGCAAAATATAACATTACATTGTTGTGAGGCCAATCGTCATTTCCAACATAGTCCTCAAAAATAGTATAATCTATGTACGATTCTATGTCAATGTTGTCTTCAATATAATCAAGATTATGATCTTGAACGGCATCTACAAACTCTTGAAGCCTCATGTAGCTGTCGTCATCCTCATCGCCCTTAAATTCTAATCCCCAACCTGGTGAGCCAGCATCTACCTTTATTTGAAAAATGTCTTTTTTCTTTAGGCCTAATAATCTTGAAAGTCCGTTTTGGCTCTTCTCCGTTCGCAAATTCATCAAGCCATAGTAAGCTTCATTTACAAATACGTGTGCAGGCTCAAAATACATCAACTCTACATCTAAATTAGCATTTATGGCCAATTGTGTATATGAGATATCTTTAATCATGCTGGCTTCGAAATCGGCTCCCGAATTACGTACCCTCATCGATTTTATCTCCGAAAGATCGTGACCTTCCATGATTTTAGAAACTGGCGAGAATACCTTTGTTTCAACATTGTCGACTGTGTGGTCGAATTTTATACCTAGAGACTTTAGTGGAAATACAGCCGACGAAACGCCTTTCACATCTAATTCTACCTCTAGGCCACTAGCAACTAGTTTTCTTTTTTCTCCCTTTTCACGTCTCCACATTTGAAATTCGCCTATGATCTCAATATCTTCACTGTAATTCTCATACATGTGATCAAACTCATCCTGATCGACTACAAAGTTGATTGTTGCCAATTTCGAGTTAATATTTGTGGGCGTGGTCTTTTCTAAGTTGATATTATCCAATTGCTCATCGTCTACATCGATAAATGTGCAGGAGGTAAATAATAATATCAATGAATATAAGTATAATATCTTTTTCATAAATTCTAGAGTATTTTATAGCTAGCTCCGATTAAAATGTGATTCTTATAACTTGACGCTGAGTATGCATCAATTTCTTCGCTTACCATATGTGAAACGATAAATTCTAGCCTCCACTTTGAATTTAGCCAATAGTATACACCTAAAGTCATATCGATTCTAAGATTGTGAGATGAATTAGATTCGAATTCATTAATGTTTTTGTAATTTCCAGCCAATACACCTAAGTCTGTTTCCCATTTTTCTTTAAATTTTATTCCTAGCTTTAAAGGAATCCCAACTTTATAAGATGTAGCACTAATATCAATATCATTAATAACTACATTTGCAAACACCTGACTGAAGATTAAGCCCGTTCTTAAGTAGTATTTGTCATGTAAGTAGTATTGGTAATCAGCTGCAATAGTGTAGCCGATAGCAGTACTTCCACCATCAATTTTATAATCCCAAACATTAATGTCAGTTCTATTATATCCTAAAGAGGCATATCCCGAAACTGTGAAAATTGATTGAGAGAAGCTATTAGTAGAAAAAATAAAAAATGCAATATAAAAAGCTATGTGTTTTACTCTAGAAGTAGGTTTTCCCATATAAATATGTGTTTGTAAGATGAACAATCTAGTCCAAATGTACTGAATATTATGTGCTTTTACAATTTAGCAAATATGTCATTGTCTTTTAGATAGTGACATATGTTTAATAATGTCGAAAAAAAAACTTCAATATAGTGTTTGGTGTTTTCTAGCTGTCGTGTTTATTATTTAAAATAAATAAAATGGCTGTATCAAAAACTTTTGATACAGCCAATATAGATGTCTATTTTTAATTAAATACTAAAGTTTCGCACCTA
>JAGLEB010000122.1 GCA_023145275.1 Flavobacteriales bacterium | reverse complement strand
GCTATCAACGGATTTGCTTTAGGTGGTGGATTAGAATTAGCTATGGCTGCACATTTTAGAGTAGCTTCAGACAATGCTAAAATGGGCTTGCCAGAAACCTCTCTAGGTGTTATTCCAGGTTACGGAGGTACACAAAGGCTAACCCAGCTTATAGGTAAAGGAAAGGCAATGGAAATGGTACTTACCGCGGGAATGCTCACTGCTGTAGAGGCTAAAGAATACGGACTTGTAAACCATGTTGTTTCTCAGGAAGAACTTATGCCATTCTGTGAGAAAATTGCCAATAAAATTATGCGAAATTCGCCAATTGCCATATCTAGTGCAATTAAATCTATAAATGCTGCTTCAAAGTATAACGTAGATGGCTTTGAAGTGGAGATTGACGAGTTCGGGAAATGCTTTGGGACAGATGATTTTAAAGAAGGCACTACAGCCTTTCTCGAAAAAAGGAAGGCTGTGTTTAGTGGAAAATAATTTTTTCATATTGTTCCTCTAACGGTAAAAACAAAGTTTCTACCGGGGTCAGAGATCCCAGATGCAAATCTCATGTAGTGATGATCTAAAATGTTTTCTATTGCAAACTGAACATTGAAATTGTTTGATATTTTATACATGAAATTTGCATTTATGGTATACCATGATGGTGTACCATAACTCAGTGAGGCTGCTTTATCGAGATTATCTACACCTCCATAAACATCAAAATCCTCTGCCTTTTTCCGGACATTATAATTTGAATTTAGCTCAATCATCCATTTTTTAAGGTTCAACTTTAACGTTGTAGACCCGAAAAGTGGTGCTATAGAAGGCATAGGCAGGTCTTCGTCTATTGTTCGGCCTTTGGTGTAGGTTAGAAAACTCTCCAATGTGAATTTAGAACTCAATTTGGCAATAAGCCCTAAATTAGACCCATATATATACGCTTGACCTGAATTAACATTTGCGATAGTTTTCACATTTACACCATCATACATCATTGAATCTACGCCAATAGTAAGCTGGTAGGGTGATCTCATTATATAATCGAAAACCCTTGTGTAATAAAAATCTGCCGATAGCATTAAATTTTTATTGAACAAAAATCTACTGACATTAATTTCAGCATTTATTACATATTCAGGTTCGAGTGCTGTATTTGGAACCGTTAGTAGATCGTTTTTCTCTCTAACTTTACCGATATCATCAATATTTGGCGATCTAAAACCCGTTGAAATATGTGATTTCAGAATCCAGTTATCAGTAGGCTTATGAGTGAACCCAAGACTCCCAGTTAGTGCATTGTTAAATAATGAAATTTCGCTTTCGGGTAATAACATATACGCATCGTCAATCCACATAGCATTCATCAAGGTACTTGTCCACCTAAGTCCGAAATTAAATGTTGATTTTTCATCAATAACTCTACGCATATCAGAATATACGGCAAAACTACTGTAGTCGCTTCCTCCATCGGGGTATCTTGTCTGCACAGGAAAGTCGCCTTCAAGGCCAATAACCTCATTCCCTGATACTACAAGCGATCTACCTAGAGAGTTCGATTTTACTTTATTAAAAGTCAGCTCAGTACCATAGGAAATATCAAAATAATTGATCTTAGCTGAGAAATCGACATTCAAAGAGAATACATCTACACTTTCATTTCTGAAAGTTTTATCTAAACTTCCAAACTTCCTTTGCATTCTCGATTCTTTTATATTCTGATAGGCAAACGTAAAAGCACTTTCCTCCATCCACTTTTCACCTATTGATGAATTTAATTTTGTGGAAATAAACAAGCGCTCTTGCGGTCCATAATACCATTCGGCCCATTTTAGTCCATCAGCTTTAGGATCGGTAAGAGCATCGAATCTAGGAATATCAGAGCTTGTAGAATATTGAAAATTAAACTCAAGCTCATTCTTTTCACCAAGCTTAAAAAGAATTTTCTGCAACACATCGAGCTGATTATATGCTGTATTTTTTTGAAGGTCAGGATTGCTATTTTCAACAGGACTATCAGAGTAGTAGTGCTTAGTGTTATTTGAATATTGATAAACCTTTCCCCAATCGGAAAAACCATGCGGACGCACTTTACCCATTTTCAGGTCGTTAAAACTACCATATGAAATAGACGTAAAGCTACCAAATTTGCTATTGTTATACATAGCATCACCATGTAGTAGAAGGCCAGTATTAGCGGTAGAAAAAGTTGAATTCACATTTACTTCCCATGATTCGTTTCCTAAGCTTGGCCTTTTAGTATAAAAATTAATTATTCCTCCCAATCCATCAGATCCGTACTTCACTGACGACGGACCATATATAACTTCAGTTCGCTCTATACTTCCATGATCAACAGTTAAAGCATTTTGCAAGTGTCCAGAACGATATATTGCATTATTCATCCTTACTCCATCGAGTACTAATAAAACTCTATTGGCTTCGAACCCTCGGATTACAGGGCTACCCCCACCCATCTGACTTTTTTGAACAGTAATTCCCGGAGTACGTGCTAATAAATCAGGTGTAGACTGTGGATTTATTATCTTAATGTCATTAGAAGATATCACAGAGATTTTTTCTGCTACTCTATTTAGGTCTGTTTTGGTATTTGTTACAGAAATAACTACTTCTGGCAATAAATCATTTGTTCTAGTTAAGTAAACAACATTCCCTTTTTTCAATAATGCGTGTTTTTTAAAAAACACAAATTGATACGAAATATGTTCAATTATCAATTCCTCATCATCGCCAAATACATCTATATTAACCTTTCCATTTACATCACTTAGTCTAACTCTCGTTTGGCCATCGTCGTAAACAAAAACATTATCTATAGCTTGTTTGGTATCATTATCGAGTATTGTTATAATCTGGGAATACGAACTTGTAGAAAGAAGCATTAAAAAAATGAATATATTTCTATAAAACTTGGGCATTTTTTCGTGTTAGTTATATAATGAGTGCAATACTTCTAAAGATTTTGGTTCTCTGAATCCAGAGATATGTAAAGAATAATAACTAATAATTAGTTTCAACAATTTTCTTCGTTGCTCCTTATTCAGAACAATACTGCCTGAATCAACAAATTTCGTGCCTAAAAATAATTTTAAGTTATCTATTACAATTCCATTTAACATATATGGCATTTTCTTATCATCTCTATAGAAAATTCCATGTTCTAAATCGAAATAATCGCAGGTATAATCGCTTATATGTGGATAAAAACCAAGGTGTTTGCTAAGCTCTATTAAAAATGCAATATGGAAATTGGCAAAATCATCTATTTCGTCGAGATAATGAAACGACGATTCAAGGAAACTGTATAAATGCTCATTTTCCTCTTCTTCATGCAAACTCAAATCTAACATTTCTGCCAAGAAGATTGATAGTCCAGATTTTATAGGATCAAATTGTAAATTCTTATAAAAGGTATTTGCTTTTATATCGCGTAAGTTTTTTAATTCGCTCAGTTTATTTTTCGAATACGACGAAATTTCTACGATAGAAAGAGCTTGAAAAAGGGCCATAACATGACTCTTCTTTCTTTTCTTCACTCCACGAGCAATAAAAGAAACAACTCCACTTTGCTTAGTGTAGCACTTTAAAATAATACTATTATCAGAGTAGTTTCTACTTCTAATAACTATTCCATCAAAAGTTTCCTGCATACTAATTCACGATAAGAATTTTAGTTATGGCAGTTTCGCTTCCGTCCTTACTGAGAGCAAAAACTAGATATACACCTGATGCAGCTTTATAGCCACTAAAACTATTTCCGTTCCAAACAGCTTGTCCACCTTCAGAAGTAGTTTCGAAGATTAAGTTACCGTTAATATCAGTAATTTTCACATTCGTTCTATCGGTAAGTCCTTTTATATATATATCGCCGCTATATCCAGGTCTAACAGGATTAGGGTAGGAGAACACTTTAGAGAATTTACTTCCCCCTTCTGTAGCATTTCCTTGAAAAGATACTAAGCCTTTTGAGGTAAGCATATAAACCCTTCCATTTTGCGTATCAACATCTATATCAAGAACATTGTTAGATAGTAAAGGCGAATTTTCGATTGTGAAATGATGAATAGTTTTTTGTCCATCTGACGAAGTATAATAAGCTCC
>JAGLEB010000121.1 GCA_023145275.1 Flavobacteriales bacterium | reverse complement strand
TCGTGCAAATCATCTATATCGCTAAATACTACAAGACCAGCCTGAGTGCCAATCCATGCAATATTATTTTTATCTATAGCTACAGTATTCACTCTTTCTGAAGGAAGATTTCCTCGGTTTTGGTTTGTGTAAAATTTTGAAACCTTATCATCTCCCGAGGATTCTAAAGATTCCCCTTCATTATATACCCAAATACCTTCGTCTCTAGTCCCTATCCATTTATTACCATTATCATCGATACAAATCCCACTCATACCGGCATCTTCTCCACCAATATAGCGATCAACAGAAAAAGAATACCAATCGCCATTTGCAGACTTCATAACAAATGGTTCATCAACATACCAAGCATTTGCTATCCACAAGTTTCCGTCAGCATCATATGCACTTCCTGCAATTCTAAAACTTTTATAGCTATCGTGTATCTCGCCTTGGTTCTGTATCGCACTATTGTTCTCGTTCCACTGCTCAACAAGCTCATTTTCGTACATTTCTATCAGTCCATCGTTCCATGAGCTAACAAAAATATGCTTATCATCTTGAGGGTCGATTGCAACATTTACGAGATCTTTAGAATCTAAAATATCAGAATAGTCAATAAAGCTCCAATCTCCATCTTCGAAGGTATCATAAGATGACTTATTTCCGAGAGGTTTGTAGTCAGACAAATATCCACCATATAGCAGATATAGCTTTTTTGCTCCAGACTTTAATCTAAAAGAACTATTACTTGATGGGCCATCAGGAATAGTGCTATATAATACTCTATCCCTTTTATCAACCAAGCCATAACTACTCGTAGCAATCCATGTATGGCCGTTGAGCCAAATACTAGAATTTGCCCTGAAATCAATTTCAGTATTAGCACTTACTGTTTCTATCTTATTTAAATCCTTATCAAAAGTATGAACACTCCACGCTGCCGAATATGAGACAAACTCTCCATCCGATTTCATTTTTGTAACTCTAGCATACTGATTCGCTGCTTTATCCCAAGTAGAATCGTCGAGTACATACTGTACAGACTCACTTTCTGAATTATTTGCAATAATTTTACCTCCTATTCCAACTATTGAATTATAGCTATTCGTCGGGATTGATTTTTGCTTTTCCCACTGCTTATAATCAACTAAGAATGGATTCTCAGCATCAGCTTTATAAACGCCTTCTTCTGTTGCTACGAAAATATCTTGTCCGCTAAATGTAATATCATTTACATGGATATAAGAACCGTTATCCCCAAAAAAGAAGGTATCTCCAAATTCCTCATTCTCGATATCATAAACCACAATACCAAATGGAGTTCCTAGATATATCAAATTTTTATACTCAGCAATACAGTTAATATTCTTCAGACTTGATACAGACGAATTCTTAATATCCTTAACATTAACAACTCTAGAATCACTAAAAACAACATCGAATTCTCCAGTATCGAAGCCTAAGATAAAAGCATCAGTATTTCTTAAAGCTTGAAGTGAGCTTATTTTCTCACTAGAAAGCCCATTCAGTTTAGAATATTTGCTCAAACTTGCATCATCGGGATCGTAAATAAAAACACCATATTCTCCGGCAACAACAATTTTGCTTCCCCAAGCACTCAAATCAGAAGTTTTAGTATACGACAGATGCGCAAACCATTTTGAGTTAGTCTGAGAATAGCTATTTGTCAAGATTAATATGTATGCTATAGCGGCTAGCAAAGTACTTTTCATAGAAATACATTTGAAATTGTTGTGCAATATAGATAAAAACTAAATTTTACTGTAATTTTGATAGCAAACAAGCCCATTTTTTTATTTAAATTTATACCTTATTCAATATAAGAAGAAACAATGTTGAAAAATATTAAAATAAACCTATTTCTCCTAGCCATAATTATTGTGGCAATTCTTTTCCTTGTAAATGATTTTGTTGTTTATGCGGTTGTTTCGCTAGTTTTTGCAATGATAGTGTACATATTATGGAGCATATTTCTAAGAAATAAAGATAGTGAGATCAGAATCCTAAAAAAGCGCGCTGAGAGATCAGAAAAAGATATAAGCTACTTGAAAAGCGAAAATGAAGAGCTGAGAACAAGAAGACTAAACATTACAGACATAGACCATATTGTAGAGCTTAGTTTGATAGAGCTAAACACATCTTTTACTAGAACATATCAAGAAGAAATTGATATAGATTTTGATAAATTTAAATTTATTGGAGCATTAAAAGTTCAAATAAAAGCTAAGTATGGTATTGACCTGAAACAGATGAGGCTATTTTTTCCAGAAAATGAGAATGTGATTAAGGTTGCTAATGTTACACCAAAGTTCTTATCTTTTAGCAGTAGAAGGTTTAAATGGGAAATAGCAGAAATGTTTGAATTCAAAGAAGCAGTTTTTGGCACTGATTATTGGAAAATTTCCACTAGCGCTAATAGCATTAGTGCCGAAATAATGGAAACTAAAAGGCAACAGCTAGAGGAAGAGGTAGAAAATAGCCCCGAAGAACTACAATGGATTATGGATCCTCTAAAAAAACAAATAGTATCAGCTCTAGAAATGATTCTAGAAACATCAGGTAGAAGAGTTGAAATTGTAGAAAATTTCGATGATAAATACTATACTCTAGAGCAGCTAGGTGAGCATAATTAATTTACATTTGCAAAAAAAACATACCACTTTGAAAAAACCAATTTTGCTGATTATATTAGTATTACTAATTGATCAAATATCAAAAATATACATAAAGACTCATTTCATGCTAGGTGATGAGTTTAGAGTTACCGACTGGTTTATTATTCATTTTACCGAGAATAACGGAATGGCATTTGGTACTGAATTTGGAGGAGATAACGGTAAGCTATTTCTATCAGTATTTAGAATTTTTGCTGTTATGGGTATTTTCTACTGGCTATATACATCTGTAAGAGACAATGCTTCTAAAATTCTTATATTTTCTGTAGCATTAATTTTTGCCGGTGCATTAGGAAACATCATAGATTCTCTTGTTTACGGAGTAGTTTTCAACGACAGCTCTAACCAAATTGCTAGCTTTATGCCAGAAGGTGGTGGATATGCTCCTGCTCTTTTCGGGAAAGTTGTAGACATGTTGTATTTCCCACTGTGGAAAGGATTCCTTCCAAACTGGATCCCTTTTTGGGGGGGAGATTATTTTATATTCTTCCAACCAATTTTCAACATTGCCGATTCTTCAATTTTTATTGGAGTAGTGACAATGTTCATCTTTCAGAAAAGAGTTTTTGATAGTTAATATCTACATAAAAACACAACTAGTTTTTGCATAATTAAAAAGGCTTCTGTTTGTAAACAGAAGCCTTTTTAATTATGCTGGTACCACGAATTTAATGGTAATACAAAATAATGTTTAAAGTAATGGCTGAGTTCTAATTGTCATGCTAAAAAAGTAATCTTATAAATTGGTAAAGCCTAAGTTTTAAATCGCCTTATGAAAAATGGAATGCGGATAACAACTGACCTCAATAATTATTTATTGTAAACTAAGTTAGTAAGGTCCATAAGGATTTCGCCCCATACCAACTCTACCGTTGTTCCCCATACCGAAACCTCCATAAGGATTCATATAAGGATTTCCTCCTTTATCATATTGGAACTGAACTCCAATTCTTGTCTTCTCACCAATCTTAAATTCTGCTCCTAAAGAAAAGCCTTCCGATCCGTAAGGATTATATGGATTGTAAGCCGAATTCTGTCCTGCAGGATTATTTCTTGCATTCATGTCGTAATATCCAGATGCGAACACAGTGACATTAGGATTTACAATATAAGAACCCGAAGCGTAAACTATTGCCTGAGTCTGAGTATAATTTTTTGTTTTAGCACCTTCAGGCCCCATCATCATTCCAGAGTACTGAGTTTGATTCATAACAAACCCAACTGTCAACGAAAATCTTTCACTCATAGGAATAGTAGCCGACGGAGCAGCGTAGTAGCTAAAAGCATTTTGATTTGGCCCAAAACTACTGAAACTAGTACCAACACTCATGTTGTAATTCACATCAGCATTATAGGAAACCTTCTCGTCATTATTATTTTTTGAATACCAAGCGTCAGAACCCACAGAATTTTGCGAATATCCGAGAGTGGATATAAATATTAAACTTATGATATATAGTTGTTTCATCTACGACAAATTTATTCATGGTAAAAGTAATAAAAATTTATGTTATAAAACATATCTATAGAATTAATTAAATAATGCTAATGCATAAATATAAACAAGATTGTATTACCTTTGCACCATGGGAGAAACAACTAGACAAAAACGTATTCAGAAACAAATCCAGCAAGACATGGCTGAGATATTTCAAGCTGAAGCTAAATTAGCCTTCAAAGGAATGATCATTTCTGTTACTCGCGTAAAAGTTACGAGTGATTTAATGGACGCAAAAGTTTATCTAAGCGCATTTCCGATGAAAGACAAAGAAGCTTTTATGGAATACATCAACAACGAAGCTCCTAAATTTAGAGGTTTACTAGGTCAACGTATTAGACATCAAATGAGAAGAGTGCCTAATTTAGATTATATTTTCGACGATTCATTAGACTATGTAGATGATATAGATAAAGCTTTAAAAGGTAAAGGTAGTGACCCGATAAAAGATTCTATGAAATAATAATTGTCTATTATCCACATTAATTCTTTACTAAAATTTCTATTAGCTATTAATGAATTTCCCCTCTTACATAGCGAAAAGATATCTATTTTCGAAGAGTAGCAATAATGCTGTAAACATCATCACGGCCGTTTCGGTTGTTGGTGTAGCCGTAGGTACTATGGCTCTATTAGTCGTATTATCTGCATTTTCGGGCTTAGAGAAGTTTTCAATCTCGATGCTTTCTACTTTCGACCCAGATATAAAAATTACTCCGAGCGAAGGTAAATCCTTTTCATACGAAGCGTATATTGATAGTATCCTAAAAAGCCATGATGACATTGCTGCCTACTCAAAAACTCTAGAAGAAAAAGTTTTCTTGAGGTATAGAGATAAGGAGTTTATATCTAAGATTAAAGGAGTAGATAATAATTTTTTGAACGTTAATGTAATAGACTCTACAATTTATGCTGGGAGATGGTTAAGCTATAATTCCGATAAAGAAATAATTGTTGGTGGCGGAATTTCGCATTACCTGTCATTGGGATTAAGAGATAGTTTCAAAGGGCTTGAAGTATATGTTGTTAAGCCAGGAAAAGGTCAAATAAGTGACCCCATGAGTAGTTTCAGGAGAAAAGATGCATTCCCCGTCGGATTATTCGCAATTGAAAAAGAGATAGACGAGAAATACATAATCGCAAACTTATTTTTTGTACAAGACCTTCTACATTACGATTCTAGTAAAGTTTCAGCAATAGAGATTAAGCTAGGAAAAGGAGAAAAACCAGATAGAATTGCAAAATCCTTAAGACAAGAGCTAGGTAAATCTTTCGTTGTAAAAACTCAAAAAGAACAGCATTCTTTAATCTATAAGATGATGAACACCGAGAAGGTTGTAACATATCTAATTTTTACACTAATATTGATTATTGCAGTTTTCAATGTCATCGGGTCAATAAGTATGCTAATTGTTGACAAAAAGAGCAATTTACACACACTTTGGAGCTTTGGTGCTTCAGAAATTCTATTGAGAAATATTTTTGTGAGAGTGGGCTTAATGATTACTTTTATTGGTGGTGTGAGTGGTATAATACTAGGTTCGGCGTTAATTTTACTTCAATACCATTTTGAATTTCTAACTTTTGGAGGCACATCAGCAATGGCTTATCCAGTAGAGCTAAATATAACGAATATTGCTGTAGTTACTTTTACTATTTTCTTTATAGGATTTATAGCATCTAAGCTATCTGTTTTAAGATTGAAAAAGGAATTATTCAATAGTTAGTAATAAAATACATCTAGTTTTATTAACTACTAAAGTTTCGCACCTATTGTAA
>JAGLEB010000120.1 GCA_023145275.1 Flavobacteriales bacterium | reverse complement strand
TACTCCAGCACCTTCGAAAGCAGATGTTTTCGGGTATGTATCGTTGTATGATGATGGAATTAATAAACTAGATAACTCTGGGATGAAAGTTTATGTAGATGGAGCAGAAGATATATTTTCTGCAACAACAGATTCCGAAGGTAATTTTACAATTAAAGATGTAACACTAGGAACCTATGGGATTGTGTATGAAAAAGAAGGATATGGCACTTATAAGATTTATAATGTAAAACTCGAAAAGGCAGGGGAATCTGTGAGTATAGAAAAAATACCTTCTCTTGGGAAATTATCTACAACTAAGGTTACAAGTTTGTCATCTAGAATAGAGGGAGAAGATGTGATGCTAACTTATGATACTGATCCCGCAGGGAACTCTAACGCCCCAAGATATATTAGATATTTCTTTGATGATGAGGCTGGAGTAACAAGTAGTACATACAAGCACCATACTGTTGTTTATGAGATAAAAGATAGCCCTCATGAAAGATGGTTTAGTACCGAAAATTTAAAGGATTTAGGGTTTAAATCGGGAGAGACAGTTTATGTGAAAGTTTGTGGCGATTCTTTTTGGAGTAATGACTACGATGAGCCTTCATTTGGAATTAGACTTTTCCCAAACCTGAATATGACATCTGCTGATGAGGTGTCTTTTGTGATTCCTTAAATTAATTGGTATTTTTTTTATAAATCAGATTGCAACTTATAAGAAGTAAAAAATATAAGCTGAGAGTTTGAAGCTTAGTGTAAATAGTTTGAAAGTTGTAATTTAGTTTATAAAGGGAAACAACTAAACAAATCAACGATTAACTAGATAAACAAAATTAAAGACCGTTCAATTAAATTGAGTGGTCTTTTTTTGATTTAGTATATTTGAGATGCAAAATTGAAAATAGGCAATGATGACATACAACGAAATAATAGAAGAACTATACGAATTGCAAGATGCTGATAAGGTTGTTTTCAAAGAGAAGAAATTTGGGATAATCTCTAATAATTCGCTAGGTATTTACCACAAGGATTTAAGAGTGCTTGCAAAAGCGATAGGTAAAGATAATGATCTTGCAATCCAACTTTTTGATAGTGGTATTTACGAAGCGCGACTGTTGTGTAGCAAAATGTTTAATCCAAAAGATGTTACAGAAGATTTGATGGAGAGGTGGGTTGTTACTTTCGAGAATTGGGAGGTTTGTGATAGTTTTAGTATGGGCTTGTTTTCTAAAAGTGATTTCGCTCTTGCTAAGATTTTGGAGTGGACAGAAAGAGAATCTGAATTCGAAAAAAGAGCAGGTTTTGCAACCTTAGCTTCGTACTGCATGGCCGATAAAAAATCGGGAAATGATCTGTTTGAACAAATTTTACCGATAATAAAAAGAGAAGCAAATGACGAAAGGCTCTATGTGAAAAAAGCAGTTAATTGGGCCCTGAGAAATATTGGCAAACGAAACATTGACCTCAATAAAAAAGCTATTGAAGTAGCATACGAGTTGTTGGGTTACGAAAGTAAATCGGCAAAATGGATTGCCAAAAATGCTATTAGGGAATTGGAAGGGGAGAGTGTGAAGATATTGGATTATCCTAGAAGTATTTATAGATCTTAGTTGGATAATTGATTAGATTTGAGAAAAGAATAAACTATGAAAAAAGAATCTCCAATAACAAGAAATGAAATTATTGGCATAACTGTTGGCTTTATGTTTTTGATAGGTGTTGCAATTGGAATATCCATTTATGCTTATCTAAAATTTACATAATGATTTGAGAGTTATAAAAAATTGATATCAGGAGAAGCAGTAGGTAAATTTGCTTATTGGATACTTCACTAAATATTTTATCATGAAAATAGATTTAACAAAAAATGAATCTATAGGAATCTTAGTTGGCTTCACTTTTATTGTAGGAGTAGGAATTAGGATTTCTGTTCAGTAGCTTACTGAAGATATAGCTAAGAGATGTGTATCTTATTGCTAGATGGCCACATCATGAGTGTTCGCTAATCCTGAGTTTTATGAATTAGGGATGTTAAATATGAAAGCCACCTTCTTTTGTTTAGAAGGTGGCTTTTGCATTTTTGTAAGAATATAATATTGTTATAGTTCCAAAATAGAAACTACATTTTCCTGTCCCATTTTAATCGCATCCTCATTTAAAGGAATAAGATGGTGATAACGTTCGTTTAGAGATTTTTTTAAACCTAACACTACATTTTCTAATTTTACTACGGGCTTAATTTTAAGATAGGCGCCAAAAACAATCATGTTGAATGTTTTAGTATTTCCCATTTCTCTAGAAAGCTTTGATCCTTCTATAGTGTAGATGTTGATATCTTTTCTTGTTGGAGGGTTTATTATTCCATTTGGGTCGTAAAGTAATACTCCGCCTGGTTTAACTTGTTCTTCAAACTTATCCATTGATTGTTGGTTAAGTATGATAGCTGAGTCAAATTCGTTTAATACTGGAGAAGAAACTCTTTCGTCGCTTACAATTACAGTTACATTAGCTGTTCCTCCACGCATTTCTGGTCCGTAAGAAGGCATCCAACTTACTTCTTGATCTTGCATAATTCCAGAGTATGCTAGTATTTTACCCATAGACAAAACTCCCTGACCTCCAAAACCGGCAATGATTAATTCTTCTGTCATGATTTCTTAGTCTTTTGAATTGTTTACAAGCACTCCGTTCTTTTTTATCTGACCTAAAGGATAGTAAGGAAACATATTTTCTACCATCCATTCGTTAGACTTAACTGGAGTCATTTTCCAACCAGAGTTACAGTTTGATACTATTTCAACAACCTGAGTTCCCTTTTTATCCATAGCATCTTTAAAAGCCTGCTTGATCGCTTTTTTAGCTTTTTTCACATGCTTGAATGTGTGTACAGCGTGACGTGATACATTGTAAGTGCCTTCAAGCTGAGCAACGAGTTCGGTCATTTTTAGTGGATTACCATTCTGCTCTGCAGTACGGCCATAAGGCGAAGTAGAAGACTTCATTCCCATTAGAGTAGTTGGGGCCATTTGTCCACCTGTCATACCATAAATACCGTTGTTTACAAAAATAATTACAATATTTTCTCCTCGGTTACAGGCGTGGATAGTTTCTGCAGTACCAATAGCGGCTAAATCACCATCACCTTGATATGTGAATATAACTTTTTCTGGCATCACTCTAGATAATGCTGTTGCTACTGCTGGCGCTCTTCCGTGGGCAGCTTGCTGCATGTCTATATTCATGAATTCGTATGCTAGAACAGAACATCCAACTGGAGCAACTCCAATAGTCTTTTCAGTGATGTCTAACTCTTCTACTGCCTCCATAGTTATCATATGTGCCGTGCCATGGCCACAACCAGGACAATAAGAAAGCTCCTTGTCCGTCATGTTTTTGGTTTTAGTATAAACCAAATTTTCAGGTTTAATTATATCTTTTAAATCCATAACCTATTTAATAATTTGATTCTCTAATGCATCTAAAACTTCTGTTGGCGAAGGAATAATTCCTCCATTACGTCCGAAGTGCTCAACTTTAGCTTTCCCATTTACGGCAAGTCTTACATCTTCTACCATCTGGCCAGCACTCATCTCAACACTCAAGAATCCTTTTACGCCTCTTTCCGTGTATTTATGGATGACTTTAGTAGGGTATGGGAATAATGTGATAGGTCTTAATAATCCAACCTTTATACCTTTGGCTCTGGCTTTGTTAAGAGTTTTCTGAGCAATACGAGCACTAGATCCATAAGCAACCATTATATAGTCAGCATCGTCGCACATAAATTCTTCGTAACGAACTTCTTCCTCCTCCATTTGCTTATATTTAGCCTGAAGTTTGTGGTTGTGAAGCTCCATTTTATGAGAATCTAGGTCTAGAGAAGTAATTACGTTTCTTTCTCTATCTGGAGTTTTACCAGTCGTAGCCCAAGAACCATTAATTTCTATTAACTCTTTTTCGGTCCAACGATCTTTCTGCTCTTTAAAAATTACTTTCTCCATCATCTGGCCTATAACTCCATCGGATAAAATCATGACTGGGTTTCTATACTTGAATGCTGCGTCGAAGGCATCTTCAACGAAATCAGCCATTTCTTGAACAGACGATGGAGCTAAAACTAACATTTTATAATCTCCATGTCCACCACCTTTTACAGCTTGGAAATAATCTGCCTGTGATGGTTGAATTGTTCCTAATCCTGGTCCTCCACGAACAACATTAAGTATTACAGCTGGAAGCTCTGCTCCGGCCATATATGAAATTCCTTCAAGCTTAAGGCTGATGCCTGGACTTGAAGATGATGTTAAAACTTTTTTTCCAGCTCCAGCTGCACCGTAAACCATGTTTATTGCTGCAACTTCACTCTCGGCTTGTAATACAACCATTCCTGTTGTTAGGTGTGGTTGTGCTGTCATTAAATACTCTATTACTTCCGATTGTGGAGTAATAGGGTATCCGAAATATGCATCAGCCCCGACGCGTATTGCAGCTTCTGCAAACGCTTCGTTTCCTTTCATTAATTTTACTTCTGCCATGTCTTAATGTTGTTTGATTTGGTCTTACTATTTTTTAATGGGTTAAAAGGTTGTTTGGTGATAGGGTTATGAGCTTGTAACTCTTTAATCTTTTCACCTTTTAATCTCTTAACCGAGTTTCCACTTTACCATTAAATTTGTAGTAGAACCAATTGTTGATTTAGGCAGTAGCCTTTTTAGTTCTATAAACTGTGATAACACCATCGGGGCAAACAGTAGCACAATGTGAGCATCCTGTACACGCTTCGGGATTAATCATGTAGGCATAAGCGTAGCCTTTTACGTTGACTTCTTTGGTCATTGCTATAACATCGGTAGGACAAGCAACAACACAGAGTTCGCACCCTTTGCACTTGTCGATATCTACGACTATGGCTCCTATAACTTTAGACATCTATATAGTATGTTAATTTGGTTATAAATAATTACATGTAAATTTAGTGAATTATTATAGAATGAAAGCTAATGTCTATTTGATATGTTGTTGAAATTCTAAACTGAAATTGATAATTTGTTAAAAAACTGATACTGTAAGGAGTAGACTTGATAATTATACTTGAGTTTTATTGATTGTTTATGAATTGTAATCTATTTTGTATATAGTTTATCTTGTTGATTAATAATGTGTTAGTGTGTTGTTTTTGTTTTTGGTAAAGAGTTGTATTGTGATTTAAATCATGTTTAGGGATGATGTTTCTACGAGATTGCTTTAATGCGGCTATGCTAATCTCGTAAGCTAGATGTTTTTTTTATTGATATTAATCAAATTTCTTATACGTAATTAAGGTGTTTTCATCTTTGTTTAGGTATAGGTGATTATCTGTAATAATAAATCTATTTACAATTTTTAGGTTTCCTAGGAATATAGCCTCTGTATCATCTGGACATGCCATTTTTGTTTTAGTTTTTAGGTCGAAAGAAATTTCATTTCCTTTTGATTTAAAAGTGCCTATTAGTGAATTGCAGCAAACGTGTGTATCTATTTCATTAGAGTTAGACCTTATCTCTAATATCGGATTTATTCTTTTTAGGTCAGATAGGATTATCTTTTCACCATTAATACTTTCAAGAAGCCAAAGATCGATCAATCTTTTATCCATTTTTAATTTTTTCATAAAATCGCCACAGCCAATAAACTTATTCCCATTTATGCTGATGTTTACGATATACTTATTGAACTCTGTAGAAATATTATTGGTACATAAATCTTTTGTTATTGATACTTTTAAATCATATTCGTCTGTAGTAGTTCTAAGTATTATTGAGCTTTTGATTATTTCTATTTTCTGAATGGGATTACTAAACTTACTATCCCCTGGTAGTTCAAAGTCAATGTTATTTTTAAAATCTATTTTTATATTCCAAGATGGCTCTTCTCCTGAAGCTAAAAATATCCCCATGGTCTTTAGTTGGGTGTCTGTTAGTTTTTTAGCATTACTATTTTTTTCCTTTGGAGATTCTTTTTCTTTATTATCGATGCTGCATGAAATAAACAAAGTGCTAAAAAGTATAAAAGCGAATAATTTAATCATATCCTGATAATTTTGCATAAATGTATAAAAAAAAACGGATTCATTTCTGAATCCGTTTCTGTAAGTATATATTATTTTTAATATTATCTCTTCAAGTACATCTTTCTTCTTGAGTAAATCTCGTAGAAAGTATCATCTTTAAGGTTATCTATAAATAGGATTCCCTCACCTGTTGAGCGCATTTCTGGACCTAGATTTTTATCTACTTTAGGAAATTTATCGAAAGAGAAAACAGGATATTTGATTGCAAAACCATCTAAGTGAGGTTTAAAATCGAAGTCCTTAACTTTCTTTTTGCCTAGCATAACCTGAGTCGCATAGTTTACGTAAGGCTCGCCATAAGCTTTCGCAATAAACGGAACTGTACGAGATGCTCTAGGGTTTGCTTCGATTATGTAAACGACATCGTCTTTTACAGCAAACTGTATATTGATAAGTCCTTTTGTTTTAAGTGCAATAGCAATTTTCTCAGTATGATCTTTAATCTGTTGCATCACGAACTCTCCAAGGTTGAAAGGAGGTAACATTGAGTTTGAATCTCCTGAGTGAATACCTGCAGGCTCAATGTGCTCCATGATACCGATGATGTAAACATCCTCGCCATCGCAAATTGCATCAGCTTCACACTCTACTGCACCATCTAAGTAGTGGTCAAGTAGAATTTGGTTTCCAGGAAGATTTCTGTTAAGCTCTACAACGTGTCGCTCTAACTCGTCTTCGCTAATTACAATCTTCATTCCTTGTCCTCCAAGGACGTACGATGGACGAACCAAAATAGGATACTCAAGTTCCTTAGCTTTTTCAACAGCTTCCTCGGCAGTCTCAATTACTGTAAACTCAGGATAAGGTATTTTAAGATCTTGAAGTAGGGTAGAGAAACGACCTCTATCTTCAGCTAAATCTAGCGCTTCGTAACTTGTGCCTATAATTGGAATTCCAAAACGTTCAAGTTTCTCGGCTAATTTCAATGCTGTTTGTCCACCAAGCTGAACGATTACACCTTCTGGCTTTTCGTGCTTGATTATATCGTAAATGTGCTCCCAGAATACTGGTTCGAAATACAGTTTATCAGCTGTATCAAAGTCGGTAGAAACAGTTTCAGGATTACAGTTAATCATGATAGTTTCGTAACCTGCTTCTTTAGATGCTAGTATTCCGTGTACACAACAGTAGTCAAATTCTATTCCTTGACCAATACGGTTAGG
>JAGLEB010000012.1 GCA_023145275.1 Flavobacteriales bacterium | reverse complement strand
GGGAATACTAGCCATGCTAAAACTGCTCCGAATACTGGGATAATAAATTTCCACATATTTAGTGTAGAAACTACAACATTCTTATTGTGTAATAAGGCAGTCCAAATAGAAATAGCTCCTGCAGACACAAAACTCAGCCATAACAATGATATGTAATATTCTGTTGGTTTAATACTTATCTCAAATGGTTCAATTAATGTGGAGAACAATGTTAGCATTATACCTCCAATGCTTAGCGAAAGCGAGCTTAGAACTAAGGTAGGAATACTTTTTCTGTTTTTTGCAATAAATATATTGGTGTATCCTCCATTTATGTTAGCTAAAATAAGAAAAAGAATTCCCAATAGAATCACACTACTCTGGTTGTCATTGCCATTCTTCGAAAATGCTACTAAAATAATCCCAAGAAAACCACCAATAATACCAAGGGCTTTTTTCGAACTTATCTTATCATTAGGCATTAAAAAATGCGCCATTACGGCAATGAAAAGTGGTCCAGCTCCTATAATAATTGCGCTTAATGATCCTGAAACTCTTGCAATTCCAAGATAGAAAAAGGCATATTGCAGGAAGGTCTGGAATATTGCCACTTTAATTATAAACCCCGTATTTTGTTTCAGTATACTTAAAATGTTTTTCTTATCCTTGATAAAAGGAAAGATCAACAAACCTGCAATAAAAAATCTTACTCCAGCAAATTGTATAGGCTCAGTGTACTGCATTCCTATTTTTATGACTACGAATGGTGTAGCCCACAGCAAACAGGCAATTATAGCAAGGATGTTTATTTTCAAATTTGAGTATTCGGACATAGATCCTTTTATTAGAATGCAAATATAATAAGCCGTTAAGTATGATTAGCACAATAAAACGTATTTTAATCATTAGCAATGAGAAGCTAATGCTAAAGACTGTGTTTAAAGTTTGCAGCAAAGCATAGAAGAGAATACTTTCTTCATAGATATTTTACATCTTACCACTTATCGAGAAAAATAGATTTTAAGATGGATAGTTGTGTTTTTATGATGATAATCATAAAAAAATAGAGTTTCTTTGTAATTAAGTAACAAATGTTACGTCTAATCTTGAAGAATGATCAAAACTCAACAAACAACATTAAATAATAATTACAAGAAATGAAAAATAAATCATGTCCTATAGCAACTGCAAGAGTTGATTCCGCGTTAACTAAAGTATATTCTATATTTACTTTTAGTGTAATAACAATATTTCTGTTTACTCCATTAAAGGAAATAATATTCGTTTCTGCGTTTGATTTTATGATCAGGGTATTCCTTGGAATCAAATACAGCCCTATTTGTAGGATGATAAAATTTGGTTTGAAAGTTGGGAATATGCCTACTCATATGGTTAATGCAGGGCCTAAGAAATTTGCGGCTAAAGTTGGCACCCTATTTACTTTGATAATATCGGCGGGTGTGTTATTAAACATGCCAACGCTCTCTCTAATTGTTGGAATAGTTGCTTTTTTAGCTATAGGTGCTGAGGTATTTTTTAATTATTGTTTAGCGTGTAATATTTACTCGTACTTCCCGGATAGCTGGAAATAGAATTAAAGAGTTTCCTTAAGACATTTAGTCTCTAAACTTATCCGAAAATATCTCGCTTGTGCTAAGTTCAGTCAGGTCTTTGATAGAAGACATGATATATTTAAAAATAAATACCATTATTATTACAGAAGGAATTGCGATTAGAGGAAAACTTAGCATTGTCATTTTTCCAAATTCCTCATTAAACTCAGTTGATCCCGGCATGCTAGTCACAATTATTTTTGCTAGGGAATAATTCAATATTGCAGAAATGAAGAAAGATAAGGCAAATAATAAATTGGCGCGTTTAAGTGTTGATTCTAGTTTGGATTGTAGATTTTCTGAAGACAGAATTAGTTCTATTCTATCAATATTTAAAAATTCGCGGTTATAGATAAATTTATTAATTAGTTGCCAAGATGTGTTGGTAGAAATTATTACGACAAGTCCAATTATTATAGGAATAGCAGCTTCTTTAACAGCGATCCAATGTGGAGGAAACTGTAATAGACCAATTGACCCTGACAAAAGGATACCAACGAAGCCTAGTATTGAAATAAAATTCTTTTGTTTTAGAATTAGCAACTCATATATCCCAAATATTAAAGGAAAAGATAAAGCGATTAGCAAACCATAAACTGGTCCTAGATATTCTTCATCGCTGAACTTCGTAAGAATTAATATTGGTAAAATAATATTGAATAAGATATTGTAAAGTTGCTTGTTTTTATTCATGATTTTTGTTTTAGGGGAAGCTCATAGTACGTTTTGGATGGAGTTGTGCTGAGGTATTTGGAGTAAACAGTTTACTTACCGTTAAAAGTATTCATTGTATTTGCAAGTCCACCTAGTCCGAAAGACTCTACAGCTTTAGCAGCAATTTCTAATCTTTCTTTTAGGGCAGTACTTTCTTCGTTAGTCCAGTCACCAATTACAAAATCTATTTGTGCTCCTTTTGGAAAATCGTCTCCAATACCAAATCTGAATCTCGCATATTTTTGGTTTTGTATAACTTCATTAATGCTTTTTAATCCATTATGGCCGCCATCACTACCTTTTCCTTTAAAACGGATAGTACCAAAAGGCAATGCTACATCATCTGTAATAATAAGAACGTTTGAAAGCTCTAGTTTTTCTTTTTGCATCCAGTAGTTAACAGCCTTTCCACTTAGATTCATATATGTGCTTGGCTTTATCATGACAAAAGTTCGTCCCTTTAGCTTAAATTCAGCTCTATCGCCAAGTTTGTCGGTTTTAAAACTAACCTCGTGTTTCTTTGCAAGCTCTTCTACGATTTTAAAACCAATGTTGTGTCGGGTATTAGCGTATTCACTTCCTATATTACCTAAGCCAAATATTAAGTACTTTTTCATATTTATTCGGTGTTGCAATTTCAATAATTAGTTTATTTAGACTTTAGTTCTATCGTCGGATCCCAAAATTTTTGTTCAAAATTCTGAATTTGATTTTCAATAATCTCTATGCCTTCACTTTCTAAAAGCTGTTGCATAAGATTAGTTCCTTGAAAATGGCTTTTCCCTGTCAGCAATCCTTTTTTGTTCACAACTCTATGTGCCGGAACAGTATCGTCGTTTTTTGAAGCATTCATAGCCCAACCAACCATTCTTGCAGATTTTGTAGCACCCAGATGTTTGGCAATGGCTCCATAGCTAGTTACTCTGCCAAAAGGAATCTGTCTAGCTATTTCATATGATCTTTCAAAAAAATTGCTATTATCTCCCATGGCAATAAACTCTTAAAATTTCAGTCTAAAATGAATGTATGTTATCGGTTTGCCTTTTTCTAAATATTGTTTTTCGTAGAATGTCTGAATCTTAGTCACAAAATCAGGTGCGCCCTCCGATTGGTAAATTCGGTGATTAGAATAAACAACTTCATGCCCCTGTCCGTGAAGAAGTCCTAATGTGTAGCCATGCATAAATTCACTGTCGGTCTTCAAGTGCATTATTCCTTCGGAATTAAGTATTTTATGATACTTTCTTAGGAATTCGTCATTTGTTAATCTGTGCTTAGTCCTTTTGTATTTTATCTGAGGATCGGGGAAGGTAATCCATATCTCACTTATTTCATTTTCAGCAAAAATAAGGTCAACAAGTTCTATCTGCGTTCTTATAAAAGCAACGTTTTTCATTCCTTCGTCAATAGCAGTTTTAGCCCCTCTCCAGAATCGTGCACCTTTAATATCAATACCTATAAAGTTTTTATCAGGAAATTCTTCTGCCATTCCAACAGTGTATTCTCCCTTACCACATCCAAGCTCTAGAACTATAGGATTGTCGTTGTTGAATAACTCTCTAGCCCAATTTCCCTTTTGAGGCATTCCCTTTTCTACTTCTTCTCTAGTTGGTTGAACAACGTTTTCGAACCTTTCGTTGTCACTAAACCTCTTTAATTTGTTCTTACTTCCCACCTTTATTTGATCAAAATTTGTGCAAAAGTAGTGTTTTTTTACTTGTTAATAATTGTTTTTCAACATACAAGCCTTGTGAATGCATTTGTATATTACGAAAGGTATTAAACTTTGGATAAAGAGTATGTTTTTGTTAAATTGCAGTAAGCTAAAATTTTTTACTAAAGAAATGGAAAACCTCGACAATAACGACCAGAAACTTCATTGGAGTCCATCTGCAAAAGTTGTGTCTGAATCTAATATACAAGATTACTTAATTTGGTTAGAACAGGACTATAAGTATTTTTTCGAAGACTATAATGAACTTTGGGAATGGTCAGTCTCTGCAAATGATGAATTTTGGGAAAGTATTATGGAGTATTACAGGGTTTTGTTCCATGGAAAATACAAAAATGTCACCTCTGAAGATCAAATGCCTTTTGTATCGTGGTTTGATGGTATTAAGCTTTCATATACTGAACATGTTTTTAGAAACTATACAGATGATAGACCTGCAATCATTTATAAAAGCGAGGGGGGTGAACTTTATGAATTGTCGTGGCAAGAATTAGTTGAGAAAGTTGCATCACTTAGGCAGTTCATGCTCGATTTAGGTATAAAAAAAGGGGATGTAGTAGCTGCATATTTACCTAATGTGGTAGAGGCTAGTATATCATTTTTTGCAGTTAACAGTATCGGAGCAATTTGGTCTAGTACTTCACCCGATTTTGGTATTAACTCTGTTGTAGAGCGTTTTGATCAAATAGAACCAAAGCTATTAATAGCATCCGAATCATATAGTTATAACGGTAAAGTGCACGATCGTAAAACTGAAATTAAAGATTTACAGAGTAGAATTTCGAGTATTAAATTTTCGATAGTGCTCAGTGAGAATGAGGAGTTGTGGAATAGTGAGAGTTCTTGTACTTGGAATAAAACTCAAGAATCAGAAGCCGAGGAGCTAGCTTTCGAGAGAGTCGAATTTTCGCATCCTATTTGGGTTCTGTATTCTTCTGGAACTACGGGAGCCCCAAAGGCTATAACCCACGGAACAGGTGGCGTATTGATTGAGCATTTAAAATATCTCGGACTACACAACAATGTTAAAAAAGGCGATAGGTTCTTTTGGTTTACTACAACTGGTTGGATGATGTGGAATTATCTCCACGCATCTATGCTTCATGGCTCAATAATCGTTTTATATGATGGTAGCCCGGCCTATCCAGATATGTACGCTCTTTGGGCTCTGATTGAAACCGCTGAGATTAATCATTTTGGCATTGGGGCTAGCTTTATTTCATCATCGATGAAAGCTGATCTTCATCCAAACCAGAATTTTGACTATAGTTCGTTGAAATCTATCGGTTCTACTGGTTCGCCATTGAGTATTGAAGGATTTGATTGGATATACAAAGAAGTGAAGGAGGATGTATGGATTTCTTCTATTAGTGGTGGAACGGATGTTTGCAGTGCCTTTGTTGGAGGTAACCTGCTTCGATCGGTTTGCTCAGGCGAAATTCAGGGTAGAGCTTTAGGCTGCGATTTATCTGTATTTGATGATGAAGGAAAGGAGCTTTTTGATGAAGTTGGCGAAATGGTAATAAAAAAGGCGATGCCTTCAATGCCAATATATTTCTGGAATGATAGCGATTATTCGAAGTATAAAGAAAGCTACTTCGAAAATTACTCTGATGTTTGGTGTCATGGCGATTGGATAAAACTTACAAAAAGAGATGGTATTATAATTTATGGCAGGTCTGATGCTACACTCAATAGGGGTGGTGTTAGAATTGGGACTAGCGAAATATACAGTGCCTTAAGTGATATAAAAGAGGTTGAAGATGCTATGGTTATTGGCTTGGATAGAAAAAAAGGAGAATATATTATTCCAATTTTCTTAAAGCTAAAAGATAATATAGATCTTGATGATATACTTATTGAAAGGATTAAAGTAACAATTAAAAATAATTATTCTCCACGACATATTCCTGATGTCTTTATTAAAGTTAGTGAGATTCCATACACTATTAGTGGTAAGAAAATGGAAACTCCTTTTAAAAAGATATTGATGGGTGTAGATATTGAAAAATCTATAAAGAAGGGATCAATGAAAAATCCTGATCTTATTGATGAATATGTAATTATTATGAAAAAGCATTTGTCATAATAAACTTAGTTTTATGAGAACTACTATATTTAGAAAGGACGAAAAATAAATTTCAGCAAAAAAAAAGAGCCATACTTTTAGTATAGCTCTTTTCATTTATATCGAATATTCTTAATCAAATACATTACCAATCTTAGCAAGCTTAGTTCTGTTGACTAACTTAATTTTTCTTCCTTTTAATATTATCAATTTATCTTCTTTAAACTCAGATAGAAGTCTAATCGTAGATTCTGTTGCAGTACCAACTAAGTTTGCAATTTCTTCTCTTGTTAGAGAGACATCTAAATTTCCTTCTTCGTTTATTCCGAAAGTTTTTTCTAAGATAAGAAGCATCTCTGCTAACCTTTCTCTAACCGTTTTTTGTGCTAAATTTGTTATTATTTTTCCAGCTTCGCCCAATTCATGACAAGCAATTCTCATCAGTTCTAAAGAGAATTTTGAGTTTATATCAATAATATCAAATAATTCTTGTCTAGGAACAAAACAAGCATGTGTGTCTTCCAAAGCAGTTATTGAAGCCGAAAGAGGTTCATCACTCAAAATAGATCTATATCCAAGCATATCTCCACTTTTTGCAAAGCGAATAATCTGTTCCTTACCTTCAATTCCTAATTTGTGAGTCTTGCATTTTCCCTTTTGTATACAATATACACCATTGGGCTTGTTGCCTTCGTGCATGATAATCTGACCTTTTTTGAACACAACACAAGTCTTGCTATCTGCAACTATATCTAACTCTTCTTTAGTCAAAGCACTAAAAGAAGTGATATCTTTTACAGGGCATTGGTGACATCTCACAATATTATCGTTACATTCCATGGGTGCAAAGATATATTTTTTTTAATGATATTTGTCATAATTTTGTAAAATTGCATTATCGAATTTTATTGATTTATTATGAGCCAAGAAAAGGTTAAATGCTATCATTGTGGTGCCGATTGCCCAGATGATTCTATAAATATAGGGGATAAGATATTCTGTTGCAACGGATGTAAAACTGTATATGAGATATTGAACGAAAATGAAATGTGCTCATATTACAATATAGAAGATATGCCCGGAATTACGCCAAAAGGTAAGTTTAAGGGTAGGTTTGATTTTTTATCTAATGAGGAGATTTCGAATAGTCTTCTTGATTTTTCTGATGATGGTGTAAGCATTGTTTCTTTCTTTACTCCTTCAATGCATTGTAGCTCTTGTATTTGGCTGTTAGAGAACTTGAATAAACTTAATCCTTCCATAATTTCGTCTCAGGTAAATTTCCCGAAGAAAACTGTAAGAGTTACATATAACGAAGCAAAAACAACTTTGCAGGATGTTGCCGAATTAATGGCTGCGATAGGTTATGAACCTGTGGTAAATTTAAATGACCTAGAGAAAGATAAGCATAAAGTTGATAGAACAATTATTTATCAGGTGGCTGTGGCAGGTTTTGCTTTTGGAAATATTATGCTCTTGGCATTGCCCGAATATTTTGAGGTTAAAGAGTTCTGGTTAGATCAGTTTAAACCATTTTTTAGGTGGATAATGTTGTTGTTTTCTATTCCAGTATTGTTGTATTCGGCGAAAGATTATTTTATTTCGGCATATAAGGGCCTCAAACATGGGTTTATTAATATTGATGTACCTATAGTTTTAGGAATTGCTGTGCTGTTTGTTAGGAGCACATACGAAGTTGTTAGTCATACTGGATCTGGATATTTCGATTCTTTAACTGGATTAGTGTTTTTCTTGTTGCTAGGGAAGTTTTTTCAAGATAAAACTTATAAAGCACTTTCTTTCGATAGAGATTATAAATCATACTTTCCTGTGGCAGTTACTCGTGTTAATGGCGAAAAAGAGGAAAATATTCAAGTTTCTAAACTAAACGTTGGCGATCGGATATTGATTAGAAATGAAGAACTGATTCCTGCTGACTGTGTATTGATTAAAGGAGAGGCTATGATAGACAACTCTTTTGTTACTGGTGAGTCAAAACCTGTGCTTAAGATAACTGGAGATAAAATTTTTGCTGGAGGAAAACAGCTTGGAGAGGCTATTGAATTGGACATAATAAAAACTGTTTCTCAGAGCTATCTTACTCAATTGTGGAATCACGATGTGTTTAGTAAGGATAATAGTAAGAACTTTAAATCATTGACAGATAGTATATCAAAGTATTTTACTTTTTTCATATTAGCACTTGCTTTTGGCGCTGCGACATACTGGTATTTAACCGATCATTTAAAGGTGGCAATTAACGTGTTTACTGCCGTGTTGATAGTTGCTTGTCCTTGTGCTTTGGCGTTATCATCACCTTTTACAATGGGAAATGTATTGAGAATTTTTGGCAGAAACCGTTTTTATGTGAAGAATGCTGAAACTCTTGAGGAAATGGCCATGATTGATCATGTAGTTTTTGATAAAACAGGTACAATTACCCAAAATGATAAGTCTAAAATAACATTTATTGGGGAAAAATTAAACGGAGATGAAAGTAAAATATTGAAAAGTATTCTCCGCCAGTCTAATCATCCCTTAAGTAGAACCCTATACGATAGTATATTTGCTCTTGGGAGCTCAGATGTTTCAACGTTTGAGGAGATTGTAGGTAAAGGAATTAAAGCAATAGCTGATAAGGATGTTTATCTCGTTGGCTCTTCTACATTAGTAGGAGATGATGTTAATGATGGGAAGAATCAGACTAGAGTATACGTTAAGATTAATAATGATATTAGGGGATATTACTTGTTCGAGAATACTTATAGAGATAATCTGAAGGAAGTTTTCGATTCCTTTAACAATGTTGATATTAGTATATTATCTGGCGATAATTCCGGTGAGAAATCAAACTTGGAGACCTTAACTCCACAGGGGACTGAACTTTTTTTTAATCAAAACCCTGAAGGAAAGTTGATCTTTATTAAGGAAATACAATCAAAAAATAAAAAAGTTATGATGGTGGGCGACGGATTGAACGATGCTGGTGCCTTAATGCAGAGTAATGTTGGTGTTACAGTTTCTGACAATATTAACTCTTTTTCACCTGCTTGTGATGCAATCCTCGACTCTGAAGTTTTTGATAAATTCCCGATATTTATTAAAGTGACCTATCAGGCTAGGCAAGTTGTTATTGCGAGTTTTATATTGTCTCTTGTGTACAATAGCATAGGACTGTATTTTGCAGTTAGCGGTTTGTTATCGCCAATTATAGCAGCAATTTTAATGCCTGTTAGCTCTATATCTGTTGTTGCTTTTGTAACACTCGTTACAAATATTTTGGCGAAAAGGAACTCACTAGACTAGCGTCTGTATTTAATACAATCAAATGGAAAACTTCAGTTGGAACAATTATAAATTATTCAATCTAAATAATTATATTGCTTCTTTCTAAAATTACAATCAATATGAATGAAAAAAAGAATCGTTACGATAGGGCATATATGAAAATGGCTCAAGTATGGGCTAAGCTTTCTCACTGTAAGCGAAAGCAGGTTGGTTCGTTGATTGTAAAAGATAGAATGATTATCTCTGATGGCTATAATGGTACTCCCTCGGGCTTCGAAAATGAATGCGAAACTCCTGAGAATACTACAAAGTGGCATGTTTTACATGCTGAAGCAAATGCGATATTAAAAGTGGCTAGTTCAGCCCAATCTTGTAAAGACGCTACACTATATGTTACCCTGTCGCCGTGTAAGGATTGCTCAAAGCTTATTCATCAATCTGGGATAAAAAGGGTTGTATATAATATTGGATATAGCGATACTGAAGGAATAGATTTTCTTGAGAAGGCAGGTGTAGAAGTTGAACAACTCGATGTTTAAAATGTTTATGAAGAAGTTAATAGAAAACGGATACGGACCTTTGCTCTTTGGAATAGCTATGGCTATAGGAGTTTTTATTGGTGTCTCATTAAATTTTAATAGTAAGGTAGAATCGATATTTAAAGTTAATTTCAAGAATCAGAAAGTTCAAAGATTGATTGATTTTATTAATGAGGATTATGTAGATGAGGTTGATACTGACTCTATCTTGGAGGTAGCGATCAATAATATCCTTGATAATCTAGACCCACATTCAACTTATATCCCTGCAGATATTCACGGCAGAATACAAGAGAGTATGGATGGTAGTTTTGTGGGAATAGGGGTTGAGTTTAGAATGTATAGAGATACTGTTCTTATAGTGAATGTTCTTAAAGGTGGACCATCAGAGAAAAGTAATCTGCATAATGGAGATAGAATTCTTGTAGCAGATGTTGATACGCTTTTTGGGAGGAATATAATAAGCGACTCAGTAGTTTCTATACTTAAAGGTGTTAGAGATACTAAAGTGCGCCTCTCTATTTACCGACCATCATCGAAGGAGTTTTTTGAAAAAGAAATAGTAAGAGGAAAAGTGCCTATAAAAAGTGTCGATGTAGCGTATATGATTAATGACTCATTAGGATATATGAAAATTAATAGATTTGCTGGTTCTACCTATGTTGAGTTTAGTGAATCTCTTGAAAAACTTCAGAATATAGGTCTTAAATCACTAGTAATTGATTTGAGAAATAATCCTGGAGGATATATGCACATTGCAAAACAAATTGCTGATGAGTTTTTACCTGCCGATAAGTTAATTGTATTCACTAAGAATAGAAAAGGTTATGTAGATGAAGAATTTTCGAGTGGTGAGGGCAAATTTAAAGAAGGGAATTTATATGTGTTGATAGATGAAAATTCTGCATCGGCTTCGGAGGTTGTTGCGGGGGCTTTGCAAGATAATGATAGAGGAACTATTGTTGGCCGTAGATCATTTGGGAAGGGCCTTGTTCAGCAGGAGTTAGATCTTGGTGATGGTTCGGCTGTTAGGCTTACTACCGCGAGATATTTTACTCCTACCGGAAGGTCTATACAAAAACCTTATGTTGGTCACGATAATTCTTACGATGATGATTATTTGAGAAGGATGCACAGTGGCGAACTTTTAGATAAAGATAGTATTAAAGTGGATGACACATTGAAATACGTCACTCCAATGGGGAAGGTTGTTTATGGTGGGGGAGGAATAATACCTGATGTTTTTGTAGCCTTAGATACTACTCAATACGAGGCCTGGCTGTATTCAGCCATTAGATATTCTTATTTAAACGAGTTCTTCCTAGACTATGTCGATTACAATAGGCTAGAGTTAGAGGATATGGGCTACGAGCAATATAGAATGACTTTTGATCCGGATGATGTTGTTTACAATAGGTATATTAAATTTGTTTCGAAAAAGGGAGTGGAGATCTCAAAAGATGAAGTTTCAAAAGATATGCTCAAACTTAGAATCAAGGCGTTTATAGCTAGATTGGTTTGGGGTGATGAAAAACTGTATCCGATATGGGATAAAATAGATACAATGATTCATATTGTTGATAGCCTAGAGAATACAGATATAAATTAATAGATGTCAGTAGGTAGTTATACTAATTAGATATTGAAATCACCTTTTTAGATTGAAGTATTTTTTAATTACACAAATAAGCGAAGCGATTCTTGAGTTCCTATCAAAAAAAAATATTTCGCTAATAATTTATAAAAATTGAGCATAGCCGTAGCTACACAAGTGTTTTCCTAAAGAGGTAGAATAAATAAAGACAAAATTATTAATGGGAATTTCAATGTGTATTTGAATACAAAGTAAATTAGCACTAAACCCTTTTAGCTAACATCTTCTTCATCGTTTCGCACGGTAATAAACCAAAATGCAAAACCAGCTATCAGGCCTGAGACTAAGAGTTTAATTAACATAAAATCAGAGCCTCCAGTGTCGAATAGTCTGTTGCTGATCAACATAGATGCAACAAAAACGATGAAAAACACAATTATCCTTGCCATTATTTGAGAGGATTTTAAGATACTAAATTTAGTAAAAAAACTGTAAAATTCCTAAGATACGAGTAGTTGTTTTCTTACATAATTTCATGAAGACTATATAGCATATCTATGTGTGGAATGCCATCTTCGAGGTACTTTTCTCCAATATTTTTAAAACCTAAGGATATATAAAAATCATTAAGATAGACTTGGGCTCCAATTTTAATTGATGTTTCTGGAAACTTATCGTTTAAAAATCTGATAGCATCCTCCATTATTTTTCGGCCAAGGCTTTGCTCTCTGAAATTAGGTTCTACAACTACTCTACCTATTGATGGGTATTTGTATGTTAAACCCGGAGGAAGAATCCGCAGGTAAGCTGCTAAGGTGTTATCTTCTATAAGCATCAGGTGCCACGATTCTTGATCATTGTTATCAGCATCGAGATAATAACATTTTTGTTCTACAACAAACACTTTTTCTCGGAGATGTATTATTCTGTATAATTCGGATGTGCTTAGTTCATCGAAATGCTTTATGGAAATCATGTTTAAGTGTACGAGTTTGAAGTCTTCATGCTTAGTATTGGAAATGATATGGTAAATTTAATACCATCGCCATTGTTATCTTCAACCCAAAGTATATTACCATCAATCTTCTCGATAATCTTTTTTATAACAAAGAAGCTCACAAACATTCTGTCGAGCTGTTTTGAATTGTTTTTTATGGAGCTGTTATTTATCGATAAATCTTGATTGAATAGCTTTTTGTTTATACTAAAGTTAGAGGCGTAAATGCAAATGGTTGTATTATCATAATTTTTCTTAACAGTAGCTTCAACTACCCCTTTTGTTGCATAGTCAAGTACCGTTTTCATAAGGTGGTTTATCGCATTCGATATAGAGTCTCTGTCCTGAGTTAAGAATACAATTTCGTTGTTGTCAGATATACTGAGGGCTAAGTCTCTAGTTTCTGCCTGGTTTTTGTAACTTTCTATTATATCTGAAATCAACTCGTTTAATTCGAAATTTGATTCCTTTTTTATGGCTTTTTTATCCTCAATCTTATATAATTCAGTTATTGAGTTAATTATTGCATTTAGCCTAAATGAGCTATTTGTAATAAGTTCTAACTGCTCATATAGCTCGTAGTTCTCTTCATTTTCATCTTTTAATATCGATACTAAATTCTGGATTTCAAAAATTGGAGTTTTCAAAGATTCACTGATATTTTTTAATAAGTCAGACTTCATTCTACTTACATCTTCCTCGTTTTTCTTCGAGTTTACTAGTAACTTATTTGACTCTTTTAGTTCTTTAGTTCTTTCTTCAACTAATTCTTCTAAGCGATCGTTAAGTCTTCTATTTGAGTAGTAAAGGTAAAACAACAAGCTTAAAACTACCAGAACTAATATGATTACAATTTTTAGGTAACCTGCAACTGTTTTATTTCTATCACTTTCAAGCTCTATTTTTTGTTTCTCTTGAGATAATAAGCTAAGTTCTATTTCTTTTTTATTTATTGCATATTTATCCTCTAAGTCTGAAGCTATTTGTATTTTTCTAAGACCGAATATAGAATCTTTTAATTCACTATATGTTTGAAATAAAACATACGCTTGTTTAAAATTTCTCTCCGAGTAACTAATCTTGGATTTGTAATAGTAATGATCCTTACTTATTTCTGTGAAATTGTATTTGTTACTTAATACAAAGGATTTGTCTAGATTGATTTTTGCTTTTTCAAAATTATTATTTTTGTAATAAGCAATACCTAAATAGTTGTAAATAGTGGCTAATTCATAAACAGAACCAGACTCTAAGAATAGATCCTTTGCTGTGAAAGCATATTTAAAAATCTTGTTGAACTCATTAGTCTTCAGGTAAATATTTATATAATTTGTATAGACATGACCAAGACCAAGCTTGTTTAGATCTTTAGAATAAATTTTTTCTGACTCCTTTAAATAGAACAAAGCAGAATCTCTATTGTTTAAAGAGTTGTACATCTTACCTAGTAGGAGGTAGTTATCCGCTAAACTAGATTTTTGATATATTTCTAAATTAATTTTTATTGCAACATCAATGAATTTCTTGGCTAAGTCGTATTCTTGTATTCTCAGATATACTTTTCCAATTTGATTGTTAACTATCGAAATAGTTTTTTTGTCTTCTAGCGGGTAAAGTAGTTCTAAAGTTTCGAAATAGTAATTAAGAGATTTTATGTAACTGCTGAGGTTAAGATGTACAGTACCTAGGTTATAAGATGTTGTAGAAAGAGTTTTATTGTTTACACCTAATATTTTCTTTAATTTAAAACTCTTCTCGAAATATAATAGAGCTTTATCGTAATCATTAACCCATTCGTTGTAATATGTACCGAGGTTGTTTGTTATCTTTGCTAAGCCCAAACTGTCATTAGAAAGGATGTAGAATTCATAAGAAGTAGAGTAATTACTCTTCATCTGTTTCCCTAGTCCTAAATCATAATATATATTTCCAATTTTCCGATACGAATCACCTATTGAAGAATAATCCTTTCTTTTCTTGCCAATTTCGATAGATTTGCGCAATAATGTAAATGTCTTGGTCGTATCTTGTATTCCGCTTTTATTAGCCTCAGTATTGAGATATTCTATTTTACTCTGTGGGTCATTAATACTACCTAATATTACACTTAAGCTGTCAGTCTTTGACTGAGCAAAAGAAGTTGTTGTAATACAGATACTTACTAAAAAGTAAAATATGTAGGTTTTTTTTAACAAACTGTGTTTTGTAAATCTATTGTTTTATAAATTTAATCATAATGTTTTATTTTAATACTATAATATATGGCTAATATTGACGAAACAGTTAATCCGTGGGTAAGTCTTGAGAAAACAAGTGTTTACGACAACTCTTGGATCTCTGTAACAGAGCATAAAGTTAAAAACCCTAATAACGGTATAGGAATTTACGGTCAAGTACACTTCAAGAATATTGCGATAGGTATCTTAATTTTAGATAAAGCGCATAATACTTGGTTAGTTGGTCAATACAGATTTCCGATAAATAAATATTCTTGGGAGATTCCCGAAGGTGGAGGTTCCTTAAATATTGAGCCTATAGAATCAGCTAAGCGTGAACTGCTTGAGGAAACTGGAATAGTTGCCCATAAATGGTCTAAACTATTAGAGATGGACTTGAGCAATTCAGTAAGTGATGAATCATGTGTTTGTTTCGTTGCTCAAGAACTTGAGTTTCATGATGCGCAACCTGAAGAAACGGAACAGTTGCAAGTTAAGAAGCTTCCATTTTTAGATGTTTATGATATGGTGATGAACGGGAAAATAAGAGATAGCATAACTGTTGCTGCCGTTCTAAAAGTAAAAATTATGATAGACAATGGTTTATTGTAATATCTTTGAAGTAAAATTGTAGACGATGAAAATATATTCTGTTGAAACGGGTTCTTTTAAGCTCGATGGTGGAGCAATGTTTGGCGTAGTACCTAGAGTACTTTGGGAAAAAACTAATCCAGCAGATTTTAATAATCAGATTGATCTAGCGATGAGGTGTATGCTCATCGAGGATGGTGATAGGCTTATATTGATTGATAATGGAATGGGAAACAAACAGTCCGATAAATTTTTTGGACATTTTCATCTTTGGGGAGATGCCACTCTCGATTCTTCTCTTGCTCAGTATGGTTTTCATAGAGACGATGTAACAGATGTGTTTTTAACTCACTTGCATTTCGATCATGCCGGGGGAAGTATTGAATGGAATAAGGATAAGACATTTTATCAGCCAGCTTTCAAAAATGCTAAGTTTTGGTCAAATTCAGACCATTGGAAATGGGCAACAGAACCTAACCCTCGTGAAAAAGCATCATTTCTGAATGAAAACATAAATCCGATAGAAGATAGTGGACAACTAAATTTTATTGATTTCAAAGGCAATAATATTCTGAAAGGTTCTGAATTAGGCTTTGATATTTTGAGGGTTGATGGGCATACCGATGCGCAGATGATTCCTATGATTAATTACCAAGGAAAGAAATTGGTGTTTATGGCTGATTTTCTTCCTACGTCAGGACATGTTGCTTTGCCATATATTATGGGTTATGATACTCGACCATTAATTACAATGGATGAGAAACAGGTGTTTATGAAAGAAGCTGCCGATAATGAGTACCTATTGTTTCTAGAACACGATGCCTATCACTCTGTTTGTACAGTAAAAAATACGGATAGAGGAGTTAAGCTTGATCAAACATTGCAATTTAACGACATCTTTGTTTAGGTGTAGAAACTAAAATATTATGAAGAGATTATCATTTATTTTTATACTAATGTTCTTTGCTGAAATAGGTTTTTCGCAATCTGATTATTGGCAGCAGAAGATTAAGTATGAAATGAATATTGATGTAGATGTTGAAGATTATACCTATAGGGGGGAAACAAAAATCACCTATTACAATAATTCGCCAGATACATTACGAAAGGTTTATTTTCATTTGTATTTCAATGCATTTCAACCAGGGAGTCAGATGGATGTTCGCCAGCAGAATTTACCCGATCCCGATAGAAGGATTGGCGATAGAATATCGAAGTTAGATTCCACGGATATTGGTTATCAGAAAGTATGGAGTGTTAAACAGGGAAAAGTAGATTTACACATTGACGTTGAAGGAACTTTGATGGAAGTTGTGCTTAACAAAGAAATACTACCAGGGCGTAATACGGTATTTTATATAAATAATGAGGCGCAAATTCCAGTTCAGATTCGTAGATCTGGCCGTAATAATTCTGAGGGAATTAAGCTGTCTATGACACAGTGGTATCCAAAAATGGCCGAGTACGATAGGGAGGGGTGGCACCTTGATGAATATATTTCGCGCGAATTTTATGGTGTGTATGGAACTTTTGATGTGACAATAGCTATAGATAGAGCCTACACTATTGGTGGGACTGGGGTTCTCCAGAATCCACAAGAAATAGGTCATGGTTACCAGAGAAAAGGTAAAAAGCTGAAAGTTGTAAATTCAAATAAGCTTATATGGCATTTTAAAGCCAATAATGTACATGATTTTGCATGGGCAGCAGATAAGGATTATCAGCATGATGTTAGAGAATTGAATAATAATACAGATCTGCATTTTTTCTACAAGAAAGGAGATGATAAGAGAACTAAAAACTGGAAGGAGCTTCAAGATAAAATGCTTGAAGCATTTAGTTTTATGAATGATAATTTTGGAATATATCCTTATTCTCAGTTCTCTTTTGTGCAAGGTGGTGATGGAGGAATGGAATATCCGATGTCAACACTTATGCTTGGAAATGGAAGCTCAGTTGAAGGAATTGTTGGACTAGCAGTTCACGAATCTCTCCATTCGTGGTACCAAGGTGTTCTTGGAACTAATGAGCAGAAATACCCTTGGATGGATGAAGGCTTTGCTACGTGGGCCGAAAATTTAACAATGGCGTATTTATACCCCGAAGATGGTGAAAACCCTCATAAGTCCACATATTTGGGGTATTATAGATTATATCAGTCATCTACTTCAGAGGCTTTATCTACTAAAGCAGATTTTTTCGATAAAAATTTTGATTATTCCTTGTCTAGCTATAGCAAGGGAGCTGTTTTTATTGCTCAATTGGGTTATATAATAGGTCAGGAAAAATTGAGGATTACCATGTTGAGGTATTTCGATCAATGGAAGTTTAAACATCCTGCTCCTAATGACTTTAAGAGAGTTGCAGAAAAAGTATCAGGAATGCAATTACAGTGGTATTTTGATAAGTGGATAAATACTAATCAAGGAGTTGATTATGCGATAAAGGAGGTGATTAGTGAAGAGGGTAAGACAAACGTGGTGCTGACTAAAATAGGAGGGATACCAATGCCTTTAGATATTACAATTGTTTTTAATAATGGAGATATAAAAACGTATTATATTCCGCTTAGGATGATGAGGGGTGTAAAAACTAATGAAACTAAATACCCTAGAGAAGTTTTGAAATCGTGGCCTTGGGTTTATCCAGAATATTCATTCCAGATTGATGCTGAAAAATATTCTATAAAATATATTGGGATTGATGTGAGCGAAAGAATGGCAGATGTTGATAAGTCTAACAATTTCTATCCCAAAAAAGAATTTATATTTAATTAGTGTATAGTCGTTTATCGGACTCAAAACTAAATTTGTATTTGTTTATTTTTGAACATAAAAAAAGGCATCTATCGAGAGATAAATGCCTTTTTAAAACTAACCCAAAATATTACTATGAAGTGCTTTTGCATTCATGAGTTCCATAAATACAACTAGCATGAATAAAAACTCATTTAACTACTCTTTGTGAAGTTTAGAAATCAATATGTGCTTGATTTCTAATACAAATATGCACACCTTATACTTGGTTCAAAGAATTGTTGTTAGGAGTTATTTCTTTTTCGACCAAACCTTGTTTTTTCAATAATGAACCTTACTTGGTGTTGAGTTTATTTCCAAGCTTAATCAGCTTATCTCTCTGAATCATATAAGTTATTAAAGCAATAGGTGGCATAAAAATAATTGATCGTACCCAAAATGGTCTGTTGTAGATTTTATTTTTGATCATATCATTGATTATTAGACCTAAAGTGACGATTGTTGTACCTATGGCAAACCCGAAGAAAAAACCGTGTAAATCAATATTGTTTACAATAGAATAAATGAAAAATAGGAAGAACGAGTAACTTGCTATAGTTGCAAGCCATAGCTTTTGCTTAGAGGTTTTCATAACAATAAGGATTAATTTTTGAATTACTAATATACAAAAAAGCTAGCTGAAATAAAAACATAAAAAAAGGCATCTATCGAGAGATAAATGCCTTTTTTAAACTAACCCAAAATCTTACTATGAAATGCTTTTGCATTCATGAGTTCCATAAATACAACTAGCATGAATAAAAACTCACTTAACTACTCTTTGTGAAGTTTAGAAACCAATATGTGCTTGATTTCTAATACAAATATGCACACTTTATACTTGGTTTAAAGAATTGTTGTGACGAGCCATTAATATAGTTGTTCTCATTGTAAATTATGATCAAATTTTCTCTATTCTGATTCGTGCATCAACAGCAATAACTTTGTCCTTAGTTCCTAGAAGTGGATTTAAGTCCATCTCTTTAATTTCTGGAGCAATAGTTACTAATACTGATAGTCGCTGAATAACATCTATATATTTTTCTATGTTTATGCCCTCTTGTCCACGTACACCTTCAAGTAGTTTGTATCCATTAAGACGTTTTAGCATGGCTTTAATCTCGTGAAGTGATAGTGGCGCTAATCCCGATTGAACATCTTTCAGAACTTCTATAAATATACCTCCAAGGCCAGCCATCACCTGATGTCCAAATTTATCTTCAGCAATAGTTCCGGCAAATAAATCCATTCCTGAAAGCATTGGTTGCATTAGTATACCTGTGGTTTGTTTAATTCGAATCATTCGGTTGAATTCCTCAATTACAGTTTCTTCGTTCCTTACATTTAGCACAACACCACCAACATCAGATTTATGAACTGGGCCTACAACTTTCATAACCAAAGGGAAACCGTATTTTGTGGCAGTAACGATTGCATCATCAACTGTTTTTACAACTTTTTCTTGAGCTCTTTCTATACCAGAGGCATCAAGGATCTTCATTATTTCGGAAGAACTAATATATCCTTCTTCAGCATTATCAATTACTTCCCTAATTACTTTTTTATCGAGAGTTGGTTTGTCGAATTCTAGTGGTAGAGGTTTGTGAGTTTGTTTCCAGACTTCGGCAAGGGCTTCTCCTAACATTACTTCATCTGGGAAATTTATATTTCCAGCAGCCTGAAAATTTCTTACTTCTTCAGCAGCATTAATCAGAGAAGGTAGTACAGGGAATATTGGCTTTTTAGTAGTCTTAATTTTTTCATTTAATACCTTGTAAACTTCATCGACATTGAATAGCCCTGGGCTGCCAAAAACAACAGCCATTCCATCAATCTCATCAAATTCGTTGTTTACATAATCTATAATTGTTCCTAATTGTTCAGCTGTACCAGTTGCTAGGAAATCAATTGGGTTTTTCACTGATGATCCTGGATATAGCTCATTAAGTAAATTATCTGCAGCTTCTCCTTTTATCTCGGGTATATTAAGACCTCTTTTCGATAAAGCATCAGTAAGCATCACTGCTGGTCCTCCAGCATGGGTGATAATTGCAATATTCTTTCCTTTTAATTCTTTATAGTTGAAAACAGAACCTGCTGCAATTAATTCTTCTCTACTTGAGCAGTAAACTATTCCCGCTTTTCTGAATAAGCCCCTAACAGCTAGGTCGCTACTAGCCATAGCTCCTGTGTGAGATGATGCTGCTCTAGATCCAGCCTCAGAAACTCCCGATTTTATTGCAGCAATTTTACATCCCTTATTAATAAGCGACTTAGCATGTCTGAGAAGTTTACCAGGGTCGTTGATGTTTTCTATATACATCAACTTAGTTTTAGCACTTTTCTCTTCGCTGTAGGTGTTGTCCCAATATTCTAATACATCTTCGATTCCTGTTTGAGCAGCATTTCCAACAGAATAAACACTATTGAAACGCATTCCTCTAAGCATAGCTTTTTCCATTATGAAAACTGCTGTAGCTCCAGAACTAGAAACAAAATCGACACCACTAGAATCAATTATAGGAATTGGAGTAGTAAAAACACCACTATAATTCTCATTGAGTACTCCAATACAGTTGGGGCCAATTAGCGATGCGTTATTTGTGTCAATAAGGTCAGAAAGTTTAGCTTCTATTTTCTTACCCTCATCAGATTCTTCTCCAAATCCCGCTGATATAATTATAAAAGCTTTAGTACCTTTTCTCAGTAGAGATTCCACTGTATCAATTGCAAACCTTGCGGCAATAGCAATAATTGCAAGATCCGATTGTGGTAGAGATTCAATATCTTGATATGCTTTTACACCCTGTACCTCTTTTTCTTTTGGGTTTAGTACAAATATCTCTCCTTTAAAGTTGCCGTCTAAAAGGTTGTGGAGTATTTTCCCCCCTGGTTTCTGTATATTGTTTGATCCTCCAATTACAGCAATACTCTTCGGATTTATTAGTTGTTCGTTTATCATTATGTTGTTGTTTTATATGTTGTAAACTTTGCAATAGTGAAATTTAGAATGGATAACCAACGGCGAAATTTACTTGAGGTCTAATCAGTGATTGTTGTCTTATTACCCAGCGCTTACCCTCGTCTTCAGAAGGGTCGTATGTTTTATATCCGAAATCAAATCTAAATACAAAAAAGTTGAAATCGTATCTAGCTCCAAACCCTGTGCCTACTGCAAATTGTTTGTAGAATGAATCTAATCTAAAATTTGATGCTTCTTCATTATTATTGAACCCCCATATGTTACCGGCATCAACAAATACAGCGCCGTGTAATTTGCCGAATACTTGCATTCTATACTCTAATCCCAAAGTAATTTTAAACACATCATACGAATAGTCAAAAGGATAGTCTTGAACACCACCCGGACCTAGCTCATAGGGTCTCCAAGCTCTAACATCGCTAACACCCCCTGCAAAATATGATCTTTCGAATGGTATAGCAGCTGAATTTCCAAAAGGCAATGCCATCCCTGTTAGCGCTCTGAAAGCTATTTTGTCAGTCCTGTTTAGTCTCCAATATTTTCTAAAATCTAAATCAACTTTTACAAATTGTGCATAGGGTAGGCCAAATATAGTTTTGCTATTATGGCCATCAGCAGACGTAATCTCGTCTAATGGACTTATTGCATTAACTAGGCTGAATAGAGTTCCTGCTAGCTCTACTTTTCCTTTGAAAAAAAGAAAGCTGTGATCTTTGTTTATTCGTTGATTGTTGTATGTATATGTGTATGAAAAAGAGGATATTAAATAGTCTTGAGTTAATCTCTGATAACGTTGTACTGAGTTTGCAAATGGCGAGTAATATGGATTACTCTGAAAAGTAGGATCTTTCAACATTATAGCGTACAACGCGTCTTCTCCTCTTAAAGGCTCAAGTTTGGGATGTATTTCGAGATATTCGTTTTCGGCATTTTTTATATTATCAGCCTCAGTGGGATTTGCTCTAAAATAATCGTCTCTACTGTTTAAATATTTTATATACTGGAGGTTGTATGCTTGAAAATTGTGCTCTTTTGTGTTTGTTTGATTCCAAGTATAGTCTATTGCAGCGTTAGATGAATTTTTACTTAACCCTATATTTAACTGATTATTTAGCGATGCCCTGATTGTTGTTCTTGGCCTCATGCTTTTAGGAATCAAATTTTTGCTTTCTATTGGAAGTAAAAACCGTGGAAATTGCATACTTGCAACAATACCATATTGATATGCATTGAATAAGGCATCGTTGTTTAGTGTGGCATCTTTTTGATTTCCAACCATACCATTTAAGGCAATGTTGAAAATTTCAGCTCCTCCAAATGTATTTCTGTTAGTGAAAGATGCTGTAGCTGCAAAGCCAAGTCCAAGAGTGTTGGAGTTTGTCCCTTCCAATTCAAGCTTCGTAGTGTTTCTTTTTAAAGGGGTAAGATATATATTGCTGATTAGTCCCGCTCCATTTGTATCAGTCGTATCAATAGAAACCTTTATATCTGTCATTCTAAACATTCCTAGACCTCCTAATAGTTTTGACGAAATTTTTCTATCTTGATTGCTGTATAGTTTGCCCGGCTCGAAATATATTGCATCAGTTAATGCTCTAGGTTTAAATCTGTTTTTTGATTTTGATAAAAAGTAGAAGTTATCTTCCTCGATAGAATCAATGATAGGATCACCAAAGTTGCTATAATAGTGATCGGTGTACACATTAATTTTGTTGATAGTATATTGCTTATGAGGGGCGTAAACTACACCTGTTTTGGTCTCTATTGGAAAATCTGAAATTTGTAGTTTTACATTAACCTTATGTCCTATTAAATTTGAATCTGCTTCGAACTTAATAAACATGTTCTGAAAATTGTAGACACCATTGTTCTTAAATAGTGTACTAAGCCTTTTTTGTTCTTTATAGAAATTACTTTGATTAAACTGTTCGCCTTTTTTGATAAATGATTTGTCAATTTCTTTTTTATATAGCTTAAGTAATACTTCCGAAGGGATTTCGTACTCGATAGAATCTATGAAATATGCTGGTCCAGTTGCAATGTAATATTTTACTTTTGCTTTTTTGTATTCATATTTGATAGAATCACTTCCAGTGGCTTTGAAAAACCCTTTAGTTTTATATAACTGAATTAACTGCTCAGTAGAGCTCGTAACCTTCTTCTTTTTAGAAATTACTGGTTTTTCTCCTGTTTCTTTTAACCATTCTTGTAACGAAATATAATCTCTCTCAAGTCCTTTAACTGCTTTTTGAGAGAAAGCCTTTTCCATAAAATTTATTGTATTAGGATTATCCTCTTTATATTTATCGATCTCAATTGATGGATTTATATCGGACAAATTGAACATGTGTAGGTAGAAAGGGTAAAAGCCGAAAAAATTTTGATTTGGATGTTGCTTTATGTATCTCTTGTCATCAGAGTTGAAGGTTCGCTTATTGTTTACATGTATAGTGTTGCTTTCTAATAAATAATCTCCTTCCTCCACTCTTTTGGTCGAAATACAAGAGGAGGTAGCAGTGAGTAGTATTAATATTAGTAATATATTTGTGCTTAAGTTTATTCTCAACTTTCTATAATTTTAGATACAAAAATAATGATTAGTAAGACGCAACTGAAATTAATTAATAGTTTAAAGCTAAAAAAGAATCGCAATAAAACAGGGCTTTTTATTGCCGAAGGTGAAAAAGTTGTTTTAGAGCTGTTGTCGAGTAACATAAAGCTCCATTCTATCTATTGTTTAGAGCCTTTTCTTGTTGATAATAAACTTGAGATTTCAGAAATAAATGTGATTACTGAAGCCGAATTATCTAAAATTAGCAATCTAAAGTCCCCAAATAAGGTATTGGGGCTTTTCGAAATTCCTAAATTTTCGGAAGTGAGAGAATTTGACGATATGATTCTTGCCCTCGACGATATTAGAGATCCAGGTAATTTGGGAACAATTATTAGACTCGCCGATTGGTTTGGAATTTCAACGATATTGTGTTCAACAAACACTGTTGATGCATTTAACTCGAAGGTTATTATGGCCACTATGGGGTCTATCTCTAGAGTTGAGTTGATTTACTGCGATCTATTAGAAGAATTGAAGAATATGGATAAGGCCATTTATGGTGCCTTGTTAGATGGTGATAATATTTACAAAACAAAGCTTCAGCCCGACGGTGTATTAGTAATAGGGAATGAGTCTAATGGTATATCTGAAGAGATACAGAAAGTTATTAGTGATAAAGTCACAATTCCTCAATTTGGAAAACTTCAAGAGACAGAAAGTTTAAATGCCGCTGTAGCAACTGCAATATTACTCTCGGAGTTTAAATCGGCAAAGCTTAGGTAGTTTTGTGTAAAAATTATTATTTCATTATGAGAAAAATATATCACCTTTCTACTTGTTCAACGAACAAAAGAATATTGAAAGAAATTGCTCCACTTGATGGTGTTGAGCTTCATGAGATTAAAGAATATCCTATTAGCGAGACACAGCTTGACGAGATGAAGGAGCTAGCTGGATCTTACGAGTCGCTATTTAGCAAAAGAGCTCGTAAATATAAAGAGCTTGGCTTGAAGGATATGAAACTCAACGATGCTGACTATAAGAAATATATTTTGAGCGATTATACTTTTTTGGCTAGACCTGTCGCTATTATTGATGGAGAGGTGTTTGTTGGTAATTCAAAGAAAAATGTTGAAGCCTTGAAACAAAAGCTCCAAATTGGCTAAAAGCAGAATGGCTGCGTAAAAATTTGAAATATTTGTTATCTCAAATTTTTACACAGCCATAATTTGTATCTCTTATAGCACTACTACGAGTATAAGTTATATAGCTTTTTTAAAGCAATAAGTTCTTCATCGCCTATTCTGTCATCAAAAATTCTTACCATTTCTATTAAGCTTCCTTTTCTGAATATAACTCCATGAGCGGCATCAAAGTTTCGTCGATGGAAATTGTTTTTGACTTTAATGGTCATTTTCTCAAACCAATCCCAATTTCCTCCTTTGTCGAATAGAAGATAACTCATTCCTGGCATTTCTACATTTTTGTATATCCCATCGCTAACTTCTGTAAGAGAAAAGACCCTATTGATGTTGATAATTACTGGAAGTGATAAGTCTAATTTTATCTCTGGCTCAAACTCTATTCCTGCATCAGAAAATGCTTGTTGAATAAGCTTTATATCTTCATATTTCTTGAGGTCAACTAGTCTGATGGCAATATGTGTATCTCTATTCACTCCAAAACTCAACCTCGAATAAGCTACATCAAATTTCACATTAAGCGATGCTTTTACTCGGCTCGATGCACGAAGAATACATTCTGGATAAAACTTATCCTGAACCAATAAGAAAACAGAGTTTATAGACTGAATCATTGGAATGTCAGAAAAATATCCAGGATAAGGTTCTTGAACTTCTAAAACTGTTGTATTAAAAAGCTTAGTGTTTAATTCGCGAAGTTTTTCCTTTTTTGTGATTGAGCCAGCCCCAACTATAGTTTGTGTCATTGTCGTCATTCGATTGAGATTTAAAGTTTTGTAATTAGCAATATAATAAAAATATGATTGAAATCATATTTTTATTATGTCAAGTTTCTAAAAATGTCCGACTAATTCAAGGGGTCTATATATACTATCTTCTAAGTGGGAGGAACACAATTAATAGCTTTTCATCCTTATACATCTTTAGTTTGAAATCTTCAATTTTGTATTCATTTACCTCCGAAAGAGCCTTTAGGTAACGGTCTTCCAAGTTACCAGGACAGGCCATCATCGTTGCCATACCAGGCAGGAATTTTATTGTCGTTTCATCAATCTCATATTTTCCAGAAATCTGATTACATCCGATATTTGTTGAATAGCTGGTATTTTCTTTGTTGAAAGCCATCATTGGTGTTCTTTCTTCAAAATCGTGTTCTTTTAAATTCTCACCATTCAATTCAATGATTGTGTATTTGCCATAAACTTCACTATTTGAATTTTTCATAGAACTTATCGAGTTTTCCGTGATATCATTTTTTGACTCATCTATTTTCTTAGTTCCGCATGAAGCTAAGAAGATACTCAAGAAAATTATTAATACATTTTTCATTATTTATATTTATTTATAGTTGTTGTATTTATTTTTTAGACAATTCATTTAATGCCTTACCCGTAAGCCTGTTTACTGTCCAACCTTCCATCGGATTAGCACCAATAGACTTATAGAAATCTATAGCTGGCGAATTCCAATCTAAAACAGCCCATTCTAAGCGTCCATAGTTGTTCTCAATGGTAATCTTTGCAAGCCTAGCTAATAATGTCTTCCCAATACCCTTTCCTCTATGAGATCGCTCAACGTATAAATCTTCGAGATATATTCCGGCTTTGGCTAGAAAAGTAGAGTACGATTCGAAATATAAGGCATACGCTACAATCTCATTATCTAGTTCGGCAATCAAAACCTTGGCTTGCTTTTTGTCAAAAATTGAAATTTCTAAATCTTTTATTGTCGCTTTAACTTCATGCTCTAATTTTTCATACACAGCAAGTTCAGTTATTAAACGATGAATATGTTTAGCATCTTTTTTTTGTGCTTCTCTTATTGAAATCATATACCAATGTGTTGAAATTCTTCCTCAATTTGTTGCCATCTCTCGAAAAATAAAGATGCGTGATAGCCGTCTAGCAAGGCATGGTGTAGCTCAATTGAAATTGGCATCACATATCTCGAGTTTTGCTCGGTGAATTTTCCATATACAATTTTCGGTATAGAATCGTGTACAGGAAGGCGTCTAGGATGTTGCACTGCAGTGAAATTTATCCAAGGAAGTACAGAAAAATGTATTATGTCGTCCTCGTCGTGTCGTGGCTTGAAACTTGGATTTGCTAATTCTGCTTGAATACTTAGTTCTGCTTCTTTCTTAAACAATAGTTGACTCTCATTGTAATTGAAATAGCAAAAAGTAAATGTATTGTTATCGTGTAAAATTGGAGCTCCAAAATTAACTTTTTCGTGAACAATCACTTCTTCACCTCTTATTCTAGTTCTAAATTCTTCAATCTCATTGTTCACTTTTGCACCGATATACAGCGAATTCACAAAGAATGATTCTTTATTCTCGTTGCAATATCTCACAAGGTTTGTAACGTCAACATTTGCCGTAATGTTGAAAAAAGGATTTTCGTAATTTTTGAACAAATCGTATTGATCTTTTCTTTTCCAAGTATCTAAATCAATTTTTTTAAACATATATTTAATAGCTTTGTATCACATTTTATGTAAATGTAAAACAAAGTTGTTAATCTCTTTCGGAAAATGGGACATAATCATTCACAAGGCAATCAGGATTGTTTTTTTGATGATGAACATAAAGATGTTCATGATAATAAGACCACCCATCACCATCACCATCACGATCATGGCGATCTATGGGGTTGGAGATTGGGCGTTTCGATATTTCTTAATGTTATAATTACTGTAAGTCAAGTTATTGGAGGTATAATGTCGGGGAGTGTAGCTCTTATGACAGATGCACTACACAATTTCAGTGATGTTATTTCTTTAGTAATTAGTTTTATTGCAAATAAATTGACATTAAAAGGTCCTACAATTAGCAAGACTTACGGTTATAAGAGAGCCGAAATATTGGCGGCTTTTATTAATTCTGCCACATTGATAGGAATAGCTATTTTTCTAATTTTCGAAGCTATTACTAGGTTTACAAATCCATTATCTATAAAAGCCGATATCGTTATATGGTTTGCATTGGCTAGTATAGTTATTAATTTTCTCAGTGTTGTAATTCTTCATAAAAACTCTAAAGAGAATATGAATGTGCGTTCGGCATATTTGCACTTGTTAACCGATGTTATGACCTCTGTAGCAGTGATGGTTGGAGGGGTAATGATGAAGTATTATGGTGCTTTTTGGGTTGATAGTACTCTATCCTTGTTGATTGCATTTTACCTAATATACTCGAGTTATCACCTATTAGTTGAGTCTGCAAAGGTGTTGATGCAGTTTACTCCAGATGCGATAGACATAGAGGTTGTAAGTAACAAAATAAGCGATATAGATGGAGTAGAAAATCTTCATCACCTTCATGTATGGCAGTTAGATGATAAAAGATACATGCTTGAAGCTCATCTAGAATTATCTACGAATATGAAAATTTCAGATTTTCAAGAGATTCTACATACAATCGAAGTCATTCTGAAAGAGTTTGGAATCTTTCATTTCAATATTCAACCAGAACTTAATAGATGTAAAAATAAGGAAGATTTAATTGCAAGAGGCTGAAGTTGTTATCGCATTTTCAAAGTTTTTATTCCCCATTCTTACTTTGTTCTTAAATCAAAAATTGTTAATATTTGTTCGTTATTATTTTTGAATATTAACACACAAACATATTACTCTTTCCATATTGATTTTATTGATCCAATGTAAACTAGAATTAAATCTTAAAATTCTAAAGTTAGCTGTACACCTTCTTTCGGGAAGTCTACTTTTTGATTGTTAAGATTAGATATAGTTATTCCAATTAGCCTGAGGGATAATTCAAATTCTTGTTGATTGAATAATTCAATTACTATTGGCATAAACTCATCTCTACTTGATATATATGTGGATACTGTTTTGGAGCGCGTATGGACTTCAAAATTCTGATATTTATATTTCAGAGATACTGTTTTTCCTTTAAGATTTGCTTTGTTTAGTCTGCGTTCTATTTCATCTGCAATCTTAGATAATTTCTCTTTAAGAAGTTTGTTATCCGAAATGTCTTCACCAAAAGTCCTTTCAGCTCCAACTGATTTACGAGTTCTATTTGGTTTTACAGGACTGTTATTTTCTGCTCTTACGATATGATAAAAGTGCTTACCTGCTTTCCCGAACCACTTTACTAAATCCTGTAGCGTTTTTTGTTTAAGGTCGAAACCATTAAATATGCCGTGGCTTTTCATCTTCTGAGCAGTTACTTTCCCAACTCCAAAAAATTTATCTATAACTAGTTGTTCTAAAAAAGGAATGACGTCCAAAGGAGTAATTAACTTTTGGCCATTTGGTTTGTTTATGTCAGAAGCTACCTTTGCCACAAACTTATTTATTGAAATTCCTGCGGAAGCGTTTAATCCTAGCTCGCTTTTAATTTCATCTCTAATCTCTTGTGCAATTAAAGTTGCTGAGGGTAAATTCTTTTTGTTCTCTGTTACATCCAAAAATGCTTCGTCTAGCGAAAGTGGCTCCACAAGGTCGGTATATCTGTGAAATATCTCATGGATCTGTTTTGATATTTCCTTGTATCTATCGTGTCTCGATTTTACAAAGATTAAATCGGGACATAGCCTTGCTGCCATTTTACCTGACATTGCTGAACGCACTCCATATTTGCGAGCCTCATAGCTTGCTGCAGCAACAACTCCACGCTCATTTCCTCCTCCTACTGCAACAGGCTTTCCTCTTAGGCTAGGATTGTCTAATTGCTCAACAGAGGCAAAGAAGGCATCCATGTCTATGTGTATTATTTTTCTATTTGTAGCTTCAGTGTCGATGGCGTAAAAATAATACAAATACAGACATAAACATCAGATATATTTTTCATCATCCTTGTTGTTTACTACTGACCTCTGAAAATATTATGTATTGAATTCACATAATCAGAATGTTTTAATAAGTATTCGCTGAGATAAGTTACTGATCGAACATAATTATTTACAGTTTGTTCGGAATGCATACTCGAAACTAAACGCTCATAGTCCTATTCATTGTGCATTCGTGACTGATTGCGTATTTCATTATTCAGTCAAATGTTTTTTATGAATACTATTCAAAAAAGTTTTTCGGTCAAAATCTTTTATAAATCCAGATTTTTCACCTCTATTATTAGTTCTGTTTTTTTAGATTCTTCATGTTCAAACAATCGCAAAGCTGCTCTCATGACTTCACTAACAGAAGAATATTTTCCCGAATTAATTTGTCTACGAATGAAATTATCAAAATAATCACCTAACAATATTGATGTGTTTTTTGCCATAACTTTTTCTTTAAAAAAAAGATACCAACTCTGGGTATGTATTCAAAATATATTTCTAGTTTTTGGCGAGTTCTGACTGTTTGTAGCTAACGTCTAGGATTTAAAGGTTGGTTGGGTCGTAGTGTAAACCACGTTTAAGGCCTCCGTTGAACTAAACCATTCACCATGTGCACTATAGGTTTTGTTGGGCTTTCGTGCTTCTATTCAGATATTAACTCAACTAATCTGTCGAAATTATTTTCCCCAATATTATTAGGGCTTAAAGTCGGGTTCCTTGGATTTCTTAACAAGAATGCATTCTCATATTTTTCTAACTCTGGAACTAGTTCTACCCAATATTTTTTACTTCTCATTATTATAATGGGGTAGTTATTACTGATGTGGTTTTCTAGTATTTTCTTTGTGAAATTCTGAGTAGGAATCAATTTTGAAGTTTTCTTGAATTCAACAGAGTGATATGGTAAATACTGAAGGCAGTAAACCGAATTAGAGATTTTTTCTACATTAAACTTTTCGATTAACCATCTTAGTTTCTTAAACCACCATCTCGAACCCGGAGATTCAAGTTTAGGATTAAGATAGTAGAATGGAAATTTAGTTTTTTCCTGATTTATATTTTCTCTATGTAATTCCTTATAATTCAAATCAGCATGAGTTCTGAAATCATCTTCACTCAGCCCAGGATTTAAAGCAAGTAATAAAATCTTAGATTTAATATTTCCTATATAGGGGTCAGGAAGCAATTCGCTATTTAACTTGAATCTTTCTTCCGCACTTAAATTAAATACTTCTACGAAATCTTTGTCTAATTCGTGGATTGTCGAATTTGTAAAATCGTAATTAATCCAAGGGTTTTTCATAATAAATTTATTAGTTATTGATTATAGTGTCTAGGTATGAAGCCCAACGTTTAGGATTTAAAGGCCGGTTGGAGCGTAGCGTAAACCACGTTAAAGTCCTCCGTTGAGCTAAACCACACACCTTGCTACCACAGTGTTTCAGACCCTATGTAATTTTAATGTTTTGCTCTCTATTTTTAAGTGATAAAAATGATGCTTTTTGAAGGAGTAGTCTAATATATTTGAATAAATATGAGGAATAATTACCACTTCAATTTCCTTTAAAAAATCCCCAAACCCTTCAATAGGTACATAGCA
>JAGLEB010000119.1 GCA_023145275.1 Flavobacteriales bacterium | reverse complement strand
CTATAGCTAGTTTTGAAGCAATTTTGGCAATTGGATAACCAGTAGCTTTAGATGCTAAAGCTGAAGAACGTGAAACTCGAGGGTTAATCTCAATAGCAACAATATCTTCATTTTCATCAGGGCTTACTGCAAACTGAACATTACATCCACCTGCGAAGTTTCCAATTCCACGCATCATCTTTATTGTATGATCGCGCATTTTCTGGAAAGTTCTATCAGAAAGTGTCATTGCTGGAGCAACTGTAATAGAATCACCAGTATGGATACCCATAGGATCCATGTTTTCTATAGTAGTAATAATAACAACGTTATCGTTATTATCTCTAAGTATTTCTAATTCGTATTCTTTCCATCCTAATAGAGCTTTGTCAATTAGAACTTCGTGAATAGGAGAAGCTTCAAGACCTCTAGTAAGTAGAGTGTCAAAATCTTCTTCTTTGTAACAGATTGATGCCCCTGTTCCTGCTAATGTAAATGAAGGACGAATAACTAGTGGAAATCCAAAATCATGAGCAATTTCTTTACCTTCGAGGTAAGAAGTAGCAATTTGCGAAGGAGCAGCACCTACGCCTAACTTTATCATTAATTTACGGAACAACTCACGATCTTCGGTAATATTGATTGCATCAATATCAACACCTATCAATTCTACTCCGTATTCTTCCCAGATACCTTTGTCTTGAGCTTCGATAGCAAGATTCAATGCGGTTTGACCTCCCATAGTAGGAAGAACAGCATCTATATCGTGCTTTTGAAGAATTTCCTCAATAGATTTTGTGGTTAGTGGTTTTAGATAAATATTATCTGCCATCACTGGGTCTGTCATGATTGTAGCAGGATTGGAGTTTATCAAAGTAACCTCAATTCCTTCTTCACGAAGTGATCTAGCTGCTTGAGAACCTGCGTAATCAAATTCTGCTGCTTGACCAATTACTATTGGACCACTTCCAATAATTAAGACCGATTTAATTTTTTCGTTTCTAGGCATTTTTTTTAGGAAATTCTGTTGTTTAAAAAAGGGATCTATTTAAGAATCCGAAATTTACGTATATTTTCTTTACGAGATATAAAAAAAGGCATTGTACTTAAAGTACAACACCTTTTGATATTTTATCTTATAAAATCCATCTTATCTTTTGTGACGTCCTTCACTTGATACAGATACTTTAGCTCTTCCTTTAGCTCTTCTTCTTGCTAATACCTTTCTACCACTGGCAGATGACATTCTTTCTCTGAAACCGTGCTTGTTTCTTCTCTTTCTGTTTGATGGTTGGAATGTTCTTTTCATTTCTCGTTCCTTTTAATCTTAAATTAACTTCCCTCCCGGGTTGCTTATAATGTAAAAACTCTTCTTTCAATAACTTCGCTACATCTCTGTAAGCGGGTGCAAATATAGAAATAATTTTCTGTATAGCAAAGTATAAATCAAAAACAGAATGTTTTTTTATTGATGAGGCAAAAATAAGTAATTATTAGGGAATACTTTATACATTGTTAGTAGTTGATTAACTACTAAAGTTTCGCACTTAAGAACG
>JAGLEB010000118.1 GCA_023145275.1 Flavobacteriales bacterium | reverse complement strand
AATTAAGATGTGGGAAACTTGAGTACATTAGATATCCTTGTTAGTTTAGAACTGAATTCTATTTGTACTCTTCCAGTAGAACAGGGGTTAGGATAGAGTTTTATTTTGTTGAGCTTATTGTTAGAATTTGATAACCCAAAATTTTCTGGGGTCCAGTAATTTCCTGAAATTACTATCATTGATAATAGTTGAATAGAGCTTTCATAATAATTAGATTTTGTAACATTCATTTTTGAAACGTAATTGTAAATATCATCAAGCCATTTTTGATCTTTAGTTAACATAGCAGAAACAGCTAAAGGAGCAACAAAAGCAGCATCGCTCCATGAAGCTATTTCTGTTCCGTCTAGAGTGTATCCGTCTTTAATGTTTTTAGGGTTGTTGCCTGTCTTTGTAATTATCCAATTATTCAACATATCAAGAGCTTTTTTTGCTCTATCATCTCCAGAGATTAGGTAATCCGTTCCAATTCTCCACGGAAACCTACAGGCATTATAGTAATAATTTCCATCGTTATCTCCTTCTAAATGATTTGATGAAGCAGGCTTTGGTTTGGTGTTTGTATTGATGATAAAGTCGGGTACTAGTCCCGTAGATTTAGAATAATTAATTTGAATAGCATCTATAATGCTGTAACATTTATTAATAACAGAATTCCATTTAGAAGAAGCATCAATTTTTGAAAAACTTCTAAAGTGATCTATAATAAAGTCTGAACTTCTAGTAGCATTGTAATATTTAGAACTTGAACTATTGACCCAATCACCATAGGTAACATTATGGTTTTTTCTATTTATATCATGAGTTCTAATGGCAGCAATCATTCTTTTAGCTTCTGCCAAATAATTTATTTCCCCTAAGCTTCCCCATTGTTTATCTGCAAGAAGTAGGGCAAAGGCAATATCTATATCTCCATCTGATGCGGAAGATGCACCATCAACATCAACACAATTTTTATTTTGTTTCCACGCCATTAGGTTTGCATTAACATTACTTGGATGATTTTTGAAATAATTAAACATTCCATCAAAGTATTCCTTCGACATAGGGTCATAACCCGCCATAAATGCAGTTATCATCATACCATATCCATGGGCTTCAGAAACAGTTTCCCCTTTGTTGTAATCTACTTTGTATTCACTTTCTTTACAGCCCTTTTTGAGGTGATATTTTTTCCAAGAGTCATAGATTCTTGTTGTGGCATTATCTAGTTCACTTTGAGTTTTGTTAGGTTTTATATGAGATTTGTATTGTGTATGATTAGGGTAGGGGATGTTCTGGGCAGAAATTGCAATAGTAAATGAAATGAATAATATTAAAGTAGATACTTGTTTCATGATTGATTGCATTAAATATCTTATAAAAAAAAGAGCTAATCATTCCGCGAAGGTTGATTAGCTCTAATAGTGAATAAATACTAACAATTAATTTTTAACTTTAAAGCTCCAAGCCCATGCATAGTCAAAATCGTCAGGGTTAATAGTGCTTTGATCTTGCCACATTAACAAATTATCATTATCAAGAATTTTAACTTGATAAGTATTAGTTGCAATAACATCAGGGTCAAGATTACTATCGTTGTAGTTTGGTAAATGTGCATCCATTAATGTTATTACCATTGCTTCAGAATCAAAAGTATATTTTCCTTTTTCAATTTCATTACCATCAACATCCATACGAGTGTAAGTATAGTCTAACTCAAACTTAATATCATTGTTATAATCTGGCAAATCAGTACCTGCATCACCATCATAAGGGTTCCACCAAAACTCTTCCCAGTCGTAGTTTGCAGTCATATAGCATACATTTTCTCCTGGAGCATCCTGATTAAATATCCAAGTTTTTCCACTCTCAGTATCTTTTCCTGCCAATTTGTAAATTGGATCTGAATATTTATCTAAATCTCTTGCTTTAAATTTCCAAGCCCATCCGTAACCATTAACTTCGTCATTTTGCCATAACAATAGCTCGTACTTGTTGATTACTTGTATTGTGTATTGTCCTGTAGATTTAATAGCATCATCTAAGTTAGGCTCGTTCCAGTTAGGAATGTGAGCACCTGAAATACTAAGAGACATCTCATTAATATTTAAAACGAAATTACCTTTTTCAGCTTCTACATCTTTAGAAGAGTAGCGTGTAAAATTAAATGCACCTTCAAGATCAAATTTTATCTCATTTGTTAAATCAGCCAAACTTGCTCCATCATCTCCAGCATAAGGATTCCACCAAAATTCGTCCCAATCATAACCAGCAGTCATATACGAAACATTTCCGCCTACTTCTTCTTGATCCCAAATCCAAACTTTTCCACCTTCTCCTTTTTCTCCTACTAACCAAGAATATTCTTCAATGTCGTAAACCATATCAGGATTACTTTTTGAAACATAAACAGAATCAATTCCTTCGCTTGCTCCTAAACCATTCATTGCTGTTAGAGTATACTTGTAGTACCCTTCAAGAGGGAAGAAACCTTTTACTGTTTTTCCTTGTAAAAGTACTCCACCACCAAAGTCCCATGTTGCATTAAATACAGATGGATCGCTAACTGTTAGTATAGGTTGATTTGGATCTGCATCATCAATTGTAATATCCATTTTAGGAAGTTCAGTCCCTAGGTCTCGAACTTCAATACTAGGCGAGCATGCACTGAAGAAAGCTGTAGCTACCAGTGATGCTATATATAATAATTTTTTCATATCTATTTTGTTTATATGTTTATGGCTTCGTTAAGTTTATCTGTCTATTCGATGTGAGTTAAATAAACAGATAAACAAATCACCTAATAAACTTTTATATTAATATGGATTCTGAACTAAGTTTGGATTAAGAGCTAGCTCCTTTTGAGGTATTGGTAAATACCTTTTGTTTTCGCTATAACCCTTCATCAAATCTCCTCTACCAGTACGTACTAAGTCCCAATATCTGTGAGCTTCCATTGCTAGTTCAACTCTACGTTCGTGATAAACAGCTTTTAGTGCATCAGAACCTGTAACAGCCGAAAGACCAGCTCTAGCTCTAACTTCATTTAAAGGAGTTTTCCAATCGCCACCTAAATGAGCTTTAGCTTCAGCATTCCAAAGAAGTAAATCTGCATATCTAATAACTCTCCAGTTGTTTGGAGCATCAGACATATCGTTACGCTCGCTAGCAGGTATATAGTATTTCAAACTGTGGTAAACTGTATCGTCGTATCCAGTGTTGTTGATATGCTGTGTAGCAATTATTTCTTCATCATCAGTACCCTCAAAAGCTTTTTCACCATCTCCGATAATAGTAGCTTTTAATCTTAAATCACCAGTCTCATACTCGTCATATAAGTTTTGAGTAGGTAGGTTGAAACCCCAACCCCAACCAGAAACTATCTCGCCTTTGTCGTTATATAATTCACGAGTTCCTTGATAAATAGCAGTAACGTTACCTTCGTTAGCATCACCCCATTCAGAATCTCCTGCAATTGACATGTATTGAATCTCGAATATTGATTCTACACCATTCTCTCCAACTGTTCTAAATACATCTGCGTAATTTGGCTCTAAGCTATAATTACCTTCACCTATAACAATGTCAGATAGATTAGCAGCTTCCTGCCATTTATCTTGGAAAATATACATTTTCACAAGCATTGACTGTGCAGCTCCTTTTGTTGCACGACCAATATCCTCAGCAGCCAAATCTCTTTTATATGGCAAAACACTAATTGCATCTAATAAATCTAACTCAATCTGAGCATAAACTTCAGAAATTTCATTCTGAGGCTTAGTGAATTCTGAAGGTTGAAGAACTTTATTCACAATTGGAATTCTTCCAAAAACTTTCGTCAATTGAAAGTGGTAATATGCTCTTAAAAATTTAGACTCACCAATAATTCTAATCTGTACATCTTCAGAAATATTATCATTTCCATCGATACCTTGAATTAACTTGTTAGCTCTATTTATTCCAATATATGGTTGAACCCAACGATCACCTAAAAGCTTGTTTTCAGAGTTTGCTCTAAATTCTTTTAGTTCTTGAGCATAAGCTGCATCATTAGGACCTTCGCCACCTTTTTCTGCATCATCAGAAACAACATCTCCAAGCATCCATTCGTGCTGCTGAGAATAATCGTATCTCGCTAATGGATCATATACTCCCGCAAGAGCTCCGCGTGCAACATCGTCAGAAGTATAAAATGAATCATCTGAAATGTTTGGAGGAGGAGTATTCAAAAACTCTTTTGAACACGAGCTAAATAACACAGTTAGTGTTAGAGCTAGTGACATGTATATATTTATTTTTTTCATTTTTTATGTATTTTATATAAACGCATTGTTTTGCGTTATTTACATTAAACCTTTATCTAGAATCCTAAATTAACACCGAATGTGATAGTACGTGGAATTGGGTATGCACCTCTATCTAAACCAATATCAAGGCCTGATCCACCAACTTCAGGATCATATCCCATGTACTTTGTGAAAGTGTATAAGTTTTGACCACTTACGTACACTCTGAATCTATCAAGTTTCAATCTCTCTAATACTTTATCAGAGAAAGAATATCCGATTTGTACATTTTGAATTCTCAAATAAGAACCATCTTCGATAAATCTACTTGATTTCAATGAGTTGTTAGTGTCTTTAGCATTCATACGTGCATGCTTAGGATTATTAGTAGATCCTTCACCAGTCCATCTATTCATCATAGTTTTACTCATATTCCAATATGCCGTAGAATTTAATAAATAGTCATTAGTTCCGTTGTAAATATCATTTCCAGAAACACCATTAAGTATAAAGTTAAAGTCTAAACCTTTGTATGCAATACTACCATTTATAGCGTAAGTGAAATCGGGTAGTGGGCTTCCGATAAAATCATAATCGGCAACACCATCTCCATCAATATCTTGATATCTTACATCTCCAGGTTGAATATGACTAGGTATCCCATCTTTAGAGTTTGCATAGTAATCGTCTATTTCTTTTTGGTTTTGGAAAATACCTTCAGCAACTAAACCATAAAAGTTTGCAATTGGTCTTCCTACAACTGTTCTAGTCATGTATCCCCAGTTTCTGTATTCTGCCCCATCAATAAACTCATTAGCTCCACCTAAACTAGTTACTTTATTATTGATTGTTGTAAAGTTACCACCTATAGAATATTCGAAATCTCCGACATTATCTCTCCATAAAAGACCAAGCTCAATACCGCTATTCTCCATTTCTCCAGCATTTTGCCAAGGAGCACTTTCTATACCTGCTTGACCTGGTACGGGTACTTGCAATAGCATATCAGTAGTAGTTTTCATATAATATTCAGCAGATCCAGATAATTTACCTTCCCAGAAACCGAAATCTAAACCGAAGTTTGTTGTCGTAGTTGTTTCCCATTTAATTTCGTCGTTTCCAATTCCAGGAAAAGATGTACCTGGTACTAAAGCACCACCCCAAACATAATTATTTCCTCCTGTTGCAAGAGTAGTTTGTGTGTATGCAGGGATCGATCCTTGGTTACCAATTTGTCCCCAACCGATTCTTGCTTTTAAACTACTAATAACAGAATTGTCTTTTAAGAAATCTTCTTCAGAAATTTTCCAACCAGTAGAGAAAGAAGGGAATATACCCCATTTGTTTTCTGTACCAAATTTTGAAGATCCATCAGCTCTTAAATTTGCAGTAAGCAAATACTTGTTATTGTAAGAGTAGTTTATCCGTCCAAAATAAGACAGTTGGTTTACTTCGATAAAAGAACCATAAGCACTAGCTATTTTTGCATTAGGCGAGTTGTCAATAATAACATTGTTATCATCGTCAGTAGGAAGATCAGTAACAGTAAGTCCATGCCATTCCATCTTTTCCATAAATACTGAGGTACCTAATATACCAGTAATACTGTGCTTCTCGTTAATAGTTGTCATGTACGACATCATATTTGTCCACTCAGTAGAAAGATTTTTATTCTGATGTTTTCCCAAACTGTTTATCTGGTTTCCTTCAGTTGGTGAAACGTAGTAAACAGGATTAAAAACATGGTTGTCTCCGATTCTGTATTGAACACCTACATTAGATCTAAAAATAAGACCTTTCATAAATTCAATTTCTCCAAAAATATTACCAATAACTCTAAAGTTATTATCGTTATTTCTAGTGTTGTCCATTTTAGCAACAGGGTTGTTTACCTGATTTTTTGAAACTGAGTAAGTTCCATCAGAGTTGTAGATCGACTGTAATGGAGATACAGTAAGTGGAGTGACTAAAAGATTGTTCCAATCGTCACTTTCAAGAATTTTACCTTGATTTGAGCTTGATACTGTAATGTTCTCACCAACTTTCAACCAAGATTTTACTTGGTGCTCTGCATTTATTCTAATAGATAATCTATCGTAGTTTGATTTCTGAATAATACCTGCTTGACTCATATATGCACCACTAATAAAGTAAGTGCTTTTATCGCTACCTCCCGAAAAAGATAAATCGTAATTTTGTATTGGAGCATTTTTTTGTGAAATAGCACCAAGCCAATCAGTTCCCACTCCGTATTCAGAAGGATTGTAATCAGGTGATAAACCTGCTGCTAGTCTAGCTTCATTATTCAGCATTGCCCATTCTGAAGCTGTTGTAAGTTCAGGTGAGTGAGCAAAATTTTGGAATCCGTAATAAGAATTGAAATTTACTTTTCCTTCACCAGCCTTACCTTTTTTTGTTGTAACAATAATTACACCACCAGCACCACGTGATCCGTAGATAGCCGAAGCTGACGCATCTTTTAAAACTTGTAGTGATTCGATATCTCTAGAGTTTAAGTAAGAAATATCTTCTACCATCATACCGTCTACAACATATAAAGGGGCAGAGTTGTTAAGAGTTCCAATACCACGAATATTTACAGATGGAGCTTCTCCAGGAGTACCTGATGCTTGCGTTACTGTAACACCTGCCATCTGTCCTTGTAGAGCTTGGTCCACATTAGCTACATCTCTGTTTTGTAAATCTTCTGGTTTTACAGTAGCAATAGATCCCGTTAAATCCGATTTTTTCTGAACTCCATATCCCACAACTACAATTTCGTCTAAGGCTTTTGTGTCAGGCTGTAAAGAAATGTTGTAAGTAGCTTGAGAGCTTAATTTTTGAGTTTGTGTGTAATATCCCATAAAAGAGAACTCTAAAATATCTCCTTCATTAGCATCAATAATAAAATTCCCATCGAAATCAGTCGATGTTCCTTGAAGTGATCCTTTTATTATTATGGATACACCTGGTAGTGGTTCGTTGTTTTCGTCTAATACTATTCCCGAATATTGCGATTGTGCAAAAATGGAAATTGAGAAGAACAGAAGTAACAACGTAGTGTTAAGCTGTTTCATAAATGTTGTGTTTAATTGTTTAAAAGTATTTGTTGTTAAAAAAAATGTATTCTAAAAAAATCTAATCTATATATTGAATTAAGTTTAGTTTAATATAAATTTCTTCTGTTTAGCATCAAGAAGTAGTGCAGCAGCACCTAATACAGGCATCTCAATATTCATGCTTACTTCTATCTCAATATTTTCTACTACTTTTTTGTAAGGAAATTTTTCTAATTCTTTCATCATTGACACTTTGAAGAAATCATAAGCTATTGCTGTAGGTCCACCGAGAATAATTATTTCAGGGGCATAAGCAAAAAGGGTAATTTGAATTGCCATAGCTATGTCTTCACCAAATTGTTCGAAAATCCTAAGGGCAATTTTATTTCCTTCTTTTGCTCTTTCTAACAATGATTGAAAGTCTATTTCGTACTTATCTAAAAATGACTTTGAACTAACGTAGTATTCAATGTTATGCTCTTTGTATGGCATCATACCAATTTCTCCTGCACCACAATTTATACCAGAATAGAGCTTGTTATCTACAATAATACCAGCTCCAAGTCCTGTGCCAATAACAAGTCCAACTGCATTCTTTTTTGTAATAGCCTTTCCGAAATATTTTTCTCCAACTACAAAACAGTTTGCATCATTGTTAACATAAATACTAACATTAAATATGTCAGTAAGTATGTCTTTAAGGTGAACCTCTTCCCAAGAAGGAATATGCTGTACTTCATAAACGATTCCGTTTTCGGTATCTACAAGACTTGGTACACCAATTCCAATACCTTTTACTTCATCATCAAATACTTCTTTTATTGCTTTTATTACTTGATCTAAAACCTCTTCTTCACTAGCAAGATTGTCAATAGTATAGCTTGTACTCTTTACAATTCTATCATTTTTCACCTTTCCAGCATACAGAACTTTTCCTCCTAGAAAAACTCCAACTATTGCCTCTTCTTTATTGTCGTGTTTTAATATCATAGTAATGAAACTTATATTTTAGAAACAAAGTGATGCAGCACCAAATATTGCAGAGTTCTCTAGTTCTGAATATTCTATTTTAGGTAGGTTTCTCCAATTGTTTTTGTTAATAAATGTTAGAAGATTCTTTTCAAAGTATTTTTTCGATTTAGCTACAGATCCACCTAAAACAATTTTATCTGGTGCATAGGTTAGTATCACCATTTCTATTGCCTTAGCAAGGTGCGAAGCATAATTTTCGAACATTTCAATTGCAGCAAAATCACCTTTTTCAGCTTTATTATACTCAATCTCGCCAGTTGTATTATTTATATCCCTAAAATATTGTCCACTACAGTACTTCTCATAATTAGCATTTAGATAAGGTAGTTCTCCTAGTTCACCAGCACCACACATAAGTCCAGAATGAAGTGCTCCGTTTATTATTACACCAGCACCCATTCCAGTGCCTAGTGTTAGCCCAACAACATTTTTTACATCCTGTGCCTTACCAAATATGTTTTCACCTCGAGCAAAACAGTTTGCATCGTTGTCGAGAAATATTGGTAAATTGAAATGACTTTCTAGTTCTTCTTTTAATGCAATTTCTTTCCACGAAGGGATATTTACTAAGTCGAAAATAACTCCTGTATTTTTATCCAATATTCCAGGAACTCCAATTCCTATAGCTACAACATCACTATTCAAAACAGAAGTAATAGTATCTATCAACAAGTCTAAAACCTCATTAGAATTATCTGTTTTAGGAACAGGCTTTGAAGAAACATTTACAAGAACTCCGTTTTCAATTCTTCCTGCACGCATATTAGTGCCTCCTAAATCAACTCCTATTATTGTTTTATTTTTCATAATTATATTTAAAACTAGGTGGAACTTTATTTTAATTATATTTTACATTTAAATTATCATGTCCTGTTTTTGCAATTTTAGCAGTGAAAGTTCTTGTCTCATTAGGTAAAAGAGTAACATAGTTGTCATCCCAGAATACAGGTAATATACTTTCGTTTTTTTCGCTGTTATTTACTTGCATCTCAATGAAGAAAGCAATTTTATCAGAATTGTTTTTTAATTCAACAGACACTATAGTTTTATTTCCTTCATCTTTGTATAACACTTTTTTATTAACATCTGATTTTGGCATAGTTCTCAAACCTCTTAAGCTTCCAAAATCTTTGTTAGGAGAGTTTACGAAAGTTGTTTTATCCCAGTCGAATGTGTCAACTCCAGTAGATAACCAGTAAATTTGATTAGCTACTTCATTGTTTTCAGAATCCTTAAGACTTACGTGTACAAAGTATGTAGTTGTTAAATTTTTAAGATTAGGAATATCAAATATCTTTGAAGATGAGTTCTCTGCTATATCTGATTTAATAGTCTTACTTAATAATTCTTTTGAGTTAATATCAAAAACCTTTATTTCTGAAGTCATTGATTTCTGTGTCTCAAATTTCTCGTTAGTAAGGTAGATAGCTTTATCTCCGTAATTATAAATAATATTAACTGTTTGAGCCGATTTCATAGTGCCATAAAATGCACCTGTTGGCATTAAGTAATAATCATAAAGTTGCCAAAACATCTCTGGCCAAGCCGAATTTAGCATCCATTGAATAACACCTGTAGCTTCTCCTTTGTTAACAGCAAATGCTTCGAACATTGGACGTATAGCTTCGTAGTTTGATATCTGTGATACCCTAGCAAAGTCTTCTACACTATTAGATTTTCCATATCTAGCATCAAAAGCTTTTATGTATCTATCAAGGGTATGAAATTCATTTCTTCCTAGGTGATATTTCCAATCTTCGCCCATTGGCCAAAGTTTATCTTCAGAAAGCATTTTCTTAAGGCTCTCTAAAGGTGGTATTTGTGGTCCAGGACCTGTTTCTGTATTGAATCCAAATGCTCCCCCAAATTGCTTGTCGATATACCAATAATTAGGAGTAACATAACCATAAGGACCTTCCATTTTTACTCTTGATGGACCTGTAATTTCGCTTATCTGGGCTTTACAGCTCGAAAGGATAGGTCGTGTACCATCAAGCTCAGTAATAGTCTCGTTTAATTTTTTCTCAAGTTTTGTAATAGGTAATTTATCGCTACCAAATACCCACATAAATACTGAAGGGTGGTTTCTAAGCCACGTAACCTGATCGGCATATCCTTGAGTCTGTACTTCTATATCGTGATCGGTAGTTACTGACATGAAAGTGTCTAACTCTTCGCGTCCACAGTAGTCTTGCCATTCCCATTGACAGCTCCATCCAATCATTACTAAAAGACCTAACTCATCACATTGATCAAACAAAGTTTTGTTCTTACCCCAAAAACCTTCTAATCTCACAGTGTTTAGGTTCATATGCTTTACGTACTCAAGTTGATCAATAACTTTCTGATCGTCGTCGTTTAGTAAGATGTCATCAACCCAACCAGCACCTTTTATAAGAACTTTTTTGCCGTTAACCATCCAGCCTTTATGGCCTTGTTCGTTTACGTACTCTTCAATATCACGTATTCCGAAACGAATATTGTGATTATCTGAAATTGTGTTTGCATTTGAAACAGTTAGTTCTAGATTGTATAAATTTGCATCTCCAAGTCCATTTGGCCACCAAAGTTTAGGATTGCTAATTATTAATTGAGAAAATTCTTTAGAATTAAATTCAACTTTAGTAGTTGAATTTGCTATTATGTTTATTTCTTTAGAAAATTTAATTTCATCGATACTACCGTTTATAGTAACTTTTTGATCTTTGTTGCCATAGTTAACGATGTCTGAATTTATTGTTAACTCTGCACTAGCTAAGGTTTCAAGGTTAACTTTAGAGTTAATAACCGGATTTTTTAATGCAACCTTTCCAGTTTCAACAATTAATACAGGTCTCCAAATTCCCATGTTTCTATCTGATGGCTCGGGATTCCAATCTACAAAACCAATTGTTAAATCGTCTTTGGCAGGAGGGAAGACCTCTACAGCTAAAACATTTTCACCTTCAACAAACATAGCGCTCACATTAAATGTGAACATTCTGTATGGACTTTCTATATCCGAAGCTTTAGCTATTTGCTTCCCATTTAACCAAATATTTGCTCTGTAGTTTATTCCTTCAAATATTAGATTATAGTTTGATTTTTCAGACTTGTTTATTTTGAAGCTCTTTCTATACCACCAGCTTGTTTTAAACTGTTCCTTGTCTATTTTATCGAAATTCTGGTCTTTAAAAATATCGGTATAAACACCATTTTCAACAAGATTTGCTAGAATGGTTGCTGGCACTTTAGCTTTTTGCCATTCCTGCAACTCATAGTTTGTAGAACTTATTAAATCACCCTTATCATCAGTTTTTGATGAATTGATTATTGTCCAGTCCCTTTCTAGAGAAGTTGTTTCTATTGTATTACTACTTTTTGTAGTATTGCTACATGAACTAAATTGTAAACTTGTTATTGCTATTAGTAACAAATGTATGTAGATGTTTTTACTCATGTCAAATTATTTATTTTTAATGGAATAAAGGTAATGTGTGTCTATCTCTTTGGATATGTATAGATTGTGATTATGTTATTTCTTAAAAAAAAGTTAATTATATTTAAGAATTATTCTATATAAAGGCTAAAAGTTGCAGTATTGTTATTAATTGTGATTGTAACACTTAATACTCAATGCAATATTATTGCATAAATCATTATTTGCGTAGGTGTTAATGTAGGAGAATTACTACTTTTATATTGCAGAAGGTTTAAGTAATTAAAGTTTCGCACTTAAGAACGACA
>JAGLEB010000117.1 GCA_023145275.1 Flavobacteriales bacterium | reverse complement strand
TTCATACTCATATTCTAAATTTTCGGATTTCAGTTTATTAATTTCTGATGACAGCTCTCCTACTCTAGAATTATCTATCTTGAAATCGCCAAAAATAGGACCATAAACATAAGTGAATCCCAATATAATAACAAGAGCAGTAATTATTGATATCAAAACTATAAAAGCAGTTTTTCTACTTTCTTTTTTATTAACATCTTCTTTTAACAGATCTAAAAGTTCTCTGTTTTTTGCTTCTAGCTTTTCAACATTCGACATTAATACTACAATTTGCTCTTTTGCCTCTTGAGGAACATAGACCATAATAATACTATACAATTATGAGTTAATTATAAAATCAAAAATATACTTATTCTAACTCTCTAGGGTAAATAAGATAATATTTTTTCATAGCTTCTGATATAGCCGAAACACTCTGCTGATCGGGTGAAAATGCAATATCTTGAACATCGCCATTCTTTTTAAGTAGGAAAATACTATCGTGATCTTTCCTATACGCATTATTCTGAACTTTTCCTTGAATTACATAGTTTTCTGCCTCTTCATATGAAATATTAAAAAGCATTGCTACCTTATTTTTTAAATCATCAACAATTTTACTGTCTATAATTTTATCTCCGAGCTGTATTTTAAATAATTTCCTATCAACTAACCTTGTTGATAGATCTGATAGAATTTTATCTTCGTGATTTGTCCATTCTTTGATCGCACCAAATACATCATAGTCATCAAGCTTAGAAAACATCTCCAAATCTTTATCATTAAATCCCTCAAGACTCCAATCCCTCTCCAAAAAATATTTTAGTGCGCTACTAGCAAATAAATCAAACCTTTGATTTCTTAATTTCTTAGCACGTAAAACGGACCTAGTAAGTAATGCTTCAGAAACTATTACCGTTTTATGTAAATAAACCTGCCAATACATTAGCCTACGTGCTACCAAAAATTTCTCAACAGAGTAAATACCTTTATCCTCAATTGCCAAATTATCATTAGCAACATTAAGCATAGTAATTAACCTTTTCGAATTTATTGCCCCCTCCACTACTCCACTGTAAAAAGAATCTCTATTCAAGTAATCAAGCCTATCCATATCGAGCTGAGAGGATATTAGCTGATGAAGAAATTTCTTTTTATAACTGTTTCTAAAAATCTCAATAGCTAAACTAAGACGACCATCAAATTCAATATTTAATTTTTCCATAAACTTAACCGAAATTTCTTCATGAGAAACTGATGGAATAATAGAGTGTTCCAAGGCGTGAGAATAAGGCCCATGCCCCATATCGTGAAGTAAAATTGCAATTAAAGCACCTAATTCTTCATCATCAGTGATGTCATGCCCTTTAAATTTCAATACTTCAATAGCGTTTTTTGTAAGATGCATTGCTCCTATTGCATGATGAAAACGGGTATGATGAGCTCCAGGATACACATTTGAGGTTAATGCTGTCTGACTAATCCTCCTTAAGCGCTGAAAATAGCGGTGTTCAATGAGATCAAATATCAGTTCGTCACTTATTGCAATAAAACCATAAACAGGGTCGTTTATAATCTTTAGCTTATTTCTATCTTTGTTATTAGTAAGCAATGTGAAAAAGTTTTAAATTTTCAGTAAATTTACTGTTTTAATATATAATTGAAGATGGCAGAAATCAAAATTTTATGGGTCGATGATGAAATTGATCTTTTAAAACCACATATTATTTTCCTTGAGAAGAAAGGATACGAAGTAGATACTTGTACAAATGGGACTGATGCCATTGACAAAATAGAGCAAGAAATATTCAGTATAGTGTTTCTAGACGAGAATATGCCTGGCATTTCGGGTCTTGAAACTTTGATGATTATCAAAGAAATACGACCTACTTTACCTATAGTTATGATCACTAAGAGTGAAGAAGAATTGATTATGGAAGAGGCTATCGGGTCTAAAATCCAGGATTATTTGATTAAACCTGTTAATCCTAACCAAATACTCCTAACTCTAAAGAAAAATTTAGATTCTCCTAGGCTTGTTTCAGAGAAGACAACATCTAATTACCAGCAGGAGTTTAGAAAAATCTCTATGGACTTGATGGATGTAAGAACTTACCAAGATTGGGTTAAGATTTACAGAAAACTTCTTTATTGGGAAATTGAGTTAGAAAAAATTCAGGATGAAGGAATGGTTCAGATTCTAGAAACTCAGAAAAAAGAGGCAAATTCTCTTTTCTTCAGATTTGTAAAAAACAATTATGAAGATTGGTTCTACGAAGATGAAAAACCTGTTATGTCGCACACAGCGTTTAAGGAATACATTTATCCAAAACTTAAAGAAGGAGAACGTTCGGTTCTATTAATGATTGATAATTTACGCTACGATCAATGGAAAATTCTAGAACCAATAATTAACGAGTATTATTCAGTAATAAAAGACGAAGCATATTATGCAATCTTACCTACTGCAACACAATATGCTCGAAATGCATTTTTTGCTGGCTTAATGCCACTAGAAATTGAAAAACGTTTCCCCGATATGTGGAAAAACGATACAGATGAAGGTGGAAAAAACATGTTTGAAAAGGAGTTTTTACAAGATCAAATTAAACGATTAGGTCTTAATATTAACACCCATTATTCTAAAATATCTTCACTTAATGCAGGTAGAAAATTTGTAGACAACTTTAAGAATATATCTACAAGTAACCATCTTACAGCTGTAGTTTATAACTTTGTTGATATGCTTTCGCACTCTAGAACAGAGATGGAGGTAATAAAGGAATTGGCATCGAACGACAAAGCATATAGATCTCTAACTGTTAGTTGGTTTAAGAATTCACCTCTTTTCGATATTATTAAAATGGCTGCAAAATCAGGACTTAAGCTATATATAACTACGGACCACGGTACTATTAATGCCACTACTCCAACAAAGTTAGTAGGAGATAAAAACACAAGCCTTAACCTTAGATACAAGCAAGGTAAAAGCTTGTCGTACGAAAAAAGAGATGTCTTTGCAATAAGAGAGCCGCATGATGTTTTCTTGCCTAAGATTAACGTGAGTAGCACATATGTATTTGCAAAAGAAGATTTGTTCTTTGCATATCCAAATAACTACAATCACTATGTGAAATATTACAAAAACACATATCAGCACGGCGGTGTATCACTAGAAGAGATGGTTATCCCTTTTATTGAGTTAGAACCTAAATAAATATTTATTTTATAGTTTCGAATTCGCAATTAGATATTCTCGTGATTTACAAAAGCAGGTCATTGCAAAGACCTCTATTGTTAGCGAGCTATTTAATCTGCGAATTCGCTGCTAATAGCATAATCATATTTAATTAACCAAAAATAGTCTAGTGGAAAAAGAATACACAAGCACAAGCCTACATGATTTGCCAGATATTGCAAAGTCGATAATTTCTGATTTTAAAAATTCTAAAATATTTTTATTCTATGGATCAATGGGCGCCGGAAAAACAACATTAATAAAATCGCTTGTAAACGAACTTGGAATTGAAGATGTAGCAAACAGTCCTACATTTGCTATTGTTAACGAATATTTATCAGAAAAGAAGGGTACTATATTTCATTTTGATTTTTACAGATTAGAAGACGAAATGGAGGCTCTAGATATGGGTTATGAAGATTATTTTTATTCAAATTCCTATTGCTTCGTAGAGTGGCCAGAAAAAATCCCTAACTTATTGCCGAAAAACGCTATCGAAGTTATTCTTGAAGCATCACTTAATGAGCGAAAAATAATAGTAAAATCAAATTAAATGAACGATTTTTCAGAACTAAGCCCATTTTCCCATAGAGATCTTTTACCACAAGAAGAAATGCTTGAAGTTGAAAGACAAAAAGGAAAATTATTCATTGGTATTCCAAAAGAAACTCAATATAACGAAAGGCGAATCTGCCTTACTCCTGATGCTGTTTTAGTACTTACAGCTAACGGACATAATATTGTTATTGAGTCTAATGCAGGTCTTGGAGCAAATTTTTCAGATAAAGAATACTCTGAGGCAGGCGCCAAAATCACTTACGACACAAAAGAAGTTTTTGCATCGAACATAGTTCTTAAGATTGCACCTCCAACTATTGATGAGATAAAAATGATGAAGCCAGAATCATTTTTAATTTCATCATTACAGTTTCACACTAGGAAAAAAGAATACTTTAAGACTCTAAGCAAATCTAGAATCACGGCTATTGCACTCGATAACTTAAGGGATAGTGATGGGGCAATTACTGTTCTCACAACGCTTTCTGAGATTGCAGGGACTACATCTGTACATATTGCAGCCGAGTTGATGAGCAACGTAAATGCAGGACACGGTCTTATGCTAGGTGGTGTAACAGGTGTTTCGCCTACTGAAGTGGTAATAATTGGTGCTGGTGTTGTTGGCGAATATGCTGCTAGAGCAGCTGTTGGACTTGGAGCTACAGTTAAAATATTTGACAATTCAATAACACGACTTCGAAGAGTTCAAGACGCTATTGGGCAAAGGGTTTTTACAAATACTATTCATCCTAAAATTCTAACAAAAGCTCTCCGCAGATGCGATGTTCTTATCGGTGCAATACGCTCAGAAGGACGTACCCCTACAATAGTTTCTGAAGAAATGGTTGAACTTATGAAAGATGGAGCTGTAATAATAGATGTTAGCATTGATTCTGGTGGCATAGTAGAAACATCAGAGCTTACATCTCACGAAGATCCTACTATTACTAAACATGGTGTAATTCATTATGGAGTACCTAATATTCCTTCCAGAGTATCGAGAACAGCATCATTATCAATAAGCAATTACTTCACCCCTTACCTACTAGATATCGCTGATAGAGGTGGAATAGAAAGTGTTTTGCCACACGATAAAGGATTACAGACGGGTATATATATGTATCATGGCGTACTTACTTCTACTGCTGTTGGTGAGTATTTTAATATACCATTTAAGGATATTAATTTGTTAGTATTTTAATATATTAATGTTCTTATTAGCAAGTTTTATAGCTAAACACCTGACAGCTCAATAGCTAGATATATTTACAAACGTAAAAAGTTTACTACTAAAAAGCCTGTTTTTAATCATAAAACTATACTTTTGGATAAAATTAAATCACTGTAATAAATGGATTTCGCAAATCGCGTTTTATGGTATGCTATTGGATTTGGCATCGGAATAATATTTGTAATAATCTTTTTTGGAAATAGAAGTGACATATCATGTAACTACTTTCCTGATGCTCGAGTAAAAGATAATATCGAGAGAAAGATCATTAATTACGACAAAACGACCACAGATATGCTTTACAATCTAAGCTTAGATTCTTCTGACATATCTAAATTATTAAAAAACGGTGATGTAATTTTTTCAAAGAGCAACACTAAACTTGACTCTTGTAAAACTTACTATATTGAAAATAAGGAGATTAATGTTCTATTTGAGAATTGCGACTCTATTGTGAATATTCGACATATAGAAATAACAAGCCATAAAAATTAATCACTGTAATATCTCATAAAATGAATATTGTAATTTTAGACGCTTCAACACTAGGAAAAGTAAACAACCTCCAATTACTCGAAAAATATGGGTCTGTAACTTCATTTGGAATTACAAGCCAAGCTCAAGTATTCGAAAGATCTAAAAAGGCTGATATTATTTTAACAAACAAAGTTATTTTAAATAAAACTCAACTTGAAAAGCTGCCAAATTTAAAACTTATTTGTATTACAGCAACAGGCATGAATAATGTGGACCTAGCATATGCTGAAGAAAAAGGCATCTCTGTAAAAAATGTTATTGGATACTCTACTCATTCAGTAAGTCAGGTTACCTTTTCGATGGTTTTAAGATTGCTCAGCAACCTTTGTAAATACGATGCATATGTAAAAAGTAAAGACTATGTTTTTTCACCAATATTCACACACCTTGCAAATGGGTTCGACGAAATACACGGAAAAAAATGGGGTATTATTGGAATGGGTAACATAGGTCGTAATGTTGCAAAAATAGCCACAGCTTTTGGTGCTGAAATTTCTTATCACTCTACTTCGGGAGTAAGCCGAGAAGAAGGTTTTTCTTCTGTATCAATGGACGAGCTATTAAGAGAGTCGGATATTATATCTGTACACTCTCCTTTGAATGATAAAACAACAAACCTTATTGGCGAAAATGAGTTCGCAAAAATGAAGTCAAATGCAGTACTAATAAATGTAGCACGAGGTGGAATAGTAAATGAGGAAGATTTAGTTTCAGCGCTTAATAATAACGTAATTGCAGGTGCTGGTGTAGATGTATTTACGAATGAGCCTATCGAAAAGCAATCACCTTTTTTCAATGTATTAAATCAAGATAAAATTGTTTTATCGCCACATATTGCATGGGCTAGTACTGAAGCTAGACATCAACTAATTGAGAAGGTTATTAATAATATTGAAGAATTCTTAGACGATAAAAATTGAAAAAGACTTTAAATATTGTTGATTATTCAAGTATTATATACCTGACAATTACTGCATTACTAATACTTTTTTACTTCGAAGATATTGACAAGCCTATTTTTCATTTACTTGCAAGGATAGGTTTTATTTTTGTTTTGTTTTTTTCGGCTTATGTGAGAAACAAATATGATTATGGGTACATTAACTTAGTAGCCAGTCTTGTACCTCTGTTATTTCTTGGTTATTTATACAATGAAACTGCAGATTTTAATCACATTTTTTTCGATAGCCTTGATCCTTGGATTTCTCAAGTAGAATTAAATATATTCTTTTTTCAACCTTCAGTTTCTTTTAGCGAAACTTTCTCAGACTTTTGGTTTAGTGAGTTAATGAATTTCGGGTATTTCTCTTATTACTTTATAATATTTATTAGCCCTGTTTTATTTTACTTCCAAAAGAGAGAATTATTTGAGAGGACCCTCTTCATTCTGCTAACTTCATTCTATTTTTTCTATATTTTCTTTATTATTTTTCCTGTAGTTGGCCCACAATTCTATTTTGAAGGCAG
>JAGLEB010000116.1 GCA_023145275.1 Flavobacteriales bacterium | reverse complement strand
ACAAAAAAGATAAATTAATTGGACCATTAGCTTTTTCGGATAAAGAACCACAAGGATTTTTATACGAAGGATATGAAGAGCCACATGTTATAGCTTCAAACTGTAACTTTCCATACCAAACACAGCAGCTAGTTGATCTTGGGTTTAAAGGTTATAAAAACCTCTTTGTGTATAAGTTAGACCTTAAAAAGAAATTACCAGATCTATATCACAAACTTGCAAAACGAAATTTAGATCATGGTTACAAGCTTATTGAATTCAAAAGTAAGATTGAAGCACGAAAATATATTAAACCAATCCTAAGCCTTGTAAATATAGCATATCAGCACATATATGCTTCCTTACCATTTAGCGAAGATGAAATGATGGACTTTGCGAATAAGTACATCACAGTTCTACACCCTAAACTAATAAAGGTTGTAACTGATAAAGATGATAATGTAGTTGCATTTATTATCGCTATGAGAGATATGGGGAAAGGACTAAAAATTGCAAAAGGAAATTTATTTCCATTTGGTTTTATTCCTTTTATTTATCATCAAAGAAAAACAAAACAGCTAAATCTTTTACTTGCTGCTGTTGCAAATGAACACAGAAACAGAGGCTTAGACGTACTTTTAGGTGTAAATCTTTTTAAGTCGGCAATAGAATTAGGCCTTGAAAAAGTTGATACGCATCTTGTTTTAGAAGAAAATGAAATTACAAGAAAAGAATTTAAAAGGATTAATGGAAAAGTTTACAAAAGATATAGAATCTATAGTATAGACCTATAGTTTTTCCTCAATAAATTCACTTAAAAAGGATATAGCATCTTTTGATTGAATAGGTGCAAATTATTAGCGCCCTGCAAGGGCAACTTGCTACATGAACTAGATTTCCAGGTTTTAACCTGCACTTTCAGGGTGTTATAAGATGAAAGGCCAACTTGCTTCAAGGCGATGACATTGACCAATATTAAATTAAGTCTTTCGGCCTTAAAATCATCTTTAGAGTATAATGAATTAATAATAAAGCTGTGCTACAACTAAATTGTTAAATTTAACTTCAAACAACATAGACCCAAAGTTATAATCTCTCAATATTTAATTTCAATCAAAAGAAAACACAACATATATTATAGATGGCACCTACACTTTATGTCCAGGCAGACAAACTAATAAATCTTCTTCAACAACTCTAACTATTTGCTCTCCCTCTAAAACTTTTGGTTCTCCATCGATGTGAAATAAGAAATTACTCAAGTTAAATTTTAATTCACTAAAGTCGTAAGATTTAACAAAAGGAAGCTTTAGTACACTTCTGGTTAAGAGTGCTGGTGCAAGTATTGAAACACTTGCCTTATCAGTTTCCTCAACTATTATTAATTTTGCTTTACCGCCTTTCATACTAGATTCAGGAGAAATATAAAAGTCATTTCCCCACTGACTAGAATTAGCTATTCCGAATAAAAATGCCTTTCCTGATCGCTTTTTATTATCTATTTCAAATTCAAAATCTAGAGCTTTAAACTTAAAGTATTCCTTTAAGGTAAGGTGCGCATAGGTTGATATTCCTCGGGTTTTAGCCTTATCAAACTGATGGGCAATATGAGCATCGAAACCTGCACCACCAACTCCTAATAAAAACTCCTCGTTAACTCTAAGAGTATCTACCTTATGAATTCCGCTATCTCTAATATCTGCAATCGCAATTTTTGGATACATTGAAATTTTTAGATGTCGAGCTACTCCATTTCCTGATCCCATTGGTATTATACCAAAAATCGAACTAGATCCTGCTACACCTTTGGCAACTTCATGTACTGTACCATCTCCCCCCACTGCAATTATATAGTCAGTTTTTCCAGAATATTCTAATGCTATTTCAGTAGCATGCCCAACTCTTTCTGTGAAGATTGTCTTATAGGTCCACCCCTCCCATTTATCAATTTGAGTAACTTTTCTAAGAAAACGATTTTTACTACCGCTTCCTGAAATAGGGTTTAAAATGAACACTATTGTTTTTTGCATACTTTAATGAATTTTTTATGGTCAAAAGTAATCATTAGGAATCAACTACATAGGCATAAATGCAAAAAATCCCCTACCATGATATAGTAGAGGATTCTATATATAAAGAAATTATATTTCTTAAGCTTGTGCTACAACATCGAATACTAAGTTCACAATTACATCACGGTGAAGACGGATAGTTGCATCATATTTCCCTAATGATTTAACTGATCCACCAATAATTTGGATGAATTTCTTATCAATTGAGAAACTTGACTCAGCTAATTTAGCTGCAAGATCCATATTTGTAACTGATCCGAATAATTTGATACCTGCACCAACTTTAGCAGTTATCTTTAATTCTAAAGCTTTTAAAGCTTCAGCAGTTTTTTGAGCTTCCTCAACAATTGCTTTCTCTCTGTGTGCACGTTGGCGTAGAGTCTCTTCCAATTGTTTAACCTCAGAAGGAGTAGCCAAAACTGCCATGCCATGAGGAATCAAGTAATTACGACCGTAACCGTTCTTAACAGCTACTACATCGTCTTTAAAACCTAAGTTTTGTACGTCTTGTTTTAAAATAATATTCATATCTCCTTCTTTATTATTTTAACATATCTGCTACGTAAGGCATGATCGCTAAATGGCGAGCACGTTTTACAGCTTTAGCAACTTTACGTTGGAATTTCAAAGATGTTCCAGTTAAACGACGAGGAAGAACTTTTCCTTGCTCGTTTACAAATTTCAACAAGAAATCTGGATCTTTATAATCTATGTATTTGATTCCGTTCTTTCTGAAACGACAGAATTTCTTCTTGTTGTTCGTTTCAATAGCCAGTGGAGTTAAATATCTAACATCGTTAGAAGCTCCTGCCTTTGATTGTTTACTTAAATCAGCCATTTCTTCTAGTTATTTGCTTTGATGTTCAATTTAGCTCTTCTTCTCTCAGCCCAAGACACAGCGTGCTTGTCCATTGCTACAGTAAGAAATCTCATTACTTTTTCATCACGACGGAATTCAGTCTCATATCTTTCGATAATTGAAGAGTCTTCAGTTGAAAATTGAAAAAGTGTATAGAAACCACTCTTTTTGTTTTGAATAGGGTAAGCCAATTTCTTTAGCCCCCAATCTTCAGTAACTACCATTGTAGCTCCTTTAGCTACTAGGTGGTCTTCGTACTTTTTAACTGCTTCCTTTACCTGATCTTCAGACAAAACGGGATTTAAGATGAAAACAGTTTCATAATGTTTAGCCATTACTAATACTTATTATGTTAATTAATTCTTTAATACTCATAATCCACTAATTAAAAACTTAGCTTTTTAAGAGCGTGCAAATGTAGTGAAATATTTTCTATCTACAACACTAATAAAACAATTAATACTCACAACATCAAACTTATCCAAATTGAACATCTAAATTTTCACACTAGAGACCCCCTTAAATTTTCAACTTCTAAACAATATGTTTGATCTATTTTTTATCCCAACCTTCTTTCTCGAAATCAACCCAATATTTGTCCACAGTCTCTTTCATATCCTTCCGCAGCATCAGTATTCCAAAGAGGTTTGGGAGTGTCATAAATGCAACTGACAATCCTGCAAATGTCCAAACAATAGTTGTATCGGTAAACGATGCTATGAAAAACATTATCACATAGAAGAACCTATAATACTTCACGTATTGCAATCCAAAAAGATAATTTATAGCTCTACCTCCGTAATACGACCACGCAATTGCAGTAGAAAATGCAAACAACAACAATCCGATTGTAACGATGTATTCACCCCAATCGCCAAAGAAACCTCGCTTAAACGCTAGAGCTGTCAGTGGCGCACTATGCAATAATGACATCCCTCTAATAACTAAATCAGAATCTTGAACCTCCCCGTTATCAATCTCTATATTACCAGTAAACAATTCTCCTTCTTTACTTACAGATACATTCTCTGCCAAAGATCTAGCATGAATTATACTAATATCCGATTCAATCTTACCGTTTACAACTTTCACATCCCCTGTAAATCTCGGCCACTCCTTCTCTCCTTTTATAAACTCTCCAAGCTCTACTTTATCACTTTCAATTTTATCGTCGTACTGATGAGTAATAACTTTTAAATCTGAAAATTGAAACTTATTTTCGTGCTTTTCATTCCAAACTCCCGAAGACAAGAGTGTTACACCTGTAAGACTACAAATCAACACTGTATCGATAAATGGCTCCAAAATTGCAACCATCCCCTCTGATACAGGCTCATGAGCCTTTGCTGCAGCGTGAGCAATTGGAGCTGATCCTTGACCGGCTTCATTAGAAAATAGTCCTCTGTTTACTCCCCTGTTAAAAGCAAATGCTATTGTAGCACCTAGAAAACCACCTGAAGCAGCACTCCCAGTAAACAAATCACCAAAAATAGCTTCTAAAGAAGGAATAATATTTTCATAATTATATATAATAACAGATAATGCTCCAACCAAATATACTAAAGCCATTACAGGAACAAGCTTATCGGTAACTTGTACAATTCTTCCGATACCTCCTACTATAACTATTCCTAGTAATACTGCTAAAACACCACCAGTAACCATATGCTCGATACCGAAAGTTGAATACACGGAATTTGAAATAGAATTAATCTGTGGCATATTTCCAGTACCAAACGACGAAACAACTGTTGCTACAGCAAAAATTGCAGCTAACCATTTCATGTTTAACTTATTTTTCATGTAGTACATCGGTCCACCAGCAATAGATCCATCACTAGCTTTTTCGCGGTACTTGTGAGAAAGCGTTACTTCAACAAATTTTGTAGTCATTCCTAAAAATGCAGTAACTATCATCCAAAACAATGCAGCTGGTCCTCCTAAATGTATCGCAAGGGCTACACCAGCAATATTCCCTGTTCCAACTGTACCAGAAAGTGCAGTTGCAAGAGCCTGAAAGTGCGAAGCATCTCCTTCGTCTGTTTTTTTATCAAATTTACCTGATACAACTTTTAAAGCATGTTTAAAATACCTGATTTGTGGAAACCTAAGGTAAATTGTAAAAAAAAGTCCTGTTCCTAATAGCAAAATCACAAACCATTCGGCGCCTCCAATATAGCTTTCAAGTATTAATAAAAAATCATTCAGCTTTTGCATAAAAAAAATCGTTAGTTTAAGAAGCCAAATATATATAAAAGTGCATATAAAACATTATTTTAATTTCATAATGATGCACCTGCCTATTGTTAGGATGTATTAATATAATAGGAATAAGTGATATCGTGATATAATACTACCTTTGCACCTATGAAAGAAGTAAAAGATAATATTGATATTGATGATGCTCATAGCGTAATACTATTTGCAACAGCACATTGTAATCCTTGTAAAAATATGAGGAAAATTATCGAAAACTTAGAAGCATCACATTCCGATAAGGCTAAATTCTACTATCTAAACACTGAAAAGAATGAGTCTTTGTCAAAAAAATACAGTATCAAAAGTGTACCTACTATTGTTTTTAAGAAAGGTAATGTAGTAAAAGACAGGTTTGCAGGTTTTATTGACAATGTAGACTTAGAAAACAAGCTCATGAATTTGTTGTTCGATTTTGACGAAGAAATGAATGATTTTAACGATTTCTCATTTTAATACCCCATTACTTCTTTGTTTTCTGATGTTATTTTAATGGGTTAATAGGTTACGAGGTTAAAAGGTTATGAGCTTGTAACCCGTCAACCTTTTTGTCTTTTAACCTTAACTTAGGTTATTA
>JAGLEB010000115.1 GCA_023145275.1 Flavobacteriales bacterium | reverse complement strand
ATATTTCACGAAGTTACAAAAAAAAGACCGCTCTAAATTAATAGAACGGTCTTTAGTTTTGTTTATCTGGTTATTCGTTGATTTGTTTAGCTGTTTTCACAATCTCACTTCATCAAACTTTCACCTTATTTACTTTACTTCGCTGACACTTCCATTTTCAAAGAATGCTCAGTGAACCTCCTTCGTCGGTTTCAGTTTCGAGCTTCAAACTCCCAGCTTCAAGCTTTTATTACTTTACTTCTTCGAAGTCAACATCCTGAACATCGTCAGCACCTCCTTCTTGAGCTCCACCTTGTTCACCTGCATCAGGTCCTGGTTGAGCACCACCTTGCTCTGCTTGTGCAGCAGCTGCATAAAGAGCTTCAGAAGCTTTCTGTAACTCTTCTAATGAAGCATCAATAGCATCTAAATCTTGAGCAGCATGTGCAGCTTTCAACTTAGTTAAAGCCTCTTCGATAGGTTTTTTCTGATCATCAGAAAGCTTATCTCCTGACTCCTTAAGCATTTTCTCAGTTTGGAAAACCGTAGAATCTGCTGTATTCAATTTGTCAGCTTTTTCTTTTGCTTTTGCGTCCTCTTCAGCATGAGCTTCAGCATCGGCTTTCATATTTGCGATATCCTCTTCTGATAGACCAGATGAAGCCTCGATACGAATATCTTGAACTTTACCAGTCGCTTTGTCAGTTGCTGATACTTTAATGATTCCATTTGCATCAATGTCAAAAGTTACTTCGATCTGAGGTACACCACGTTGTGCAGGAGCAATTCCATCTAGGTGGAAACGACCTATAGTCTTGTTTCCTGAAGCCATTTGACGCTCTCCTTGCAATACATGAATCTCAACAGAAGGTTGATTATCAGCAGCAGTTGAGAAAGTCTCACCCTTTTTAGTTGGAATAGTCGTATTAGCATCAATTAATTTAGTAAATACACCTCCCATAGTTTCAATACCTAAAGACAGTGGAGTTACATCCAACAATAATACATCTTTCACATCTCCTGTAAGTACACCACCTTGAATAGCAGCACCAACAGCAACAACTTCATCAGGGTTCACACCTTTTGATGGAGCCTTTCCGAAAAACTTCTCTACCTCTTCTTGAATCTTTGGCATACGAGTAGAACCACCTACTAAAATTACCTCATCAACATCAGAAGCAGTAAGACCTGCGTCGTTAAGAGCCTTCTTACAAGGATCCATTGAACGTTTTACTAAATCGTCAGTAAGCTGTTCGAACTGAGCACGAGTTAATGTCTTAACCAAGTGCTTTGGTCCTGAAGCCGTAGCAGTAATATATGGCAAGTTAATTTCAGTTTGAGAAGAAGAAGAAAGCTCAATCTTAGCTTTTTCAGCAGCCTCTTTCAAACGTTGTAATGCCATAGGATCTTGTTTCAAATCTACATCCTCAGCAGCCTTAAATTCAGCAGCTAACCAATCGATAATATGATCATCAAAATCATCTCCACCAAGGTGAGTATCACCATTTGTAGAAAGAACCTCAAATACACCATCACCTAACTCAAGAATAGAGATATCAAAAGTACCACCTCCTAAATCATAAACGGCAATTTTCTTATCTTGGTGCGCTTTGTCAAGACCATAAGCAAGAGCAGCAGCAGTTGGCTCGTTGATAATTCTTCGAACTTTCAAACCTGCAATCTCACCAGCCTCTTTTGTAGCCTGACGTTGAGAGTCATTAAAGTATGCAGGAACCGTAATAACAGCCTCAGTTACTTCCTGACCTAAATAATCTTCAGCAGTTTTCTTCATTTTCTGAAGAGTCATAGCCGAAATTTCTTGTGGAGTGTAAAGACGACCATCGATATCAACACGTGGAGTATCGTTATCACCTTTCACTACTTTATAAGGAACTCTAGACACCTCTTTTGGCACCTCAGAGAACTTGTCTCCCATAAATCTCTTAATAGAGTATATCGTTTTAAGTGGATTAGTTACAGCCTGACGTTTTGCAGGATCTCCAACTTTACGTTCACCACCTTCAACAAAAGCAACAATAGAAGGAGTTGTTCTTTTTCCTTCAGCATTTGCAATTACTACTGGCTCGCTACCTTCCATTACAGAAACACAAGAGTTCGTAGTACCTAAGTCAATTCCAATTATTTTACCCATTTTATATAATATTAAATTCTTAATTCTATTTTTTAAACTCGATAGCACTTATTCAAGTTCTGTGCCATTACTAAAAAATAATTATCAATACTATAATTGGCAGAATTTAAGACATACATCATGACACATCATGTCAATAAGGCAGATTATCTAGAGGTAAATGATTAATTTTCAACAATAAGATACAAGTAATAACTATTATTTAGGTAAAGAGCAGTTTAGTAAACTACACATACAATAGTACAATGATCTATAGATTTTAATCTGAGTTAGATAAATGTTATTGATACTGTTATGGATTAATCTATTAGAACTGAGGCTTATTCATCTTAAAACTAAAAATTCATTATTCATAACACTAATATTATCAAAAATTGAAGGGATCAACTCTTCTCCAAACTCCATATACATCTCTGCGAAATTAAGATTTCGCTCTTGAAGCCCATTATTAGGAAATAATTGATCTTTTATCTTTTCAAGCTTAGAAACTAAATCGTTTTGCTTTCTCTTCTCAGTTTTTAATAATTTCTTTTCGAGGTAATATAGTCCAGATAATTGCTTCTTATATTGTGCTTTAATAATCGACTCTTGAGTTTTATCTCCTTCGTATTTCTTCAAAAGACTATAAAACATTTTATTTACAACATCTATATTTTCAGATATATCAATATCACATGTAGAATTAGCAATTACCTTATTGCGTATGATAACATCAATTTTATTAAAGATATCACTTATGGACAAATCTAAATTATTTATTCTCCGTTGATGTTTCCCATTAATAAGCAGCACTGAGTTTCTCAAGACTAAAATCGGAAAAGAAACACCAAAATCTGTAAAATTATTTTTCAACTGAAACCAATATGCGAGCTCACCACCTCCTCCAACATAAGCTAAATTAGGTAATACATGCTCTTCGTATAGTGGTCTTAGTATAGCGTTTGGGCTAAATCGTTCTGGATATTTTTCTAATTCTACAAGAATCTCATTCTTCGAAAATTCTATATCTGAATTTAACACTAGGTATTTATCTCCTTCTAATACAATTCTATCTCTGAGATTATTTCTTAAGTAAAACAAATTTATTTGTCTCTGATGAACTTGTACCTTATAGCCTTTCGAAATAATTTGAGTATTTGTAGCTTCAATATTCCTATCAGAACTAAAATCCAACAACTCCTTTTTAAATGCTGGAATCATCGATTTCTTTAATCCCCTATCATCCCCATCTATAACCACAAGGCCATACTCTCCAAATAGTTCATTAACAAGATAGCGTGTTGCCTGCGCCAAGTTTCCGTGTTCTAAATATGACCTACTAAAAAGCTTCAATAAATACTCTGCTCTTTTCCCTCCACCTATTTTATCTTTTAATTCAGAAAATACGCTATTCATATTCTTTAATTTCATCCTGCCAACGGCACCTTTTTCGGCACTGTTCCACGAGAACAACTCTTCTTTATATCTAAAATGATTAATCTCCTCAAAATCGTGATCTTCTGTTGCCATCCAAAAAACGGGGACGAAACTATTATCAGGAAATTTATCAGTCAACTCTTGTGCAAGTTTAATAACAGATACTGTTTTATAAATATAGTAAAGTGGCCCCGTAAAAAAACTCAACTGATGTCCGGTAGTAATAGTAAAGGTGTTCTCTTTATTAAGAAGCTCAATATTATGAGATGATGACAGACTTAATTTCAATTCAGAATTCTGTACTTTTAGTCTTTCTACAAGTAGCTCTCTATCCAAGGGAATTTTGTTTCTTTCAGATATAATTCTTCCATAAGCTTCTAAAGAATTATCATATTCTATAAACTCATCAAGACTAGGTTTTCTATCGAGATAATCTACCATCAACTTCGAAAAATATCCAGTTTCTTTATATGATAAATATTCTGCTAGCATAAACCAATTATAAAAAAAATTAAAAAAAATGCGGATTTGTCACCTTATAAAGGTAACAAGCCCGCAGTTAATTAAACAAAAAAAGTTATTATTTTATACTAATACAGATTAATCATTAAATCCTATTAAATAAATTCCATCTTCTTTTATCTCAATCATTCGTTCTTTATACAAAGCACCGATAGCTTTCTTAAATATTTTTTTACTAACACCTAGTTTCTCACGAATAAGCTCAGGATCACTTTTATCATTTAACGGAATAAAACCTTCATTAGCTTCGAGAGTATCAATAATCAAATAAGCATTCGGCTCAATACTATCAATACCTTGTTTCTGTAAAGTAATATCAATCTTCCCGTCTTCTCTAACTTCCTTAACATATCCCGAGATTCTTTCTCCATATCTCAAAGGCTGAAAAATTTGATTACTAAATATGAACCCAGTATATTTATCATTGACAATAACGTTTATTCCAAGGTCGGACTTTTTATCAATCAATAAATCTACAGCTTGATTTTGTTCTAAATCAACATCTTCATTTTTGAAATACTTCGAAAGCTTATTTGATCCTAACAGTCTATCAGTTTCTTCGTCCAAAAACATATAAACATTATAGGATTTTCCTTCTTCCATCTTTTTCGCTTGCTCCTTAAAAGGAACAAACAAATCTTTTTCTAATCCTAAATCTAAAAATGCACCAGTTTTATTTGTAGCATTACATTTCAAGAAACCAAACTCGCCTTTTATCAACTTAGGGACTATAGTAGTTGCAATTCTTCTCTCTCCCGAATCTAAATAAACAAAAACACGAAGTTTTTCATCTACCTTAAAGTCTTCTGGTACGTATTTATTTGGTAGAAGAACCTCGTTATTATCATCATCTCCAAGAAACAAGCCTACGGCTGTTTCTCTAAGTATTGTTAAATTGTGATACACTCCTATTTCTAAAGTGTTTCCTTCTAAATGATGATCTCTTTTTTCGTATAACATATTATATCGTTTAATATGAAAAGTTAGACTATTTTCATATCTGTATTTGTACTACCTCTCTCCAACATATTCTCAAAAGAATCAACAATAATATTAAACTGCTGATTTAACAAACCAGCAATATTATCATCTAGTTCAGCATGTTCAAGCTCAGACTGAATAAATGCATTCATAGATGGTTGCTTCATTTCTTCATTAACTTGCCCCATCAACTCAGACAGATCACCTAATCCTTCTTCACTTAAATCAAATGACTCATCGTTATTATATCTTTCCTCTAAAGATGCTAATTTTTCCATTATCGCAATCGCTTTATTCTCATCATCTGCAGTAGGAGCTCCATCAGAAAAACCAAGCGAAGAACTCAAAAGTTCAGCAAATTTATTCTGTTTCTCAAAAGCTTTTTCAATATCATCTTCTGACACCTCAAGAGCATCCTTTCCAAAACTATCACTGTACGATTTAACGATAGATCCGTATAAAGAATAAAACAAATCTTTTGAATACTCTTCAGCATCTAGAAGGTCTTCTTCTAAAATCACATTAACTAGCCCAGAAAGAACTGGCTGAGATTCTAATACTTCAAGTACTTCTTTCTCTTCTGCAGAAATGAACCATTCGTTAGCTGCTATAATTTTATCTATGTCTATAATACTCATCGTGGTATTTTTTCAATTTTTACTCGCTAAATGAAACTATTCCAAGCAAGTACATTTTTCGCATACAAAAGTACACGAAATATCCTAATTGTTAATAGCTAATGTGGATAAATGATTCCTTTTTATTGTATATTCTTTTTATGTTTTATGTACTTTTGGCAATTCAATAAATTATATCGTTATGTTAAATCTATATGGAGCCTCAATTGAGGAAATGTCAGTACATCAAATTGGCAATAAGGGCAAAGAGGAAGGAATGTTTTTATCTAAAGAGCCTTATATGCTTGACTCTGAACTTATTTCACATCTAAGTGAATTTTTCTTTAAACCATTTAGATCCAAAGAAGAAAACCATCAGCAATTCAGCCACGACACAGACCTAAGTTTCAACGATTTATACAATCTGTGCAAAGGTATTTTCAATGCCCCAGATTCATTTCACGATTACACAAAAAAAATTGCAGAACTTCTTTACTCAAAATCAGAACATCCGCATATTGTTCCAGGCGACCTATACATAACTCTTCTACACGAAGTATCGTTAGACAACGTAATGGTAGAAGCTATTGGTATATTTAAGGCTGAAGTTCCTCGTGAGTTCATGAAACTTAAGAGAGATAACGAGAACCTGATTATCAATATCGAAGATGGCACTTTTCTTGAGAAGCTCGATAAAGGTGCTTTAATTTTCAATACAGAAGAAGAAAGCGGTTTTAAAGTGTTATCTGTTGACGCAAATAGATATGATGCAAAATATTGGGTTGAAAGCTTTTTAAATATAGCACCTAAGCAGGACGAAATTTTTCAAACAAAGAAGTATCTAAAACTGTGTGAAGATTTCTCTAAAGATATAGTTTTCCCTAACGAAGACCAGAATGAACAAATAAAATTCTTAAACAAATCTGTAGATTTCTTTGCAAAGAATGATGATTTCGTAGAAGATGAATTCATCAATAAAGTTATTGAAAACCCTGAATATCAGAGAGAATTTAAAGACTACAAAGAAAAATTCAAAGAAGATTACAAGATTGAAGACTTCTCTAATTTTGCAATTGCAAACGATGCAGTTACAACAATGAGACGACAGTTTAAAAATGTAATAAATTTAGACACTAATTTTGAAATAAAATTAAATTTCACAGATGATAGTTCTAATAATTTTATTGAAAAAGGTTACGACGAAGAAAAAGGCATGTTCTACTACCTAGTTTATTTCAACGAAGAAAAAAAGAAATAATAATTTATATAAAATGGCAGCTAATAAAATTTAGCTGCCATTTTTTTATTTATCAAGTAAGTTATTATATTCAAACACTTGTTTTAACTCAGGTTTCTTTTCAATTGTTTTTCTTATTGAGCCTTTTATTTCCTCCTCTAAATCAGGATAATCTTTTCCTTTCAATGATTCTATTATTGCACAAGATAAAAGCCATTCATCCCCATAGTTTTCTTTTACTTTTTCCCAGCAACCATAAAACCTATCATATCCTTTTTCTTCTCCTGTAATAATCCTTACTTCTTTATACAGCTCATCTAACTGATCATCGTACTCATCTCTACTCCTAACAGCCTGCTCAGATGGTGGCTCCTCTTCGTATCCAAATGAAGCAATGTCGGCAACTCCGTGATATACCGAAATAATACTGCAACCAACTGCCATATCATATTTCCTAAGCTTATACTCGAACAATACTTCACCGTCATAACTAATTATACAATTTTCGAAGCTCATCATAATAATCCTTTCTCTCTCCCAAAGGATATTTGTTAAGACTCCCTTAAGCTCTATTCCTGTTTGATACGAAAGAACAACCTCTTCTCCAATAATTATATTAAACTCATCTAGCTTTTCTTGATCATAATAAGACAAACACTTTTCACTACCTTTTAGTATTCCAACTGGGGTACCTAACCCTTCAGCATGAGAACTATTTCCGTGACCAACAATCTCAACATCAGAAAAACTCATTTGACATTTTCCTGTATTTTCAACAAAAATTAAATCGCCCTTTTTCTCAATATAATTTGAAACTACTCCTGAAACTTGAATTCCAGAATTATAAACATAGGTTGCCAATTCTTCGGACTCTACTGCCTTTTTTATACCAGACAATCCACCCTGCACAAAAGCCATAGTTTTCTCAAACTGATCTAATACATCTTTCAACCATTGAAAACTCGGAGTTACATATAATTTTGTTTGCTGTTTTGTAAGATCGAAATCAATATCTTTCGAATCAATCGAAAATGGGACCCTTTCTACATTATCACTTAACGAATTCATCCCCTCACCAATTGATGACAAAAGTCCAGAACCATATATCATCGGAGACCTCAAGTCTCCTATCAATCCAAATCCAATAGTCCACCAATGAAGGTTTTTCAACTGGTTCATCTCTGAAAGTGTTCCTTTTTCTTTTATTATATCTATTATTTTTGCTTCAGATTCATCAATATCTTTAGAACTAGTATTCTTATTAGCTTTTATTATTGTTAGATGCCTCATTGCTTTAAATACCTCAACATCGTATTTATTAGAAAAAGCACGCTTTCCCACCTCGCCAATGCGTCTGAGATAATCAGAATATTCTTTATTTCCAATAAGAGGGATATGACCAATAGCTTCGTGGATAATATCAGGCGAAGGGCTATAGGTTATTTGGTCTATTGATCTAATTTCAGAAGCTATAACTAATATTTTATTAGATTGAAACTCCATATATACTTGATGAGGAATAAAGCCATTTACTATTACTGCAAACCAACCCACTTTATCGAGTACTCTATTTATCTCCTCTATCTTAGGAATTCTATTTGTGTTTAATCCTGAAGAATGCAAGCCTAACAAGTAGGAAGGATGAGCCCTTGCATCAAGCATACTAATATTTTGATTTATTACAAAACGCCACAAAGCGTGATCCTGAAAAGTGTATTTTTCATAATCTTGATTTACAACGTACTTCTGCAGATGCTTAGGTACTCTATTTTGTGAGTTCATTATAGCTTCGATATTTTGACTAGCTAAGATAGTGACATATCTCACGTTTTACAAGTCAAAATATAAAATTAAGAATAAAAAAAACCCCTACATAAATGTAGAGGTTTGATAATTTCTATAAAGCATTATAACTATAGAGCACTAACGTACTTAGTTAAATTTGACTTTAAGTTTCCAGCTTTGTTATTGTGGATAATGTTGTTCTTAGCCAACTTGTCAATCATACCTAAAACATTAGGTAATAATTTAACCGCCTCATCCTTCTCAGCTAACTTCAATTTCTTGATTGCTGTACGAGTTGATTTGTGTTGGTACTTGTTACGAATACGTTTAACATCGTTTGAACGAATTCTCTTTAATGCTGACTTGTGATTTGCCATTTTAATTTTCTTTTAATACTTTTTAAGGATTTCCTCAAAAGTTACTGTTAATAAATATAAACGATTCGTTAGAGGCGTGCTATAATTTCCTGCCACAGAAAGCACCGAATCAATCAATATTCGGAGGTCAACGTCAACAACTATTAACTCATTAACTAACTCCTAAAGTAGTCCGTAGGGGAATCGAA
>JAGLEB010000114.1 GCA_023145275.1 Flavobacteriales bacterium | reverse complement strand
TCAACTTTCGATTTAGAATTCAAAAACTCAACCCATGCTTCTGAACTTAAATTTGCAACATCTGTTCGTCCATAGCTTTTTAAGGCAACAATTTTTAACGTTACATTAACTTCATAAATAGTATTTGCTTTTTTTATTCTGATAATAGCATCTCTTCTATATTTATTATTTTTCCAATTAGAGATTAATCTATACAAAACAAAAATCACCATCACCATAAATAGAACGTACAAAACATACCATCCGGGTGTATTGTAAGTCATCTCTAACTTATCGGTCTCTATTAGCTTGCCAATATCTTTTATGTCGCTCGTTTGCAAAATCATAAACCTAACTGCTCAAGTATCTGTTCTTCAATTGTTCTTTCGGTATTAATTAAGAATACGGGAATCTTGTAAGAGTTCAATTCGTCAACAAATTCCTTTTGTTTATTCTCAAAATCTTTTTTTATAGACTCTAATGTTTTTTTATTCTTTCCATTTATTTCAATCTGACTCTCACCATCTGTCATAGCAATAATCTCTTCTGGCATTACCTTTTCTAATTTATCGTATACCTTAAAAACAATAACATCGTTGTGCACTGATAAATTTAGAAGAGCCTGAATCACAGTAGGATCGTATCTTTTAAAATCGGAAATTACTACTACAATATAATCATGCGATATTAAATTGTGTAGTTGTTCAAATACTTTTACTTGCGATGCTTTAAGAGATTTCTCAAATTCAACTGTTGCAAGTTCATTGTTTGCCTCAACAACTTTCTCCAAAAAATGTAATAGCGACTTCTTATCTCGCTTTGGCTTTACCATTTCTACATCGTCATCTTTAATCACAATACCGCCAACTCTATCACCATCACCCGATAATTTGTAAGCCATAAGAGCCGTAATCTGCGAAGCACAAACAGACTTCATATTCTTCTTAGAACCAAAAAACATAGATTTAGACAAGTCTGTTACAATTATTGCGGGATGTTCTTTTTCTTCCTGAAAGACCTTAGTGTAAGTTTTCTGTAGTTTAGCCGTTACTCTCCAATCAATATTTCTAATATCATCGCCATTAACATAGGCTCTGGATTCTTCGAAATCCATACCTCTACCACGAAGTTTAGACGCATGACGACCAGCCATAATAGAATTAACTTTAGAGCTTTTTCTAAGGTGAATATTACGAGCAATAAAACTATATTTTATTAAGTCGTCTATTTCGAGGAATACACCTTCTATATTTTGAAATTCCTTTTTCTTCATTTTTATCTCGCAAAGGCGCTAAGACGCTAAGCGATTGTTCTTTCTTGTAAAATATTATTTTTCTTTGCGCCTCTGCGACTTTGCGAGCTATATATTTTTTCAAACTTTCCTTTGCGTCTCTGCGGCTTTGCGGCTTTGCGAGACATTTTTTTTATCCTTACCCTACAGCTACAAGTTTTATAATTTCATCCAATGCTTTATCGGCTGTAATGCCTTTTGCATTTGCTTGATAGCTCAATATTAATCTATGTCTTAAAACATCGTGAAGTATTGCTTGTACATCATCTGGAGTAACAAAATCTCTGCCGTTCATCCAAGCATTTGCTCTCGATGCTTTATCAAGAGAAATTGAACCACGCGGACTTGCACCAAATTCTATCCATTTTGCCAAATCTTCATCATATTTTTCAGGAAATCGTGTAGCATCAATTAAAGCAATAATATATTTCTCTACTGCTTCAGAAACTGTTATTTGCTCAATCTCTTTTCGCGCTTCGAAAATTAACTCTTGTGGAAATTTGTCAATTTCTTCCTTTTTAGGATTTGATTTATTTTTACTCTCTTCTCTTACTAATCTTAAAACTTCTAATTCTGCATCGTTACTAGGGTAAGAAATAATTACGTGCATTAAAAACCTATCCATTTGAGCCTCTGGCAATGGGTAAGTTCCTTCTTGTTCCACAGGATTCTGTGTTGCAAGTACCATAAATAATTTTGGCAGTTTGTGAGTTTTACCACTTACCGTTACCTGTCGTTCTTCCATTGCTTCTAACAAAGCAGCTTGTACTTTTGCAGGCGCTCTATTTATCTCATCAGCAAGTATTAGATTGTCGAAAATTGGTCCTTGTTGAAATTGGAATTTCTCTTCGGAATCTGGCATATAAATCTCAGTTCCTGTAACATCAGAAGGAAGTAAATCTGGAGTAAACTGTATTCTACTCAATCCAGCTTCAATTACATTCGCCAGACTTTTAACAGCTCTAGTTTTTGCTAAGCCTGGCAAGCCTTCAAGTAGCATATTACCATCAGACAATAGAACCATCACCAATCTATTTACCAAATGATCTTGTCCGATAATAGACTTTGAAATACTTTCCTTTATTTTATTTATTTTCTCTAGATTAGTCATTACAGTAATCTTTAATTACAAAAGTTAAGAATTATTTCATTTCAAAAGGATAAACAACTTTCCAATCTTTTTTCATATCAACAACAGTCCATTTATTTTTAAGTGCTGTTTTTAAACACTCTACATGTGTTTCTTGCTTTGGATTTGAATTATAATTGTACTCTCTTTTTGCATCAGTATGATTCACCAAAATATTTAGAAATGGTTTACCACTAGCTTCTGCATACTGCATCATTTGAAAATCGCCATCAGAATTACCTGCAACTATAACAGGTATTTTACCTATTGCACTATAAATTGCAGCAGGTTTTGCCTCTTTATCATTGTTGAATTCTAACTCTGGCAACCTATCAATTTTTCTTGTTTCTTCGTTGTAAACTACTTTCAACCTCGAACCTATTATTCTATACTCTGGAATTCCGTAAATTTCGGAAAGAAATGATCTCATAAAATCTCTTGTACCTCCCGAAACTATAAATACTTTAAACTCGTTAGCTTCAAGATATTTAATCAATTCCATCATAGGTTGATATTTCATCTCTGTAAATAATTTACCTGTTTCAGGATGTTTTGCAGTTTTGATCCACTCTTTCACCATATCATCAAACTCGTCTCCAGTATTTCCAGATTGTGCCTTAACAGCCATCTGCAAAACACCTTCCATTCCAAATTTCATTAAGGACTTAATATCACCATTTATGGCATACATGTATGGCTCTGTAGTTTTCAGGCTCTCATCATTCTTGGCCATTTCTTTAATTCTATCAAAAATAAAATATATTTGAAATGGTAAAGACTTCTCTGCCCATAAAGTTCCATCGTTATCGAAAGTAGCAATCCTATCTTCAATAGCAATGAAGTTTTCACTTTCTGTATTAGTTATGTCTTCTACATAATTAATAATGGATAATTTAGTTGAAGTCTGATTCCAAGAAGGCAATGGGTCAATCTTATTAGAACTTTGATTTTCAACTGTACATGAGGTAAGTAAAAATGATGATATTAAAAATAACACAACTGTTTTCATATCTAAATATTTTTAATTAAATGTAAAAAAAATGCCGCTATTAGCGGCATTTTAAAGTGTTTAAAATATATTATTTAGAACCTCCTTCTTGAAGTTTCTCCATAACTTGAGATAAGTTAAAACTACCCGGTTTCATACGAGGAGGATATTCTTTAAACGTACCTAAGAACTCACCAACATAAGCTGCCGCAGGCGTTAATAAGAATACATGATCCATCCACCAATCGTAATAAGTATTTGATGTAATAGTAGCGTTCTCATATGGATCTCTACGTAAATTAAAAATTAACGGAGCACGTAATGTAGTAAATGGATTTAACCATACATCCATAGTTCCTGTAGCTCTTTGCTCCATAAATACTATTTTCCAATCATCATATCTTAAAGCTGTTAAATCTCCATCATCAGAGAAATAAAATTGCTCTCTACGTGGACTTACTTTTTCTTTACCTGTTAAAAATGGCAAGAAATTATATCCATCTAAATGTACATTAAATGATTTACCATCTGCTTTATAACCTTTAAGCAACTTCTCTTTTATTTTAGGTTCTCCAGCAGCAGCAAGGAAAGTAGGCATCCAATCTAAACCAGACATAATTTCGTTTGAAACTGACCCAGCTTCAATATGCTTCGGCCAACGCAACATGGCTGGAGTTCTCCATCCACCTTCCCAATTAGAGTTTTTCTCGCCTCTAAAAGGACTAACACCTGCATCTGGCCAAGTATTTTTATGTGGTCCATTATCTGTTCCATACTGTACAATTGTATTATCAGCAACACCTAACTCATCAAGTAAATCAAGAAATTTACCAACATGCATATCGTGCTCTATCATACCATCACTATACTCATTTTGGCCTGATATTCCTCTTAATTCTTTTTTAACGTGAGTTCGGTAGTGCATTCTTGTTCCATTCCACCATACAAAGAAAGGTTTTCCTGATTTAACAGACTTTCTGATAAATGCTATTGCAGCATCAGATGTCTCATCATCAACAGTCTCCATTCTCTTTTTTGTCAGTGGTCCAGTATCTTCTACTTTACCATCGGCATAAGAATGAATTACTCCTCTAGGTCCATACTTCTTTCTGAATTCAGGATACTTTTTAGGATCTGGATAATCTGGTAATTCTGGCTCTTCTTCAGCATTTAAATGATAAAGATTTCCGAAAAACTCATCAAATCCATGATTTGTTGGTAAATGCTCATCTCTATCACCTAAGTGGTTTTTACCAAACTGACCGGTTGTATAACCTTCTTCTTTAAGAAGTTCAGCTAGTGTAGGGTCTTTTTCACTTATACCTTCTTTTGCTCCGGGTAAACCTACTTTACTAAGTCCTGTACGGAAAACACTCTGTCCTAAAATAAAAGTAGAACGTCCTGCAGTACAACTTTGTTCAGAATAATAATCGGTAAACATCATACCTTCTTTTGCAAGTCTATCGATGTTTGGTGTTTGGTATCCAACCAAACCAAAAGTGTAAGCACTAATGTTTGATTGTGCAATGTCATCACCCCAAATCACTAAGATATTGGGTTTCTTTTGAGCTTCCACGTTAAATGACGCGAAGATCATAATTACTCCTAAAAGAGAAATTAAGTTGATTTTTTTCATAAAAATAATTTTAGTTAATATAAGCTAAGTTAACAAAAAATATAGTTACTAAAACGATTCTTGAAAATTAAAATAAAAGCCACTTGTCTCTCTTCCAAAACCATAGTCGAGTCTGACACTAACTCGTGGTTGAATTTCAAGCCTATACCCAATTCCAAAATTGGGCACCCCATAGTAGGCTTTTGTCTGTTCGTTAAAGATAGTACCCATTCCAACCCAAGAAACTAATGAGTGTCTACTAGGCTTATCTCTAAAATATAATTTGTGTCTATATTCTGCAATAGCAAATGCCATAGACTTATCTCTAAGCCTTCCCCAAAAATATCCACGTAGGTCAAATGGGGTTCCAAGCTTAGACATTTCACCATAAGGAACATCTCCAACTCCAAATCTTACTTTTCCCTGTAGAGCTATTACCCTACCAGGTTTCCCCATTTTGAAAAAATTCCTAATGTCGAATTGATGAACCTGATAGTCATTATCTCCTCCTAAAAAAGTACCATAAAATGTTGAGGAATATTCTACAAACATTCCTGAATACGAACTTTTTGGTATATCACGAGAATCATAGCGTAAAATAATACCCAAACCCGAATTGAAAGGCTTATCGTTAAACTCTGCATAATTCCCATCTGCCATTACTTCCTCACTAGCTTCATATCCATATGTATAATTAAAATCGACATTTACCCCTACAAGCCACTTATTTTTTAATTCCCAAAATACTCTTGGATTCACCCACCACCAATCTCTATGATAAGAAGTTTTAGTATCCATAGGCTTATCAATAGTTTCTAAATACCCTACACCGAAGTAATGGTCGGGCATAGTTTTATACCAGAAATCGCCTTCCACAACCAATCTTTCATCCATCAAATATATTAGCGGGAAAGAATTGAAGACCATTGCACCAGTAGTAGAATAAGAAAAAGATAAGGGGATAGCTGACCTTCTAGAATCTACATTTTCACGATCAGTTTTAAAAGACAAAAAACCTCCCAAAGCTAACATTCCACCAAGCTCAGGCGTATATCCCGGAGTAATAAATGGAGTCAGCAAAGGACGACCATCATCAATGCTATCGGGCTTGAATACAATGAATGACTTTTTGGTAGCTTCCTCCTTTGTCTTTTGAGCAAGCAGCTGACTAGAAACTGTAAAAATCAAAAGAAGAATTATATATAAATACCTAATCATAAGTTGTTGTTTTTGTAGATAACATCCTTAACCTAAGAATTTCTTTATTTTTGGACCCATTGCATAAATTAAAAACATAATATACAACACCTGTAAGATGGGTTTAAAAGAAAGTGCAAATACTGTCATTCCTCCAAACATAGATGCTGCAATAGCTAAAGAAATCGCTTGTGAGCTAGCTGTAGCTCCTAATATCAATATCATCCCTTGAGAATAATTCAACTTGAAAAATTTTGCAGCCACAACTGCTAACACAGTCTGCACAACATAATATATTGATAATCCACCAGCAACTTGAAGAAAAACTATTGGGTTATCTATTACCTCATGCGCAACTTTAGCTACCGAAAAGAATATAATAATCAATATTCCTAAGGCCGATATATTTGGAAAATATTGTTTTACATCCATAAAATATGGCATTCCCTTTTTTTTGATAATTGCCTTTCGTGTATAATATCCTAAAACCATTGGTGCAAATATAAATATAGCCAATTTTTTGAATAGATCCGCAGGGTGAACTTCTATAATCGCCCCCCCTAAATATGTAATTATTATAGGCGAAATAATCGGGATTAACAACAGACCTATTACTGCTACAACTAAAGCATCCTCTACACTTGCTTCAGCTATTCCAGTCCATCCAATCAGCATATTTGAACAAGGTATAGCTCCAACTAAAATAATACCAAGAGCCAACTCTGGCATCGAGGCAAATACAGTTCTTGAGAGTATAAATGCCACTCCTGAAGCCATAAAAAAGGCAAAGAACAATGTTAACGAGATAAGTTTATAATTTCTTCCAGCTTTCTTAACTTTCTCTACCACCAAACCTGTAAGCATAGGATAGAGCATTAAGAAAACAGCAATCATACTTATTGCCTTAATATTAACGTTTGACATATCAAAATTTAGGCCAACGATTAAAGCAATTATAAAATCTATAGCAACAAAAACATATAAACGTTTCCTGAGTACAAGTAATATTTTCTTCATTTATTTTTTTTTGCGAAAATAACAATTAAAACTATCACAAGCGCATGTATTGATTTCAAATCTATTCTTTATTAATTGTGAAGCTATCAATAAGTTCTACATCTTGATTATAAACCTTACACTCCAGAACCTTACCTCGTACACTGAACACAGGTAAGTGCCCCACATGAACAGCTTTTGCAACATACTCTTTGAATTTTTCACTACTATCATCTACCCCAGAATGCCCATTTAACTTACCTCCTGCTCCAGCTGTAATAGAAATAAAAGAATTATTCATTGTTTTCTGATCATAAAAACTAGTGCTTTCAGTAACAAATACATTTCCATTTCTATCCATTGGTTTAAGACGCTCGTAGGTATGAGAATGCCCATTAAGTACAAGATCAACCTTATATTTTGCAAAAAGAGGATATAGTTCTATCACTCTTTTATACTCCCTTTTGTACGTGGCAGTACGTCCATTGTGATGTAATGAAACAAAAATCCAATCGTATTTTTCCTGAGCAGATTGTAACGTTTTCTCAAGCCATTGCTTTTGTTCCTCATACTTATAAAACCTACCATTCTTTGAATCGAGAAATATAAAAAGAGAATTATCTTTAACAATTTTAAAATAATGACCATTATCTATTCTTTTCCATTCTTGAAAATAATTATCATCAATTGCTGAATAATAATCGTGATTACCTAAAATTGGTACTGTAATGATACTAGACAAAGATTGGGCTAGAGGCTCGAAAAAATAGTCATCATAATCAGACGATCTACCGTGAAAATAAACAATATCACCTAACCAAATACCAAGTTGCAAGGAGTCTATGGAGTTTATTAAGGAATTTAGTTCATGAGTAAAACCTCCTTTTGAGCTAGGCTGACCAATATCTCCGACAGCAAAAAACTTATACTCACCAAAGTTAGCATCTAGAGTACTAGTTGTATAAACATCACTTATCTTTTCAGATCCATTATATAGTATATATTGATTTTCATAATCAGTAATTGGAACAATACTTTCATAAATAACCCCATATCTATGATCTATCGTTTTTGACATGTAAAAAGTTCCATTCCAACTCACCATAGGCCTATCTAGTTCTGATTTTGTAAACCACCTTACGGCAAGCGAATCTCCTGACTCATATTGCAAGTAAGGCTCTCTAAACTCAACTGGGTTATAGTCAATGGTTTTTGTACACGACACAAGTGCACTAATCAGAAATACAAAAAATAGCTTTTGAAAAAATACATTTTTAATCATCCCTATAAATTTACCCAAAGTTTGCAGCAAAACAATATAAAGTAAATAAATCTTCATCACGAGATTTTTTTTACCTGCTTTCAATCATAAAAAACAACAACAAACATCAGTAATAGCAACACCAATAAGTAATTAAAGAATATATTTGTATAAATATTTTTACTTAAGCTTTATATACAATAACTATAAAACATGCGTTTCTATCTTTAAGTAACTAAGACAAAAATATGAGAAAACTAATATTTATAGGCATACTTACTTTTTTCGGATTACAATCCTACTCACAATCTCGCTATTTTGTAGCTGGAGAGTTCATTGTTAGTCCTTCATCAAACGAACTACATCTAAATGACTCTGATTTCAATTCAAGCAATACTATTGGATACGGTGTAGGCATATATTATCAATATTATATCGACAATAAATACTTTGTAAAAACAGGTTTGGAATTTATTAATGATTTTTCAAATACAACTGTAGATGACTTCGAAGTTAACACTGTTAGGTACCTTGTTAATCTACCTATAATTATAGGATTAAGGTTTTATGAAAAATGGGAAGTAGGCACAGGTTTCTCTTTTTCGCCATTAATAGAGATACATCAAATAGAAAAACACACTGATAATTTCATAACAACTAATATTAACTTTGAGCTTGCATATTGGTTATCCGAAAAATTTAGACTAGAATTTTCTTATTCACGCACTTTATCAGAGCCTTACAACAATGATTACATTATAAATCATTACCAACCTATAAAACTCACTATTAGCTACAACATTTTTTAATACTTAAAATATGAATAAGTTTTTAAGCACACTTATATTTATTACTCTACTTATGTCCTGTACGTTTGTAGAGGTGATAGACTCAGTAGTAGATGATATTGATCTTTCTGAGCTAAGCCCACAAAACATAGATTCTAAAATTACAATTATAAACATACAAGCTGATCAAGCTGAGTTTGATAACATGCATGGAAATCCTGAACAGGAAATTGAAATTGAAGCTTTTATTGAAATTTGGAGAACTGAGGGAAGTAATAAGACAAAAGTTTTGGAGCCAACACTTATTGAGTTGGATATAAAAGGATCAGCATCCGCACTATTTGAATTAAAATCTTTAGGTATTAAATTTGACAATACTGCTGATAATAGCAAATCAAATATTTTCAATCCAATTTCAAAAATTAGACCTAACGTTAATTTTGGCAATATTAAGTCTATTAGAGCACGAAACTCTGGAAATGATTTTTATGAGACTATGATGAAGGATATATCATACTCGAACCTAGCCACGAACCTAGGTCTCGACTTTGAATCTGGGTATTTTGAGCCAGCCCATATTTTTGTAAACAGCAATTATTATGGATTACTAAATTTGAGAACCGAAAAGAATCAAAATGGATTATCTAGACAATTTGGAGTTAAAAAAGATGACATCTCACAGATAAAGATTAATTCCCACGATTCACCTACATTAAAAGGTGTAGATAAAAAGCCATTAAATGACTACTTAGATGCTATAGAATCTGGTGATTTAGATTATGTTGAGGCGAACACTGATATAAGTAGTTTTTTTGATTACATGATTTTTCAAGATATCATCGGTAATTCAGATTGGCCACATAACAATGCATTATTATATTTTAATGCAAAAAGTTCTGATAAGCGTTTCAGATTCTTCTTATACGATCTTGATCTTGCAGGTAATTTAGAACATTTTTTGGCAGACAGAAAAAATGAAGACATTATACTGATTAATTTATACAGACTATTAGTTCAGAACCCTGACACTGATGCACTTTTCAAAAGACGTCACACTGAAATTTTTAACTCAATAAAAGTGAGTGATTTCGACAAAATAGTTGATGATAACACATTACTAATCGAAGATGATATAAAGTATCAGATAAAGATGTACAATATCCCTGGAGATAGGCTAATATGGTACAATAATATTGTTAAACTTAAGAAAAATTTCAAAGCCAGAAATGAGGCTTATATAGATAAGTTCAACTTATAGGGAAGCTCTAATAAAAAAAGTCTCGTGAAGTAAATCACGAGACTTTTATATTTTCGGCTAAAAGCTTACAGCAGATAGCTAATTACTTTTACTAAGCTCCTAAACCAACACGAACGTATGCAGTTACAGTAAGGTCTTTATCGAAAGACTTAACATATTCTGCAACAGACTTCTTGCTGTCTTTAATGAAAGCTTGGTTTACTAAAGTGTTATCCTTAAAGAATCTCTTTAGTTTTCCTTGAGCAATTTTATCTAGCATTGCTTCAGGCTTACCTTCTTGACGAAGTTGATCCTTAGCAATCTCTATTTCCTTCTCAATTACTGCTTGATCAACACCATCCTCATTAAGAGCAACTGGGTTCATAGCAGCAGCTTGCATAGAAACATCTTTAGCAGCAACATCAGCACCTTCTACATTAGCAGAAAGAGCAGTGATAACAGCAATTTTATTTCCAGCGTGAATATAAGCACCAACTAATGGAGCATTTAATTGGTAGTAAGCCTTAACTTCAACTTTCTCACCAATTACACCTGTTTGCTCAACTAATTTCTCAGCAACAGTCATCCCTGTAGAAAATTCAGAAGCTAAAAAACCTTCTAAATCAACTGCATCAGATTTTAATGCAAGATTAGCAAAATCATACGCTAATTTCACAAAACCGTCATTTTTACCAACAAAGTCAGTCTCACAGTTCAATGAAATTAAAGCACCTCTAGACTTGTCATCACTTACAACAGCGATAACAGCACCTTCAGTGTTTTCACGGTCAGCGCGCTTTGCAGCAACTTTCTGACCTTTTTTGCGAAGAACTTCGATAGCTAGTTCGAAATTTCCTTCAGCTTCAACAAGCGCATTCTTGCAGTCCATCATTCCTGCACCAGTTTGCTTTCTTAACTTGTTAACATCAGCAGCAGTTATTTTAGCCATGATCTATATAATTTTATTGATTTTTAGTCATTTAATTGTGAATTGTCTATCTGAGACTCTAGTAAACTAGATTATTGACCTACATGTATTTACTGATATTAAAAACATCAATTAAAGTGCAGGCATAAACAATTCAAAACAACAGTTGAGATAAGTAAAAACTTATCTCAACCTGTTATTTAAATATTACTTTTTATCAGCTTCAGCCTTTGCTTCTGCGTCAGCTTTCTTTTCTGCATCAGCAGATTTTTTAGCTTCTTGTTCTTGTTTAGCTCTTTCGCGCTCAACTTTTCTGTCAGTTAACCCATCAGAAATTGCAGAAATAACGTGTCCTAAAATCACACTAATTGATTTAGAAGCATCGTCGTTTGCAGGAATTGCATAATCAACTAGCTCAGGATTTGAGTTAGTATCAACAATTCCAAAAATAGGAATGTTTAATTTTGTGGCTTCAGCAACAGCTATGTTCTCACGTTTGATATCTACAACGAATAACGCACCTGGAAGGCGAGTCATATCAGAGATAGAACCAAGGTTTTTCTCCAAATTAGCTCTCTTACGATCTATTTGTAAACGCTCTCTTTTTGAAAGAATATTAAATGTACCATCCACTTTCATTTTGTCGATAGACGACATTTTTTTAACTGCTTTACGGATAGTAACAAAGTTTGTCAACATACCACCTGGCCATCTTTCAGTGATGTAAGGCATGTCAATCTCCTTTACTTGTTCTGCAACAATATCTTTTGCTTGTTTCTTTGTAGCTACGAACATGATCTTACGACCAGTTGAAGCAATTTTCTTCAATGCATTAGTAGCCTCATCTAATTTGATTGCAGTTTTGTGCAAGTCAATTATGTGGATACCATTGCGCTCCATAAAAATATAAGGAGCCATAGCTGGATGCCATTTTCTTGTAAGGTGACC
>JAGLEB010000113.1 GCA_023145275.1 Flavobacteriales bacterium | reverse complement strand
AAGCTCATAACCTTTTAACCTCGTAGCCTATTAACCCATTAAAATAACAGTAGAACTAGATTTTAATTACCCACTATGATCTGACATAGGCTCAAAAAAATATAATGCATTTTGATGTTTATTTGGTATTAGATTTAATAATTTTATTACTGAATCTTAAAATGGTTTTAAAATGAAAATATTATCTCCAATTCAAATTAGCGAAGCTGATGCTTTTACAATAAAAAACGAACCGATATCTTCCATAAATTTAATGGAAAGAGCTGCTAGGAAGTGTGTGGATTGGATAGTAGAGAATGTTGATATGAATAAGAGTATTGATGTTTTTTGTGGAATTGGGAATAATGGTGGTGACGGATTAGCAATTTCTAGGCTACTTATAGAGAAAGGCTGCGATCTTCGAGTGTTTATTGTAGAGTTTTCTAAGAATAATAGTAATGACTTTCAGGTTAATTTAGAGAGATTAAAGGCAATTTCGAAGGTTGATATAGTTGACAGTAGGAGTAGTATTCCTTCTAAGATTAATGACCTTGTTATCGATGCTGTTTTTGGTGTTGGACTGAGCAGACCTGCAATTGGTTTCACAAAAGAATTAATAGATAATATTAATAAAAGCCTATCTCAGGTTATATCTGTAGATATGCCGTCAGGATTATTTTCTCAGAGTTCATTGTCCGAAAAAGATTCAGTCATTAGGTCTGATGTTACTCTAACTTTTCAAACAACTAAGTTGTCGTTGCTACTCCCTAAATATTCTATTTATTCGGGTGAGGTGATTATTTTAGATATTGGATTAGATAAAGAATTTTTACAAAGTGTAGACAGCTTTTATTATCTATTGGACAAATATTTTGTAAAATCATTATTAAAGAAAAGAGAAAAATATTCTCATAAAGGTAGCTATGGACATAGTCTACTAGTCGGTGGTAGTTCTGGTAAAATAGGGGCTATTTTACTTGCTACAAAAGCTGCAGTAAAGAGTGGATCGGGTCTTGTTACTTCGTTAATTCCAAAGTGTGCATATCAGATATTGCAGATCTCTGTACCTGAGGCCATGGTACTGATAGAGGGAGATAATTATTTAGATAGTTTACATTATTCTATTAAACCAACTGCTATAGGTATTGGACCTGGATTAGGTACTATTATTGGTACTCATAACTTGTTGCGTAGGTTTTTAGAGGGCAATAAAACACCTATGGTATTAGATGCGGATGCTTTAAACCACCTGTCTCAGCATAGAGAATTGCTTGATATGCTTCAAGAAGGTACTGTATTAACTCCCCATCCAAAAGAATTTGAAAGGCTAGTGGGAAAATGGAAAAATGATTTTGAAAAGATGAAATTAGCAAGCGAGTTTAGTATGAATTATCAGGTGATAGTAGTATTGAAAGGAGCTCATACTGCAATATTTGTACCCGATGGAAGAGTTTTTTTTAATAGTACAGGAAATCCTGGTTTAGCAACTGGTGGAAGTGGGGATGTTTTGACGGGTATAATTACTTCCCTTATGGCTCAGGGATATTCAAATTTAAATGCTAGTATAATTGGTGTTTATTTGCACGGTAGAACTGCCGAATTATCTATTGGGCTAGGAGAGGAGTCAGAGGAGAGTTTCTCAGCAAGCAATATTATAGATAATTTAGGTAGAGCCTTTTTAGAATTAAAAGATGACTAGAAAAAGAAGAAATTTAATTGGATTTGGTGTTTTATTGATTGCTTTTTTGTTTTATACTAAGATTAATTATTTTGAAGCTTACAAAGCACAAGAAGGAGATTTGTTATTTCAAGATTTAGATTGTGGACCTACCTGTGATGCTATCGAAGCAGTAACTTGGGGAAGAGATTCTGTTAAGTTTTCGCACATAGGTTTAGTAATTAAAGATAATGGCGAATGGAAAGTTTTAGAAGCAATTTCAAAAGGAGTGATATTAACTCCTATTGATGATTTTTTAAATAGAAGCAGCGACTTTTATGGGAATCCAAAAGTATGGGTAGGCAGATTAGCTTCGGAATATCTTTACCTAATTAAAGGTGTCGTTAATCAAAAAAATGATGTTTTAGGGAAGGAGTATGATAATGAGTTTTTGTATGATAATGGAAAGTACTATTGCTCAGAACTTATTTACGATATGTTTAAAAAAGCTAATGGAGATATTCCATTTTTCGAGCTAGAGCCAATGACTTTTAAATCACTTAAAACTGGAGAGTATTTTCCTGTATGGATTTCGTATTATAATAAATTAAATATTGATATCCCACAGGATTCATTAGGTATCAATCCTGCAGGTATTTCTAGGTCTAAGAAAATTGAAATTGTTGTAAAAATGGGTAATATTGATTAAAATATGTTTATCCTTAAATATGTATATTTCATAATAATTATATGTGATTGGTGCTTAATTATTGATATAATTTATGACACATAATACCTTGCCATAGATTAAGATTGAATTATGTTCATTTAGAACTAAAAATGAGTATTTAATAGTTTTCTAATCATTTATTGTATTTAAGTGCTTTTTGCTAATAATCTTATATATTTGCGTTTTAAATACGGGTTTTAAATAATAATATATAACTTTTATAATTGTAGGTATGTTTAATAAGATGATCGCTGGCTTATTGCCGCATTTTCCAAAAAGATTGATTTGGTCTTTTTCTAAAAAATATATTGCTGGTGCTGAGTTGAAAGATGCTATACGCGTTTCTAAAGAGCTAAATGCTCAAGGTAATATGATTACTGTTGATGTTTTAGGAGAGTTTATCACCAACTTGGATCAGGCAGACGAAACAAGAGATGAGTATTTGGAAGTGATAGAAGAATTCGAGAAAAATAAGATTGAAGGGAACTACTCTGTTAAACCAACCTCATTCGGACTTTTATTAGACGAGGAGAAAGCATATATGAATATTCGTGCTGTGGTGGCAAAAGCTGCTGAGTATGGAAATTTTGTTAGAATAGATATGGAAGATTCTCCATGTACCGATTTAGAAATAATGCTATATAGAAGGCTAAAAGGAGAATTTCCGAATAATGTAGGTTTAGTTGTTCAGGCATATATGCGCCGTACTTTGCAAGATATAGAAAACCTAATGGATATTCATTCTGTAAAAGCCCCAACAAATTATCGTTTGTGTAAAGGTATTTATATTGAGCCAGAGGAAATAGCTTATAAGGATTTTGATGAAGTGAACGAAAACTACTTGAAAGATCTAGAGTATATGTTCCAAAATGGAATTTATGCAGGTATAGCTACTCATGATGCTTTTTTGGTTGATGGAGCCTTTAAATTAATTGCAAAGTATAATATGCCAAAGGATGCTTACGAGTTCCAAATGCTTTATGGAGTTACACCAAAACTTCGTCAGAGAGTAATAGATGCAGGACATAAAATTAGAGTATATGTACCATTTGGTAAGGATTGGTTTGGTTACTCAACACGTAGGTTAAAAGAAAATCCAAATATTATTTCTCATGCTATGAAATCAATGCTTTATAGGGGTTAAGGAAATATATAAAAATATATGACGATTTTGTTAGAACTTCGTCGCTGTTTTAAAAAGGTGCTTTTGCACCTTTTTTTTATTTAGAGTGCCTCTATAGAATAAAAATTTTAGTATAATAAGCTGCTGCAAGGCTTATAGTATTTCAATAAGTAATTAGTGCATTTATTTGTCCTTTGCATTAAAATTCATCATTAATTTGTATTGCGAGCATTAATTTATCTATATTTGAGAAAGGAACCATATATACCTATTAGTAATGGAGAAATTTAAAACGATAGACGAAATACTAGAATACGCAATAAATGCAGAACAAGATGCTGTTGATTTTTATACCAATCTTGCAGAGAAGACAAATAATATTGCCGTAAAAAAAGTTTTTCTTCAAAATGCAGAAGAGGAGAGAGGGCATAAACTGCACCTCGAGAAAGTGAAAAATGAAGGGATTTTTTCTGAAGAATTTAAAGATGGTGTTCCTGATTTAAAAATTGCTGATTATATAGTTGTAAAACCACCTAGCAAAATTGATGATTATGCTGATGCTTTGAGGCTAGCAATGCACAGAGAAAAAGGTGCTTTTAAGTTATATACTAGGTTGTCTAGCGCTACAAATAATTCATCATTGAAAAAACTTTTCACTCGATTAGCACAGGAAGAAGCAAATCACAAACTTAAATTTGAGCTCGAATACGATGAGTTTGTTTTAAGAGAGAATTAAAAAAAAATCTTATAGTCTCTTAGTTCTTGATTATTTTATATTGATCCTTAAGAATGTTTATTCATTGTTTAAGGATCTTTTTTTTTGACTAAATAGACTTCCTTCTTGATTTTAATAATTCTACTATCGTAACTTTAAAATCATTGTCATAGTGTTTTTCCATAATCCAGATATAATTGCTGACATTTATAAATTGTCACATAAAAGGTAGACTCTTCAAATGACATAGTCCCCAAAAAAAAGACTATCTCAAGATCTAGACAAACAACTTTACTAAGTTTGAATAAATCTCAAGACAGTCTATTATAAAATAGAGTAAAGATTAGTATTACTCTGTAATCTCTTTTTTTGTTGTTACGATTGTTATTTCTTGATTCTTTTCATCGAAATCAATAACAATTGAATCTCCTTCTTTTATAGTATTATTAATGATTTCTTCAGCCAAAGGATCTTCTATATATTTTTGAATCGCTCTCTGAAGTGGTCTTGCTCCAAATTGCTTGTCATAGCCTTTTTCAGCGACAAAGTCTTTAGCCTCATTACTTAATGAGAAAGAATATCCTAAAGCCACAATTCTCTTACTTAGTTTATCAAGCTCAATGTCGATAATGTTTCTTATGTCTTCTTTTTCAAGAGAATTAAAGAGAATCACATCATCAATCCTATTTAAAAATTCTGGAGCAAAAGTTTTTTTCAAAGCGTTCTCAATAACTCCTTTAGCACTATCGTCAGAACTATTAACTCTAGTAGATGTTCCAAAACCAACTCCTGCACCGAAATCTTTAAGCTGACGAGTTCCAATGTTGGATGTCATTATTATGATAGTATTCTTGAAATCTACTTTACGCCCTAGACTATCTGTCATCTGACCATCGTCTAATGCTTGGAGCATTAAATTAAATACATCTGGGTGAGCTTTTTCAATCTCATCTAAAAGTATTACAGAATAAGGCTTGCGTCTAACCTTTTCAGTTAATTGACCACCTTCTTCATATCCAACATATCCTGGAGGTGCTCCAACTAATCTTGATACAGCGAACTTTTCCATGTATTCGCTCATGTCAATTCTGATAAGAGCTTCTTCTGAGTCGAAAAGAGTCTTTGCCAAAACTTTTGCCAATTGGGTTTTTCCAACACCAGTTTGTCCTAGGAATATAAAACTTCCAATAGGTTTCGAAGGGTCTTTTAATCCAGCTCTATTTCTTTGTATTGCTTTAACAACTTTCTTAATAGCATTTTCCTGACCTATTACCGAGCCTTCAATTAATTTTGCTAATGAAGCTAACCTATTGCTTTCTGCTTGAGCAACTCTTTGAACGGGTATACCTGTCATCATAGAAACAACCTCGGCAACATTATCTTCGCTTACAGTTTCTCTCTTTGTCTTTACATCATCTTCCCATTTCTGTTGGGCTAAGGCGAGCTCACGTTCAATTTGTTTTCCCTCATCTCTTAGTTTAGCAGCCTCTTCGTATTTCTGACTTTTTAAAACTCTAGATTTCTTTTCTTTAATGGTCTCAAGGTTTTTCTCCATTTGTAGAATATCCAGAGGAACTCTAATGTTTGTAATATGCACACGTGACCCAGCTTCATCTAAAGCATCAATAGCCTTGTCTGGAAGGTGACGATCAGAGATGTATCTATCAGTTAATTGCACGCAAGCTTTAATCGCTTCAGGTGTGTAATTTACGTTGTGATGACTTTCGTATTTGTCTTTTATATTGTTTAATATTTCAATGGTTTCCTCTTCGTTTGTCGGTTCAACCATAACTTTTTGAAATCTACGTTCCAAAGCTCCATCTTTTTCGATGTGCTGACGATATTCGTCAAGTGTTGTAGCTCCTATACATTGCAGCTCGCCACGTGCAAGGGCAGGTTTAAACATATTAGATGCATCTAAAGAACCTGTTGCTCCCCCAGCACCAACAATAGTGTGCAGTTCATCAATAAACAGAATAATTTCATCGTTTTTTTCGAGCTCATTCATTACCGCTTTCATTCTTTCTTCGAATTGTCCACGATATTTTGTTCCTGCAACTAAACTAGCTAAATCAAGTGTTACGACCCTTTTGTTGAATAATACTCTTGAAACTTTCTTTTTAATAATTCTCAAGGCCAAACCTTCGGCAATGGCAGATTTACCAACACCTGGCTCTCCAATTAATAGAGGATTATTTTTCTTTCTTCTACTTAATATTTGAGAAACTCTTTCAATCTCTTTTTCTCTACCAACAACAGGATCTAATTTCCCTTCTTCGGCATATTGAGTTAAATCTCTACCAAAGTTGTCTAAAACTGGAGTCTTAGATTTTTTTGTAGTTGACTTTGACGGAGGACCACCAGGATTTCTACCAAAAGGATTGTCACTAGGATCAAATCCTTCATCCGAAAAAGATTCGGCCGTAGGGAGATCAAAAGGTTCGTCTTCGAGCAACAATTGCTTAAACTCCTCCTTCACATTCTGATAAACAACTTTGTATTTATTTAAGATTTTTGTAGTAGGATCATTGTCATTTCTTAATATGCTCAATAGCAAATGTCCTGTATTTATTGATTGACTTTTGAAAAGTTTAATTTCAAGATAGGTTGTTTTTAGAGCTTTTTCGGCAGATGCTGTTAACCTCAATGTCGATTTTTCTCCTAATTGCTTGTTTGATGTGTCTGGATTTAATGATTCAAGCAATCTCTTTAATTTGTCAATATCAACATCAAAAAGGCTCATCATTTCGATAGCTTTACCATTTCCTTCTTTAATTATACCTAGTATAAAGTGTTCTGTACCAATGAATTCATGACCAAGTCGTACAGCTTCATCCTTGCTGTAAGAGATGATTTCTTTAACTTTTATTGAAAATTTATCTTCCATATAATTATTCCTTCCTTATTTGACAATTTTACATGTAATCAATTGATTGTCAGTGTTATGTTTTGGATAGTCTAGAGCGTAATACGCATTCATGTAAAATTAACAATTATGATGTAATTCTTTATTTAAATATAAGAAATTTATCACTTCAATTATAAACAATTTTTTGTTAAAAAAACACATATTATTAAGCCTTGTAATGGCTTTAAATATTGTGTTTTTATTGTATATTCGTCAAGTTTTGAAAAGAGCATAATGATAAAATATAAAATTCTGATTATATGGCAGGTGGAGATAGAATAATTCCCATTAATATAGAGGAGCAGATGAAAACCGCTTACATTGATTATTCAATGTCGGTAATTGTTTCTCGTGCGCTACCGGATGTAAGAGATGGTTTAAAACCTGTACACCGTAGAGTTTTGTTTGGAATGCACGAATTAGGAGTTGCTTCTAATAAGGCGCATAAAAAGTCCGCAAGAATTGTTGGGGAAGTTCTTGGTAAGTATCACCCTCATGGAGATACTTCTGTATATGACGCTATGGTTCGTATGGCTCAAGATTGGTCAATGCGCTATATGTTGGTTGATGGACAAGGAAACTTTGGTTCTGTTGATGGTGATAGCCCTGCAGCAATGCGTTATACTGAGGCTAGAATGAAGAAAATATCGGAAGATATGCTTCGCGATATTGATAAAGAAACTGTTGATCATTCCTTCAACTTTGATGATACTTTAGAAGAGCCTACAGTATTGCCAACTAGGATTCCTGGTTTGCTTGTGAACGGTGCTTCTGGTATAGCAGTGGGTATGGCTACGAATATGCCTCCACATAACCTTACTGAGGTTGTTAATGGAGTTATTGCCTATATAGGTAATAATGATATTGATGTTGATGGGCTAATGGAATATATTAAGGCTCCTGATTTTCCAACAGGTGGTACTATATATGGATACGAAGGTGTTAAGGATGCTTTCAGAACTGGTAGAGGACGTGTTATTATGCGTGCTAAAGCTAGTTTTGAAGAGGTTCATGGACGTGATTGTATCATTGTTTCCGAAATCCCTTATCAAGTGAATAAGGCAGAAATGATTAAGAAAACTGCCGATCTTGTTAATGATAAGAAACTTGATGGTATTTCTTCTATACGTGATGAGTCCGATAGAAAAGGTATGAGAATTGTTTACATTCTTAAGAAAGATGTTGTTCCTAAGGTTGTTTTAAACAAGCTATACAAATACACTCAGCTTCAAACTTCTTTTAGTGTTAATAATATTGCATTAGTTAAAGGCCGCCCTGAGACACTTAACTTAAAGGATATGATTGTTCATTTTGTGAATCACAGAATGGATGTTGTTATCAGACGTACTCAGTTCGAATTAAAGCAAGCCGAGAAACGTGCACACATATTAGAAGGTCTTATTATTGCAAGTGATAATATAGATGAAGTAATTAAAATTATTAGAAGTTCACAAAATACAGAAGAAGCTAGAAATAGATTGATAGAGCGTTTTGAGCTTTCAGATTTACAATCTAGAGCTATTGTAGAAATGAGACTTCGACAGCTTACAGGACTAGAGCAAGATAAATTGCGCAAGGAATACGATGAATTGATGTCGTTAATTGCTGATTTAAAAGAAATTCTTGAAAGCGAAGAAAGACGTTATACTATTATTATAGAAGAACTAGAAGAAGTTCGTGAAAAGTATGGTGATGAGCGTCGTTCGAATATTGAGTTATCTGCCGCTGAGGTATCTATAGAAGATATGATTCCTAATGAGGAAGTTGTAGTAACAATTTCTCATGCTGGATATATTAAGAGAACTGCCTTGTCAGAGTATAGAAAACAAAATAGAGGAGGTACTGGCCATAAAGGTGCCACATCGAGAGATCAAGATTTCTTAGAGCACTTATTTGTTGCTACAAATCACCAGTATATGTTGTTCTTTACAGAAGCTGGAAAATGTTTCTGGATGAGAGTTTACGAAATTCCAGAAGGTTCAAAAATATCGAAAGGTAGAGCTATTCAGAATCTAATAAACATCAGTTCTGAAGATACGGTTAAAGCATTTATTCAAACAGGCGATCTTAAAGATACCGAATATGTAAACAAGCACAATGTTGTTATGGTTACTAAAAATGGTATTGTTAAGAAAACTCCTCTTGAGCAATATTCTAGACCTAGAACAAATGGTATTAATGCTATCACAATTAGAGAGAATGATACTTTGTTCGAAGCTAAGTTGACTAATGGTAACAGTGATATAATTATTGGTGCAAAATCTGGAAAAGCAATACGATTCGACGAAAGTAAAACAAGACCTATGGGACGAAATGCTTCAGGGGTTAGAGGTATTTCTTTAGCTAGCGAAAGTGATGAGGTTATTGGAATGGTTTGTACAGACGATCAAGAGTCTCATATTTTAGTTGTTTCTGAAAAAGGATTTGGTAAACGTTCGTCTCTTCAAGATTATAGAATTACTAATAGAGGAGGGAAAGGTGTTAAAACTATAAATGTAACTGAAAAGACTGGTGGATTAATAGCCATAAAGAATGTTACAGACTTAGATGATCTGATGATTATTAATAAATCAGGGGTTACTATTAGGTTAGGTGTAGAAACACTTAGAGTAATGGGACGTGCTGCTCAAGGTGTGAAGCTTATTAGTTTAAAGAAAAACGATTCTATTGCAGCCGTTGCTAAGGTTGAACGCAGCGAAGACGAGGAAGATGAAAACTTAGAAGAAGCTGAGCTTACAGAGGGTTCAGAGTCGCAAAACGATGAAAGCCAGGACTTAAGTAATGAGTCTACTGATGATAGTTCGGAAGAGGAAGTCTAAAAACTATTATATTTTATTAAATATTCAAAAATTTTAATTTAATTTTGCACAAAATTAATTTGATAAGATTTTATTATTCTTATTAGTAAATAATTAAAAACAAATGAAAAGAAAGTTCATTAGCACAGCAGTAGCACTTGTAATTGGTGTATCTGCATTTGCTCAGGAGGATCAAATTGAAAATGCCGAGAAAGCATTTAAGAGTGGTGATTTAGATAAAGCAAAGAGTCTTATTGACCAAATTGACATTACAGAAAAGAATTACTATACAGTTGATCCAGAATTAGTTTCAGATTTTCTTTTCTTGAAGGGAAATGTAAATAAAGAAATTGGTAAGACCAAAAACGACGATGATGCTCTTGTATCAGCGGCAGTAGCTTATGCTGAATTGGCTAAGTTAGAAGAAGGTAAAAGTTATTCTGCAAAGAATAAGGAAACTGGAGACTATGAGTTTTTCGCTAACCAAGGAGCTTATGACACAGCAATGGCGACTGATGGCTATAAGAAAGGAAAAGTAAAGGACATTAAGGATTATCACTCTGCTGAAGTGAAGCCTCTTGTTGAAGAATTTGCATTGAAATTCCATCAAGCTGCAATTGATGCTTATAATGCTCAGGAATATAACAAATCATCTGATTATTTTGTAAATGCTTATAGAATGTACGAGAATCCATTAGTTGGACGTTCTGATACTACTCTTCTTTACAATGCTGCAGCAGTTTCTATTTCGGGTGATAATTATCCAAAAGCTCTTGTGATTTACGATGAATTGCTAAAGATGGATTACACGGGTATAACTACTATTTACGAAGCTACAGATATTAAGTCTGGGGAAAAGCAAACTTTTGCTACTCAGAAAGATTTGGATATGCAGAAGAAATTTGGAGTTGTAGAAAATGATACTTCTTATGTAACAAAGAATAATCAGCCAGGAATCTATCGTAGTGTTGGTAGCATTTATTTAAACATGGGCGATAAGCTTGAAGATTCTGATTCTCTTAAGAAAAAAGAATATTATCACAAAGCTCTTGAGGTTTTAGAAGAAGGGAAAAACAAATATCCTGGGGATTACGATATGCTGTTAACTCTTGGTAATACTTACCTGAAAGAAGGAGATCAAGAAGGGTTTATCAAAACTATGAACGAAGCTATTGCTCAAGATCCTAATAATGAGGTTCTTTACTACAATATTGGAGTTGTTAGTGCTGACTTAGGGATGAAAGAAGAAGCTAAAAATGCTTATAAAAAAGCAATCGAGATTAAGCCTGATTATACTGATGCTTATATAAATATGGCTGCTTTAATACTTAGTAGAGAAAAAGAAATAAATGAAGAAATTTCTGCTTTGCCTATTAAGTTAAATAAGGCTAATAGAGCTAAGCTTGAATCTCTAAAAAAGGAGAAGAATGGTATTTATGAAGAAGCTATAGGATACTTAGAAGGTGCTTATGAATATGATAAAACTAATGAGGCTCTTCTTCAAACTATGAAGAATATTTATTATGCTCTTGATAGAAATGAAGATTTCATGAGAATCAAAAAAGAAATTGATGCTCTTCCTAAAGCTTAAGTAAAAAGTTAATATAAAGAAAATCGCTTCAAGAAATTGAAGCGATTTTTTTTTGATTTATATGTTTGCGATGTTGCTCGCGAAAAATATTATTATATCATTTTTTTGATAACACCAAGAACTACTCCCCAAATCCTAAAGTCCATATTCTCATTTATTTTTATCGGTGCATAACTTGCATTTTCAGCTTGAAGATAAAGGTCATCGCCATCTCTGATAAGTCTTTTTACTGTAAAATCTCCATTTATTACTGCCAATACTATTTGCTTGTCTTGAGGATCTAATGCTTTATCAACAATCAACAGGTCTTTGTCTTCTATACCTGCATCAACCATAGATTGACCATTTACTCTAACAGCAAAAGTTGTCTTTTTGTTTCTTATAAGCTCATCAGATAAGTTTATTGTACTATCGGTAAATGAGTGTACAGACATAGGAAGTCCTGCAGAAACACCAGATTCAAAAAGAGGTATTTCAACTCCTTCTGGTTCGATGGCTAAAATAGTAACTTGTTTTGTTGATTGTTCTTCGTTTTTCATTATGGAGTTTTGTTGTATTTTTAGAGTGTAATATTGTTATGAAAAATAACATTCCAAAAATAACGATAATGTTTCAATATATAAGAATCATTAAACGTTTTTTCTAGCATGTATTAAAATAGTTTGATTAGTTGAATCTGTAGTGAAAAAGAGGTAATCGTCTCCGCCATCTTTTATCTTGAATTTCTTTCGAATATCAGCTACAGACATTGGATAGTTCCTAGTTGAAACATTCGCCTTATTCGATTTCAAAATTGATTTTATTTCTTTCTTTCCTGGTTTTGTTACCGTAATTATTTCAAAAGTGCGTCCAGGGAAATCCTCTAATAAATTATCTGAAGTGTATAGGTGAGAGTTTTGTGCAATTTTATAGAGATTGTACTTGTTGCTAATTTGTCTGAAAGCACCCGATTTCATAATTGCACTAGAAGGTTCGTATAGATACTTAAGAGCTCGCGAAAACTCTATATCGAATGTTGAGTCGTATAATGAAAAAATATTTTCGCTTATCTCTCCCTTAGAGTTTATGTCGATACTGTGAATCTCAGGATCTGAAATAAATAATTTTTCGAGATGAATAAGTAGCTCTTTCACTTCATTATTTACACTTACTATATAAATGGTTTTTACATTTTTCAACTCCCTAACGGTGTTGTTAAGGTCGAGTAGTGGCGATACTTTAATTAATATATTATCTGATCTAGATAATAATAAGTCTATGTTCTCTACTGGGTTTGGTTGTGTGTCGACAAGTAAAAAAACTTTTCCTTTAGCATCCGACCTTCTTGCTGGATCTAGATAAATTAAATCGTATTTTTCGCTAGATGATTTGATGTAATCTAAGCCATCTCCGCTGATGAATTTTACATTATTTTTTCCTAAAACAGAAAAATTATGTTTTACAATTTCAGATAGCTCTTTATTGTATTCGCAATGGGTAAACTCCTTATAGTTCTCAGAGAAATAATAGGCATCAATACCAAAACCTCCTGTTAAATCAATTGCTTTTTTGCCAGAGAATAGACTAGACTTATATTTAGCTGTAGCTTCGGAAGATGTTTGTTCTATCGACAATTTTGATGGATAAATAATATCATCATTTGCATACCATGTAGGTAGTTTTGACTTAGATTTGTTCTTCGCTTCTACTTGATTTGCAATTTCCTTTATGCTGACATCCTCAAAAGGCGATCCTTTCAATATAAGTTTAGTTAGGTCAATATTTAAACTATCAACAATAAACTGTTTCAAGTCGGGATCGGTATATCGTTTAAAAGACATGCTGAATAATGTTAAATACTTCTCGATACGAATCTTAAAAGACTTCTACCATCAGTTAAGAAAGCTTTCAATACAATTCTGATTATAGTGTATGTAGGTACTGCCACAATCATTCCTACTATCCCAAAAAGAGTACCAGCAATTAAAATAACTAGGAAAATCTCTAAAGGATGCGCATTAGCTGTTTTTGAGAAAATCATTGGTTGATTAACAAAATTATCTAAAAGTTGAATCAACATATACCCAACAGATATCTTAGTTATCATAGGTAGTATTACTACGTTAAAATCTTCTGTGATATTTCCAGTTATCGAAAGAATCACCATCATTATTATTCCAATAAATGGGCCTACGTAAGGTATTAGATTAAGTAAGGCACCTAGCATTGCAATAATAATAAAGTTATTAATACCAGAGATGTAGAGTAGTAATGTGTACAAGATGAAAAGTATACTAACCTGAATCATTAAGCCAATTAAATATCTTGAAAGAGATAGTTTTACAGAGGTGATAAGTAGTCTTATATTATTAGAATTTGATTTTGGAAACAAGGATAAAAAATAATCCAATATTAGTTCTCTATCTTTTAGTAAGAAGAATGAAATAAATGAGACAGTTAATAGTCCAATTGAAATTCCTCCCATTGCTCCAATCATTGAATTTAGAAAATTGGGTATAAAAGAAAAATCGATCACATCTTTAATCTTTTTTCCTCCAAACAAATTGAAATCTTGTAACCCATGACTAGAAAACCACATATCAATATGCGATCTTCCTATTGAAACATTCGACTCTATTTCATCAATGTTTAATAAGGCCAAACTCCTTGCTTGCTCATTGATCAATGGTATTAGGGCCATTCCCAATAAAGAAATTACGGTTAAAAAAGTAAATATTGTAAGTATAACACTTAGTGTTTTTGGCATATGAAAACTGCCGATTTTTATTTTATTTAGTGTTTGTACTAAGGGTTTTCCAATAAGAGCAATTATTCCTGAAATAACAAGGTATACAAGAATCTGTCTAATTTCAAATAAGAAATATAGAACTAACAATATTGCAGATATTACAAATACAGCTTCAAGTATTTTATTTTTCATTATAGGCAGTTTTTTATTCTAACACATTGCAATTTATGACTTTTTATAAATTATATGTCATCATTAATAAAGTATTTAAGTCTTATTATTTCTGCATTATACTTCTCAACTATATCAAGGTAACTTGTCAATATATTAAAATAGATATCTAAACTTTGAGAAAATTGATATCCACTCATCTCTCCCGATAAATATGTAATGTATAATTGCTTTCTGAAATCTTGAGCCTCATGATATGTATTTTGGCTAAGTTGGTCTAGAAGTTTTGAATAGTTTAAATATCTTTTCTCGATATTTTTTAATTCATTATTGAGTTGAAATCTTCTATTTAGAGCTGATAATTTCTCTTTCTCTAAGTTTATTTTTGCTTTCTGTACTTCAGCTTTGTTTGTTACAAACCATAAAGGTACCGCAACGCCAATAGAAAAGCTTTGATTTCCATTTAGGTGTTCTAACTGCTGATTTGTGTACGAAATAGATAGCTCAGGATAATACTCCGATTGGGCAATTGAAATTTTTGAGTTTTCAACTTCAATTGATTTATTGATTATTTTTAGAAATAACGAGTCTAAAACTAGTTCTTTATTAATCGCAGGATATTTTATTGATTCTATATCTTTTAAGGGCCATAGTAATCTCGCATCTCTAATTAATATTAGTTTCCTCAATTCTAAGTCTGCTTCTAAATAATTGTTGTTAACTTTTATTAAATCATTTTGAACTCTGAGAAAGTTCATTTGATTAATATTGTTTTCCATAGAGTGTATATCTCCAATTTTATAACGCTTTAAAGAGGATTTTGCTAGGTCTTTTAAATATTTAGTCTGCTCTGTTAATATGTTTTTTCTTAACACAGAAAAAAACCAAGTGTTGTAAGCCATCTCAACTGTGTACTTAACCGATTTTAGAACCATAATTTTTTCAAATTCAGCTTTCTCAAGCTCACTGTTGTAAAGAGAACTATTGGCAAAGTACCTGACTATTGGACCAAAATTCTGATTTACTGTGTAGGCATTGTCAATTAAGTCTGGGGTATTAACATAACCACGACCAAGGTAGAATTCAGTTTTCGGTAATTCGAAAGATTGTTTTTTTGTTTTTTCAGCTATTTGTATATCTAAATCAGAGCTCTGAAGATCAGTGTTATTGTTTAGAGCAATAATCCATATGTCATCAAAATCAATCCTTAAAGTGTCTGTCTCTTGTGCGTTAATTTTGTCTATATTGAAAAATATAATAAATAAAATGGATATTTTAAAAATTGATTTTATCATAGGCTAGCATTGTTTATAATACCAATTAAATATAGCATAGATTTTTATAAAATACAACACCTTTAAATATAAACGATTATAGAACACTAAGTTTATACTCAGATATCAATAAACAAGTTAAAAGTCCAATTGAAATTTATCATCTAATCCATAATGTAGATAGGAATAGAAATAACAAAATCTCGACCGAAATCGGCATAAGCATTCTCTGATATTACCTTTGTTATATTAATTTTACCATAATCAAAAGTACCTGAATGGACTACTGTATAATAATTAATGTTAAAAATTACAATCAACCATTGAAAAAAAAAGTGTCTGAAAATGAAAAAGCTAAGAGAAATCTATCTTTATAAGCGTTATATTTACTTTATAAGCGATACCTTTAATCAGAAAGACGCAAGACATACCTAAAAACAGAGAATTTAGCAATTTAAGGCAATATTCACTAAAGAGTAACAACTAAAGAAAACATTTATATAGTTCAAAAACTCAACAAAGAGTATAATGGTTAAATTAGAGAACATCCTCAATTCCGCGAAAAACATATTATCAAACATGACTGTGCGCGGCAAAGTAGCCCTTACAAGCATAACTCTTGCAAGTATTACTATGATGCCTATTTCTCAAGCAAATGCACAGTACGTGGTTGTAAGTGGAACTATGACTCCTGAAGCGCAAACAACTGAGCAAAACATCCCTTTCCAAGCAACAGCCAGCGATTTATTCGAAGGTGGACACAATTATTCCTTAGAAGGCACACTGAACAAGGAAATTTCTTTTGGACCATGGAACATAAAAAATAATACTGTAGGTTTATAAGAATATAAAATTCTTTGCATAGCCAATAGTTACGGAAATAATTTTAGATGAATTAGAAAGGGAAAAGATGAAAATTTTATACGTTATTTTGGTATGTAAATGGTATTAGTCACCCTAAACAAAGAATACTAATTATTGAAAATACATACTGTTAAAAGCAAGGTGTGGTTATACCTGCCTATCGGTAGAACGGAGGACTTAAACGTGGTTGCGCAAGTTCTACCAACCTTTAAATCCTAGACGTTAAGCTAAAGCTTATTTTTTTTGACATTTATAATTAATTATAATTCAAGAATATGAAAACTTCAAGATGGATAAAATTAATTGGGATTCTTTGCATTGTCTTTGGCTCCTTAGGAATTATATATAATATTTCATTCTTCTTCACGACTCAATGGATAAACGATACATGGCCTGAAGTAACACCTGAGCGTCTGAAGTGGCTTGAATTACAGGCATACTTTGGTTTTTTTGTGAATACAATTTATCTTATAGCTGGAGTATTCTTCTTGCGTAAAAAACCATTTTCTCTTAACCTAATGTATGGTGCTCTGACAATTAGTATACTATATGTGGTAATCCCTTTGTTCTTTATTGAACCTAATAACTCTTTTCTTTTTGTACTAATAGGCCCAATTATTGATTTGGTTTTATTAATTGGAGTTTACAGGATAAGAAACTATTACTATGAGTCACCCAGTGAAGTAGTTAAACTATTTGGTGAAATTACATTAGCCCCAGCTAAATTGAAATTAATGACATTATTAGGAGTATTATTTATTTCTATTCCCATTTTGATGCAATGTCTATGGATTTATGCTTTTAATTTGGCAGATAACCAATTTGATAGAGTTGCTATACTTTACAGCTATTTACCTGAATTTCTGCATGGTCAATATGTTGCTTCATATCTTGCTCTGACTTTTTGTTTATTAGCAATTATTCTCAGTAGGATTAGTATGAAGTTACCAGGGGTCTTATGGAAGTCATTAAATGTTATCACTCTGATTATTAGTAGTATATTACTTCTTTTAAGTTTGTTTCAATTGATGTAATATTGAATCAATATTATTGTTGTAAAGCCAGAAGCTAACAAAAAATAAACGTTATTAAAACAGGTGCTTATTTTAAATATAGAACTAAACCTTCAGCAACCAAAGCTAGTTTGCTCAAAGTACTTCATGGACAAAAAAACGCAAGCCTTGTATTTGAACTTTTTTTTGTATTTTTAGTACGTATTAATTGAATATGAGATAAAATGCATCATATAAAGAAAGCACTTTGAAGCAATACATATTGGTGGTACGACTAAGGGAAATGTAAGGTTGAAAAAAATTTTAATTAATGATTAGTATTATTATGAGTAGAAAAATATTTGCAGTATTCGTTTTTGTAATATCTTTTTTGAGTGTTAATTCATTTGCACAAAATAAACTGTCTGCGAAAGAGGTAATAATTAAAGCTGATGAGCTAACTAGAGGTAAAACTAATACTTCGACAATGAAAATGGAAATAATTCGTCCAACATGGAAACGAAGTGTAGAAATGAAAAGTTGGGGTAGAGGAATGGATTATTCAATGACGTATATTACATCACCTGCCAGAGATAAAGGTCAGGTTTTTATGAAGCGAAAAACCGAAATGTGGAATTGGATGCCATCGATAGGGCGAATGATAAAAATTCCATCTTCAATGATGTCTCAAGGTTGGATGGGTTCTGATTACACTAATGACGATATATTAAAAGAGAGCTCTATAGTACACGATTATCATCATGAAATTGTGGCAGAAGAAAAGGTAGAAGGTTTTGACTGTTATAAGATTGAGCTAACTCCAAATGAAGAAGCCGCTGTTATTTGGGGTAAGGTATTAATGTGGATCGTAAAAGATAAATATATACAGGTGAAATCAGAGTTTTATGACGAAGATGAGGATCTTGTGAAAAGCAATTTAGCCTACGATTTCAAAATGATGGATGGCCGTGTTATTCCAACGAGAATTGAAATAGTGCCAGCAGATGAGGAAGGAAAGAAAACAGTGTTGTACATTGAAAAAATGAAATTTGACGTTGATTTACCTGAGAGTTTTTTCACGCAACAGAAGATGAAAAGAGTGAGGTAATTTGTGATGTTGTATTAGATAATAGAATCTATTGAGTAGGATAAATTAAAAAAAAAGATCAACGGTTTAATCTCTTAAATCGTTGATTTTTTTTGTTCAATAAAAAATAATGGTATAAGCCTAAAAACAAAAGGCAGCAACATAAAAATGTTACTGCCTTTACACTCAAGATTGGGTTAGGAATATCTAGAATCTCTAATGAAACTACATATATTTTATCACGGTGATTTATAATAGCTACTATCTAACTACATTTAGAGTATCCACATGATTTACACTTTAAGCATCCTTCCTCGAAAACTAATCCTTCAGGATCGCCACAAGTTGGACATTTCTTGTCTCCAACTTCATCACTATCTGAAATGTATTTTTTCAAAGAACGAGCAACTCCGTTTTTCCAAGTATTTATGTACTCGTCGTTTAAGTTAAGATTGTTTATTAAATCAATAACTTGAACAATAGGCATTTCATGACGTAACACTCCTGAAATTAATTTAGCGTAGTTCCAGTATTCTTTCTTAAACGATCTCGAAAGTCCTTGAATTGTGGTGTTGTAACCATCTTTATCAGTAAATTCAAAATCATAACGACTTTTTTCCTCGTTATTTACGTTTTTGATAATTTTTCCCTCGTCTACTGAAGAAGGAAGGTTGAAAGAGTCTTCAGCCTTACCAGTGAAAATCTCATAAGGTTTACCATTGATAGTACCAATTACAGCAATCCATTTTTCATAATCGTTCTGGAAACGCACAACATCAGCATCAAGTACTTTTGGGCGCTTAGCAGGGAAAGAAGATTCAGGAAGTTTAGGTTCTTTCTTCTTATCATCTGTAGAAACTAATATCCCTGAACGAGATCCATCTCTATAAACAGTAATACCTTTCAATCCTTGTTCCCATGACTCTAAATAGATATCGCTTACTTTCTCTAAAGAAACATCGTTAGGTAAATTAATCGTAGAACTTATAGAGTGAGTTATATATTTTTGAACAACAGCTTGAAGTTCAATACGTTTTTTCCAATCTATTTCTGGAGCTGTAGCACCTGCATAAGGACTTTCAGATACATCAGTTTTACCTGTAACATCCATCCATGTTTTTAGCTTGTGGTGGTAAACATCGAATTCTTCGAATGCATCGCCCATATCATCAATGTAAGATACTTTTGCATTAGGATCGTTCTGGTTTACCTTTCTTCTACGTTTGTACGATAACAAGAATACTGGTTCAACACCCGAAGATGTGTGAGCAAGCATACTAAGTGTTCCAGTAGGAGCAACGGTAGATACAGAAATATTTCTACGTCCATTCTCCATCATTCTCTTGTACAATTTAGGAAAGTCTTTCTCCATCATCTGCACAAATTCTGATGTGTTTTCGATATTTGGATCAAATCCTTCGAAACTACCTCTAGTAACAGACATGTCAACTGATGAGTCAAACTCAGCTTGGAGCTTAGTTCTCATAATCTCGTCTATCATAGTAATAGACTCTTTAGTGTCGAATTTAAGTCCTAAAGAAGCAATAGCATCTGCAAGAGCAGTGAACCCAAGGCCGGTTCTTCTACCTTTTTTTCCTGTTTCGTAAAGAAGTTTCCATGTAGAAATTTCGTTTGCCTTAATATAATCGGGTTCTCCGTCAACTTCAATTTTATTCAAAATTCTTTCAACAGCCTTCAGTTCAAGATCTACTAAATCATCGTTCAATCTTTGTGCTTCGTATGTAGCACTGTAGAACTTGTCGAAATCGAATTTTGCATTTTCTGAAAAAGGATTATCAACATAGCTATATAAGTTTAAAGCAATCAATCTACAACTATCACCACCTTGCATACCAATTTCAGAACAAGGATTTGTTGAACTGTTTTCATATCCAGGGTAAACAGACGAAGTAGAGTAGTAGTGCTGTCTGTCCCAGAATAATAATCCTGGCTCAGCAGAACCATGAGCAGATTTTACAATTACATCCCATACATCTTTAGCTTTAACAGTTTTAGTGTATTTAGGATCTTTACTGTCAATAGGCCAACGGTGAGTGTAATCTGTATCGTTCTTAACTGCATTCATAAACTCGTCAGAAAGACGAAGAGAAATATTTGCCCCAGTTACTTTTGTTAGATCTTGTTTAATGGTGATAAAGTCCATTACATCAGGGTGGGCAATATCAATAGTCAACATTAAAGCACCTCTACGACCATTTTGTGCAACTTCACGAGTAGTGTTAGAGAATCTCTCCATGAAAGAAACTGCTCCAGTAGTTGTACCAGCAGCATTAGATACTAATGCATCTTTTGGTCTAAGATTTGAGATGTCAACACCAACACCACAACGACGCTTGAATAGTTGCGCTAATTGTTGGTCGGTATGCATTATTCCACCATATGAATCGTGAACAGGAGGAATAACAACACAGTTTGAAAGCGAAGCAATGTATTTGTCATTACCCAATGACGACATTACACTTCCTTGAGGAATAACGTATTTGAATTTGTCGAACAACTCAAAAATCTTTTTGCTAGTAAGAAGTTTTCTATTCTTACCATAATCAGATAATCTTGATTTTTGCTCGTCTGTTAAGTCGTTTCCGTATGATTCCTCAATACTTCCGAACTTATCAGCCATTCTTTTATGCATGTTCTCTGGAGAAAGCTCGAAGTAGTTTCCAGCAGTATCTTTAATTGCATATTTATTTATCCATGTACTCGCAGCAAGTTCATCTCCTTCGAAATATTCTAAACTAGCTTCGAAAACTTCTTTATGAGTGTATGTCTTCTCGATTTTTTGTGTTGGTATTTGCTGTATCATTCTAATAATCTTTTCTTTAATGATTCACGATTTGTGGATTCAAATATATAAGAATACTTTGAAGAAAAAATTTATAATTACCTTTTCTTTTCAACAACTATTGTTGAAAAGAAAAATTGTTTTTTTAAAAATGTTTTTATGGTAAAAATGTAATTAGTTGATTTTGAGTGTTTTGGTGTTTTGAAGTGCTTTTAAGGTGCTTTTTTAAATGGAAAAAATAAAAACAATTTTAAAAAGTTTTTATTTTTTTTGTTGCTCAAAGTTATCTCTGCTTCGTCTTTGTTTATAGTACTAAGTAAATAATTATGCCATAAATATGCAATTAAAGTGCTATTTAATATTGAATGAAGTTATTAACAATTTGATTATTTTTAAATCAACTGTACCTTGTATTGTTTTTAATGCTGCTGTTTAAGAATGGGCAGTCTAAATGTTACAAATTGTAATTTTTATATGTATATTTGGGTGTATTTATTTACAATTAACAACAAATACATAGGTAATGTATCAATTAATAGTAAACCACATCGTTGCTGTAAGATATATTCATATCAAACGTAGAGATAATTATCACTATTAATATCCCCATTAAGCTCTTTTAGAGTTGAATTCTAAATCATTTTATAAAAATAATAAGTTTGATTGCAATTTTATTGCGATCAGTTTAACAATATACACACGTCATGAAATTACCTTATGCAGAGCCATTTAAAATAAAAATGGTAGAAACAATAAAAACAACAACTAGAGAAGAAAGAGAGGAGTGGATAAAAGAAGCACAATTCAATTTGTTTAAATTAGATAGTGATAAAGTGTTCGTCGATTTACTTACTGACTCAGGCACTGGAGCAATGAGTGATAAGCAGTGGGCCGAAGTGATGACTGGAGATGAGAGTTATGCTGGTTCTAGGTCATTTACTACTCTTAAAAATACGGTTAAAGAACTTTTAGGATTTGAGTATTTTTTACCTACTCATCAGGGAAGAGCTGCTGAAAATGTGCTTTTCTCTGCGATGATTAAGGAAGGAGATGTGGTGCCTGGAAACTCTCATTTCGATACAACTAAAGGACATATTGAGTTCCGAAAGGCTAGAGCAATTGATTGTACTATTGACGAAGCTTTTGATACAAAAGCTATACATCCATTTAAAGGTAATTTAGATTTAGAAAAGTTAGACACAGTTTTAAAAGCTAATCCTAAAGAAAGAATTCCTTTTACCTTAATTACTATAACAAATAATACTGCAGGCGGACAACCTGTATCAATGCAGAATATCCGCGAAGTATCTGAACTGTGTTCTAAGTACGAAGTTCCTGTATTTTTTGACATAGCACGCTTTGCCGAAAATGCGTATTTTATTAAAACACGTGAAGAGGGTTATGCTAATAAAAGTATTAAAGATATTGTAAAAGAAATATTTACTTATGGCGAAGGAGCAACAATGAGCTCGAAAAAAGATGGACTTGTGAATATAGGTGGATTTATTGGACTGAAAAATGAAGAATTGTATCGCAAGGCAACTACTTTTAATATTATGTTCGAAGGATTTATTACTTATGGAGGGATGGCCGGTAGAGATATGGCTGCCTTAGCACAAGGTTTACGAGAGGCAACAACTTTCGAATTTCTTGAGAGTAGAATAGGTCAAGTGAAATATTTAGGCGAAAAATTGCTTGAATATGGTGTCCCAGTACAAGAACCTTTTGGTGGCCATGCTATATTTGTTGATGCAAAGAGGTTTTTGCCGCATCTGCCACAAAACGAATTTCCTGCTCAGACTTTAGGTATTGAGTTGTATATAGAGAGTGGAGTACGAGGAGTAGAAATAGGTACCTTGTTGGCAGATAGAGATCCTGAAACGAGACAAAATCGCTATCCAGATTTGGAGCTACTGCGTTTAGCTATTCCGCGAAGGACATATACACAAAATCACATGGATTATATTGCCGCTGCATTGAAAAATGTTTACGATCGTAGAAACGAGATTACACAAGGTTTCGAAATAGAGTATGAAGCACCAATAATGCGACACTTCACCGTAGAGTTAAAAAGAAAAGAAACGGTGAGTTTGAATGTTCTTGCGTAATAAAAGTTCGAAGTTATAAAGCTCGAAGTTCAAAAGCTCGAAGTTCAAAAGCTCGAAGCTGAAAGGGGAAAGCTCGAAGTTCAAAAGCTCGAAGTTCAAAAGCTCGAAGTAATAAAGCTCGAAGCTGAAAGGGGAAAGCTCGAAGTAATAAAGCTCGAAGCTCAAAAGCTCGAAGCTGAAAGGGGAAAGCTCGAAGCTCAAAAGCTCGAAGCTGAAAGGGGAAAGCTCGAAGTAATAAAGCTCGAAGTTCAAAGTAATAAAGCTCGAAGTTATAAAGCTCGAAGTAATAAAGCTCGAAGCTCAAAAGCTCAAAAGCTCAAAGTAATAAAGCTCGAAGCTCAAAAGCTCGAAGCTGAAAGGAAAAAGCTCAAAGTAATAAAGCTCGAAGTAATAAAGCTCGAAGCTCAAAAGCTCGAAGCTCAAAAGCTCGAAGCTGAAAGGGGAAAGCTCAAAGTAATAAAGCTCGAAGCTCAAAAGCTCAAAGCTGAAAGGGCAAAGCTCGAAGTAATAACGCTAGAAGTTCAAAGGGGAAAGCTCGAAGCTCAAAGTAATAAAGCTCGAAGTAATAAAGCTCGAAGCTCAAAAGCTCGAAGCTCAAAAGCTCGAAGCTGAAAGGGGAAAGCTCGAAGTAATAAAGCTCGAAGTTCAAAAGCTCGAAGCTGAAAGGAAAAAGCTCGAAGTTCAAAGGCTGAATATTGAAAAAACATTCAGCTTTTTACTTCGAGCTTTCAGCTCATTTACTTCCAGCTCCTTTACTTTCAGCTCATTTACTTCGATCTCACTTGCTTCCAGCTCATTTACTTTCAGCTAATTTATATCAACATTCAGCTTTTTACTTCGAGCTTTCAGCTCATTTACTTCGAGCTCATTTACTTCCAGCTCCTTTACTTTGAGATCATTTACTTCCAGCTCATTTACTTCGAGCTCACTTGCTTCCAGCTCCTTTACTTCCAGCTAATTTACTTTCAGCTCATTTACTTCCAGCTCCTTTACTCTCAGCTCCTTTACTTCCAGCTCCTTTACTTTCAGCTCATTTATATCAACATTCAGCTTTTTACTTCGAGCTTTCAGCTAATTTACTTCCAGCTAATTTACTTCCAGCTCACTTGCTTCCAGCTCCTTTACTTCCAGCTCATTTACTTCCAGCTCATTTACTTCGAGCTCACTTGCTTCCAGCTCCTTTGCTTCGAGCTCCTTTACTTATACATTGAAATTCTCAACTCTTTAACTTTTTTATCTTTTAAGTAATCATCGTAGCTCATGTGTCTATCGATAATTCCGTTAGGAGTAAGTTCAATAATTCTATCAGCTACAGTGTGTGTAAACTGGTGATCGTGAGTAGAGAACATCACAGTTCCAGTAAATTTCATCAACGAGTTGTTGAAAGCAGTAATCGATTCCAAGTCAAGGTGGTTTGTAGGCTCATCTAAACAAAGTACGTTACCTCTAAGCAACATCATTCTCGATAGCATACATCTTACTTTTTCTCCTCCCGAAAGTACTTTCACGCTCTTTAGAGCTTCTTCTCCAGAGAAAAGCATTTTCCCTAAGAAACCACGAACGTAAACTTCTTCTTTCTCTTCTTTAGTTTGTGCAAACTGACGTAGCCAATCTACAAGCGAGTCATCGTTATTATCGAAAAACTCAGCATTATCGTTTGGCAAGTAAGTGTTAGTAGTAGTTACACCCCACTTGAACTCACCAGCATCAGCCTTAGCTTCGCCATTAATTATTTGATAGAAAGCAGTAATAGCTTGCGAGTTTTTAGATAAAACAGCAATCTTCTCTCCCTTACCGATATTCAAGTCAATACCTTTAAAAAGAACTTCTCCTTCAATTGAAGCAGAAAGCCCTTCGATATTCAAGATCTGATCTCCAGCTTCTCTTTCTTCATTAAAAATAATAGCAGGATATCTACGACTCGATGGTTTAATATCGTCAACGTTTAGTTTTGCTAAAAGTTTCTTTCTCG
>JAGLEB010000112.1 GCA_023145275.1 Flavobacteriales bacterium | reverse complement strand
TCTTGTTTAAACGTATTGTTGTTTCCTTGGGAAAATTTTTCTTGTGTTATTTTAGTGGATATAACTAATGACACAGCATGAAAGTCAAATCTGTTCTTGTAATGATGAGATATCTCTACTCCTATCGTCGGTCGATATAACGGAAAAATTAGATTATTCAACTCCACTTGTGTGGCGTTTTTGGTTATGCTTTACTTTACGCACATTAATACTTTGAATTATCTGTGATGACCTCACGCCCCTGGTGGTAGCGGCACCCTGCAGGAGCTAGGGTGATTGAACATGCAAGTGCCGTGGCTCTTTTTATTAAGAGACCACGGCACTTGATATGTGAAACACCTTAGTGACGAAGCGTACAAGCGTACGACAGGAATAGGCGCATAAATAATATTACTAAATTACTGAGTCTCTACTTTTGAAAACCACTCTGAATATATAGCAATCTCGTCGTTCGACATTAAGGCTTCGGGATGCTGACCTAAATATTCATGCATTGGCATCCACCTACGTTTTATGAGGTTAGATATCTTTTCAAGCTTCTTTTGCTTTTCGTCTTTGCTATAATTCTGCCACTCTGTAAAATTCAGCCTCTTTTTGCCATCCTCTACATGTCCCGCAACATACCACGATATTGGAGCTACATCAGCATACCATGGATATTTAGTGTTATTTGAATGACAGTCGTAGCAAGCATTAGTCAGCATGGCCTTTACATTATTAGGAGTATCAACATTATTCACAAAACTTGTAACTACATCTAAATCTCCTTGATTTTTTTCTGGTACCTTAAGCTGGATAACTAAAAACAGTGCGAGAAAAAAAAAGAAAATATATTTTAAAGACTCCATCTATTTCATAATAACATAATCACTATCGGCCATTCTAACTTTAGCCAAACTAGCATATTTGTCGCTATCAAGCCTGAAACCAACCGGCAAAACTAATACACTTTTCTGACCATCCATTTTTAAATCGAGAATCTCATCGTATTTTTCTGGTTGAAAGCCTGCGATAGGACAAGCATCAATTCCTTCGACAGCACATATAGTTAGTAGGTTTCCCAAAACAATATGGGCCTGATTAGCCATCCATGCATGTTTTTGATTATCATCCATTCCTTTTAAGAAACCTTTCACCATCTTAGACATACCTTCTAGGTTTTCTTCGGGAATAGATCTAAGATCGGCAGTTCTTTTTACATATTCATCCACCTCATTGTCGCCAGCTTCTGAATTAATTGTTATCACTAACAAATGTGAAGCATCAGCAACCTGGCGCTGACCCCATGAATATTGAACTAGTTCTTCTCTAAGTTCCTTATTCTCAACTATCACAATTTTAGAAGGCTGCAATCCGAAAGATGTAGCTGTAAGATTAGCCGCTCTAACAAGTGTGCTTATTTGTTCTTCGCTTAATTTCTTTTCAACATCAAACTGCTTTACAGCATAACGCCAATTTAATTTATCTATAATATTCATATTTTTTATCTAGTGTTATTTAAAGCGGTAAAAGTACAACGATTTCATGATTTCCATCATACTAATTATTTATTTGTAAATAGATAAATTTAATGAAGACTTATGATATGCTGAAGATAAACAGTCTAGGATTCTAATTTACGGGCATCTTCTGATTATCGAAATACTTAATAATCAAACGTCCCTCATCGAGTCGCATAGATACTGTTGTTTCATCATCACTCCAAATAATTTGATTAATTGACACCTCTTCTATTTTTTGAGGGTTTGAATTAAATGTCTCTTCTCCAAACCGATCAGTGTTCTGCTTTTTCAGTGCTTCATAAACCATTTTAGTATCTTCAGGAGACATTGTCTCGAATAAGGTAAAACTTGATACTAGCTTAGAATCTGTGAAATTAAAATGAACAGTTGCTTTTTTACCGAGTATCAACTGATCAAACGAAAGTAAATCAGTAGACAATTCAGAATTAAAAACCTCACTATAAGTTTTAGCTACTTTTTCTCTTGTATCTCCCCAATTAGAACTTTTAAAATCTGGTTGTGGAGAACATGAAATAATAAATAAAGCTGCAACAATAATTAATATGTGTCTCATAGTATTTTTCTATTATGTTTAAAAATATAAAAATGATGGATAAAGGTAAAAAAATATTAATAATTCAGCTTTTCCATTAAATATTTAGCTGTAAAGGTATTAGATGATTCTAGCATCTGTTCAGGAGTACCATTAAATAGTATTTCACCTCCATTAATACCGCCACCAGGACCAATATCTATCAACCAATCGGCAGACTTTGCCACATCAAGATTGTGTTCTATCACCACAATAGTATGCCCCTTTTCGATTAATGCATTAAATGACTTCAAGAGCTTTTTAATGTCATGAAAATGTAGTCCAGTTGTAGGCTCATCGAAAATGAATAATGTTTTTCCAGCCTTCGTTCCTTTTGACAAAAAGTATGCGAGTTTAACTCTCTGAGCTTCTCCACCTGAAAGGGTACTCGAGGCTTGTCCGAGATGAACATATCCTAAACCTACATCTTGCAAAGGCTTTATCTTATTAATTATTTTAGCTTGGCCGTATTTTTCGAAAAACTCTAAGGCCTGATTTACCGTCATATCTAGGATGTCGAAAATAGATTTCTCTTCAAACTTCACCTCAAGTATTTCTTTCTTGAAACGCTTACCTCCACACACTTCACAAGTGAGATGCACATCGGCCATAAATTGCATTTCTATAGTTACCTCTCCTTCTCCTTTACAGGTTTCACATCTTCCACCTTCAACATTGAAAGAAAAATGTTTCGGTTTATATCCTCGTACTTTAGAAAGCTTAATGTTTGCAAAAAGATCTCTTATCTCATCATAAGCTTTCAAATATGTTACTGGATTTGATCTGGAAGATTTTCCAATAGGATTTTGATCTACAAACTCAACATGCTTAATTTCTTCTAAATCACCTTGAATCATAGTGTGTTGCCCAGGTTTTTCTCCGTATCCTAATATGTGTTTCTGTACAGCAGGATATAGAATTCTTTTCACGAGAGAACTCTTCCCAGAACCACTAACTCCAGTTACTACAGTTAATCCGTGCAAAGGAAATTTAACATCTACATTTTTAAGATTATTCTCTCTTGCACCTACTATCTCTATATAATCTTTAAAAGGCCTTCTAGATTCGGGCACCTCAATCTCCATTCGTCCAGTTAAATACTTAGCAGTTAGAGTATCTGAATTTTCCAATTGATCATGAACACCTTCAAAAACCACATCTCCTCCATGCACACCAGCCTCTGGGCCTATATCTATAATATAGTCTGCAAATTTCATTATATCTTCATCGTGCTCCACAACAATCACTGTATTTCCTAAATTGCGAAGTTTTCTTAAAACATCAATCAATTTTTCAGTGTCTTTTGAATGAAGCCCTATACTTGGCTCATCTAAAATATACATCGATCCAACCAAACTAGATCCAAGAGAAGTTGCAAGATTAATTCTTTGAGATTCCCCCCCAGAAAGTGTTGAGGAAGTTCTATTTAATGTTAGATAGCCTAAACCTACATCTAACAAAAATCCAATTCTAGACTCTATCTCAGTAATAAGCCGTTTTGCTATCTCTTTTTCGTGTTTACTAAATTCTACTGAATCAAAAAAATCTTTCAGCTCATTTAGCGGCAATATCACTAATTCAGAAATACTCTTCCCTCCTACTTTTACATACTCAGCTTCCTTCTTTAAACGTTTACCATCGCACTCAGGGCACAAAGTTTTCCCTCTATACCTAGAAAGCATAACTCTATATTGAATTTTATAGGAGTTTTCTTCAACCATTTTAAAGAAATCATTTATTCCCTTAAAATGTTTACAACCATTCCAAAGTAAATCTTTCTGCTCGTAGCTAAGCTCATAATATGGTTTGTGAATAGGGAAATCTACCTTATCAGCACTATCTATAAGTTGATATTTCCATTCCTGCATTTTTTCACCCTTCCAGGCAACAACTGCATCTTCATAAATACTCAAACCAGTATTTGGGATTACTAATTCCTGATCAACACCTATAACCATACCGTATCCTTCACATTTCGGACATGCTCCGTAAGGATTGTTAAAACTAAAAAGGTGTGTGTTGGGTTCATTAAAAACTATTCCATCCAATTCGAAAACATTTGAAAATTCAGTTTTAGAATTATCTGACACTTCCACAATAATACATCTCCCCTTTCCCTCGAAAAAAGCTGTTTGGATAGAATCAGCTGTACGATTCCAAAATCCATCATTATCTTTCATCGCCATTCTATCGACAACTAAAAAGAAATTACGCTGAGATTCTAAATCATCATTTTTAAGAACATCTTTTATTTTCAGTATATCATCTCCAAACTGCACTCTTGCATATCCTTGCTGATCAAGAATTTTCAACGTTTCAAAAACAGATCTATCTTCTCTAATATGGACAGGACTTAACAATAATGCCTTTGAGTTAATCTCAAGTTTCTTTAAAAAATCTGTTACATCAGACACTTTATGCTTCTTCACTTCAGTGCCAGATATGGGAGAGTATGTTATTCCTATTCTCGCAAAAAGAAGCTTTAAATAATCATAAACCTCGGTTGATGTACCAACTGTAGAACGTGGATTAGTAGAATTAACCTTTTGCTCTATAGCAATTGCAGGAGAAATCCCCTTAATATAGTCGACCTTTGGTTTATTCAATCTTCCTAGAAACTGCCGAGCATAAGACGACAAACTCTCTACATATCGTCTTTGCCCTTCGGCATATAGAGTATCAAAAGCCAAACTAGATTTTCCAGAACCCGACAAGCCAGTAATAACAATTAACTTATTTCGAGGAATAGCAACATCAATACCTTTAAGGTTATGAAGGGCCGCTCCCTTTATTAATATGTATTCCTTTGGACTTAAATCTTCGAACTTGTCTGGCATAATTGTAAAATTGATCGACAAAGATAAGGATATAGCTTCATGTTGCAAACCTTAACTTTAGATAATAGAGTAGCTCAATACTAACAATCAATCAACATCTAAAACTTCGAATTGTTCGCTTTACAAAACCTCTTGAGCATTAATTATAAATAGCTTATACTTGCAAAAAATATAAATCACCAAAAAAGGAAATGTTCCGAAAGTTAAAAAACATAAATTTAAGAAAGTTTTTTAAAGAAATTTTCACATCAGATAGCGAAAGCCCTGCAAAAATTGCAAGTGCTATGAGTTTAGGCGTATTTATTGCTGTAATTCCTATATATGGATTTCAGTCAATTGCTTCCGTTACTCTTTCTCATATTTTAAAGCTCAACAAAGCAATAGTTTTTTTAGCTACAAGTATTAGTTGGCCACCGATGGTTTTTGCATTAATATACGCTAGCTACCAAACAGGTTATTTATTATTCAATGGGAGTTTTAACTACTCCTTAAGCCTATCAACACAAACTAATTCACTAAGTAACCTAGGCGAAGGTCTATATCTTTTTGTTTTTGGAAGTATTATTTTCGGACTTTTACTATCGAGTTTTGTATGGCTTACTACTAGAGGTATTTTAATTGTAGTAAAGAAAAAATAACAATTCTTATATCGCTTTTTTCAGCTTCAACTTCACCTTAATTTCTTCACCATTTCTATCGAGAATTAGTCTTATTGTTTCCCCGTCTCTAGTTCTAAATTTCGACATGATTTCGGGAAAAGACATACTCGAAGTATTCTTATAGTTAACTTCTTTCAACATATCACCTTTCACCACCCCCATTTCGGCAGCGGGTGAACCCTTTCTAACTTCAGACACCTCATATATAGGCATATCTGGGAAAGGCATTTTAAGCTCTATTCCACACATATTATAGTGAAAAGGTCTTTTAAATAAATTTCCTTTTTTGAAACTTATTTTTTTATTTGTGTAATCGATTATCACTTTAAACCTATTTAGAGCCCCACCACCAATACTTCCATTTCTCTCTTTGTGTACCATAACAAAAGATACTGATGACGAATCAGGATAAGAAACTGTAACATCTTTTAATTTAAGTTCGCCAATATGCAGGCCCGCAACTCTAGACCTCTTTCCATAAATATCGCCACTTAGCCCCGAACCCAAAAAATCAGGTATATATTTTTCAGGGTGACTTATATCTTCATGAGATTCAGCAAAAAGCCAAAGAGCATCGCTACCACCAGTGTCAACAAGAAGTTTGACAGGCACAAATTTACCTTTCTCCATTTCTACATCTAAATAAACATAGGGTTTTCCTCTTTTAAAACTCAATGGTTTGGTTACATACTTCTTACTTTTCGAATACTTATATCTTTTGGGATCCCAAAGTTTTAAATACCTTTTATCATAATTAATTTCAACAATAAAATCACGAAAAATATCAAATCCAATTATTCCATTTATGTCGTGACCTAGTTTATTTGATAAGTGAAAAATATCTTCAAGTAATACTATCACTGTTTGATTATTGTTTACAATATGACTACCTATATTTATGGTATTATTATATGCAATCAGTGCAGCAATACCATCACCTTGCCCAAGTCCTTGAACAGAAATACGCTTATAGTCATTTATTCTAATAGTATCGAATTGAGGCACATCTAGCATTATCGGAGTTTTAACTCCAGAATCTAATATAAATTTCAAAGGCTTTGAACCGTTTAATTTTAGTTCCAAAATAATCTGATTGCCAGAAAATACGAATGGAATTTTTTCGTATTTCCTACCACTTTCAATAAAATATCTATTTGATACATCTTGAGAAAATGCAAGGCTAAACTGAAGCATACAAAGTAATAACAAAAAAGCAGTTTTTTTCTGTATCAGCATAACGTCCAACATTTTCCAAGTCTTATTGATAGTCTATAAAATTATGATTACACACTAAATATAATCAGTTTTTACAACTTAACATTACAAAACCATCTATTTAACCACATTTTAACATGTTAATAATCATACTTTTCTATTTGTCATTTTTTAATAATTATGGATTATTGTAAGCTTTTTTTTTGCATTTTTGCCACAGATAAACATTATATAAACTACATATAAATAAAGATGCCAAAGATTTCGATTAAAGGTGGCAACATGCCCCAATCGCCAATCAGAAAACTAGTTCCATTTGCAGAGGCTGCAAAGAAGAGAGGAATTAACGTATTGCATTTAAACATTGGTCAACCAGACATAAAGACTCCTGAGGTTGCTATAAATGCAGTGAAGAACTTTGATATAAAAGTTTTAGAATACACTCACTCTGCTGGATTTGAATCTTATAGAGAAGGTCTTTCTGAATATTACAAAAAGCATGACATCATTGTTTCTAAAGACGAGCTGATCATAACAACTGGAGGGTCGGAAGCTTTATCATTTGCTCTTGGAAGTATTATGGATGCTGATGATGAAATTATTATCCCTGAACCCTTCTACGCTAACTACAATGGATTTGCAACTGCTAACGATGTAAAGATTGTTCCTGTAGTTTCAACAATTGAAAACGGTTTTGCTTTGCCTCCAATTTCTGAATTTGAAAATCTTATTACAGAAAAAACTAAAGCAATTTTGATTTGCAACCCTGGAAATCCAACGGGTTACCTATATTCTGAGGAAGAACTAAACTCTTTAAAAGAAATTGTAATAAAGCATGATCTTTTCTTAATTGCCGATGAAGTTTATCGTGAATTTACTTATGATGGCGAGGAGCACTTGTCTATTCTTCACATTAATGGATTAGAAGAAAATGCTATTGTTATTGACTCAGTTTCGAAACGATACAGCATGTGTGGTGCTAGAATTGGCGCCATAGTTTCGAAGAATAAAGAAGTTATGTCTACAGCAATGAAATTTGCTCAAGCTAGACTTTCTCCTCCAACATACGCCCAGATTGCTAGTGAAGCAGCATTGCAAACTCCGCAGAAATATTTCGACGAAGTAAAAGAGGAGTATGTTGAGCGCAGAAACATACTTATAGAGAAGCTTAATAAAATACCAGGAGTAAAAGTTCCCACACCAAAAGGTGCATTCTACTGTGTTGCAGAACTTCCTATTGATGATGCAGAAAATTTTGCACAATGGTTATTAGAAGATTTCAACTATAATGGAACTACTGTAATGGTTGCTCCAGCTAGTGGATTCTACTCAACTGAAGGACTAGGAAAAAACCAAATACGAATGGCTTACGTTCTTAAAAAAGACGATTTGATTCTAGCTGCCGAAGCTCTAGAAGCTGCTTTAGAACAATACAAAGGATAGTAATCCCAAAGAACTGCAAAAAGGCCTTTTCGTTATGAAAAGGCCTTTTTTTGTTGTCACTACATAAATTACTCTTTTAGGATAATTTTATCATTCAAATAAAAATTATTCCCCCTCCACTACTTCTTATAGAAAATAGCAGAATATCCACCACCTTCAGGCAACTCTATCTTTAAAACATCCTTTGAGCTTAAAAAGGACTAGTCCCCAAAAATCATGGCTGATCCAGCTTACTTGCTTTTCCTCTACAATATATATTAGAAAAACTTGACAAAGTTCAAACAGTCATTATCTGTTTTTAAATCAATAAAATCTAGCGGTATTGGGTTTAATGATATTTTTATCTCGTCGGGGTGGCAGGATTATCTAGCTATCGCTAGATGATCCTTTGGGGGGTCGCCTGAAAACAATCCATTCAAACGCTATCGCGTTTTGAAATTTTTCATTTCCAAAAACTTTACGAAAGTGAGCTTTCGACACTTTTAGAAATGAAAAATCCCTCATCAAATAAATTTGATGAAGGATTGATTTCGTCGGGGTGGCAGGATTATCTCGCTATCGCTCTATGATCCTTTGTGGAGTTGTCTGAAAACAATCCATTCAAACGCTATCGCATTTTGAAATTTTTCATTTCCAAAAACTTTACGAAAGCGAGCTTTCGACACTTTTAGAAATGAAAAATCCCTCATCAAATAAATTTGATGAAGGATTGATTTCGTCGGGGTGGCAGGATTCGAACCT
>JAGLEB010000111.1 GCA_023145275.1 Flavobacteriales bacterium | reverse complement strand
GCAGGGAGTCGAACCCTGGTCCAAACAAGCATACTCAATACTTTCTACATGCTTAGTTTATGATTGGTTTTCGATCTTAACCTGAGCATAAACACCCCAATTAAAACTTAGCTTCTTTAGATTTTAGTACTTCGGTCAAAGCTCCCTCAGTCTTATTCTAACATTTCAGCACTCCAAATTCAAACGACGTTAGATAAGCCTTTTGAGAAGTGTCCCGCCTCCTAACCTTGTTAGGACGTAGGCTGTAATCCACCATCAGGTAAGATTAAGCAGCAAGAGCGTAATTGTTTTCGCCAATTAAAAAAATGATCCATGATATTTACGAGCTACAAATCAACGCTCGACATGCTTACATTTCGTCTGACCTCGCTGTCAAAACCGGTCATCCCCTTTTTGTAAGGACGGCAAAAATAAGGATAATCTTTTAATTTAACCTAACTTTATCACTTTTGTTCATTTCTACTCGAAATCCTTTTAATTTTCACTAATTTTATCCCCAATAAAAATATTTACTAACATCCCTCAAAAAAAGAACTCACTGCAATTCTTTCATATAAAGGTTCAAAATAATATTTCATGAAATTAGGTATAATCAGAGAAGAAAAGACACCTGAAGATTGGAGAGTAGTATTCTCTCCAAAACAATGCATAAAGATCATTGAAAAATATCCTGAAATTGAAATTACTATTCAATCTAGTAGCATAAGATGTTTTAACGATAGCGAATATAAAAAAGTTGGGCTTACCGTTAAAGAAGATATTTCTGATTGCGATATTTTAATTGGGGTGAAAGAAGTACCTATTGATTCGCTCATTCCAAATAAGGAATATTTCTTTTTCTCGCATACTTATAAAGAGCAAGAATACAACAGACCATTACTTAAGGCAATCATCAATAAAAACGTTGCTTTTCACGATCACGAATTACTTAAAAACGCTTCGGACTTAAGAGTAGTTTTCTTCGGAAAATGGGCTGGAATTGTTGGGGCTTACAATGGTATAAAAACTTTAGGAAGTAAATTCAGGTTATTTGATCTCCCAAAAGCTATAAGTCTTGATAGGAAATCGGATGTTGAAAAAATACTTAGCGAAATAGATCTCCCAAACATCAAGATTGTTCTTACTGGAAAAGGTCATGTTTCAGCTGGATCAAGAGAGATTCTCGAAGATGCTAATATTCGTGAAGTATCTAAAGAAGAATACTTAAATGAAGAGTTTGATTTTCCAGTTTTTGTAAATCTCGGCTGTGAGGATTATGCGCAAGCGAAAGATGGGAGAGCATTTGTTCAGAATGATTATTTCCGAAACCCACAAGACTACAAGTCTTCATTTCTGCCGTATACAAGACTAACAGATATGATAATATCAGGGCACTACTGGGATCAAAACGCTCCTCAACTTTGGGAAGTTGAAGATATGAAATCTGAAGATTTTAAAATTTCAGTTATTGCAGATATTACTTGCGACATTGAGGGTTCTATACCTTCTACTATAAGACCTTCTACGATAGAAGATCCTAATTATGGATATCATCCTGATCTAGGAGAAGTAGAATGCATGGACGACAATGCTATTGCAGTTATGGCTGTTGATAATTTACCTTGTGAATTGGCTAAAGATGCATCCGAAAACTTTGGAGATATGTTTATAAAAAATGTATTACCCGCATTTTTCAACAATGATGAGGAGGGAATTCTGCACGGATCATTAATGACAAAGGATGGACACTTAACTGAGAAGTACAACTACCTTCAGGATTTTATAGATGTTAAAGAGTAGTTTTTTAGGCGGCTTAATTTTTTTATTGCTAAACTCTTGTGTACAAGAAAATAACACTAACGATATAATTTATAAGCCTATAGGTTATTTTAAAACCGATTTTAATATAAACAAAGATGTACCTCGTCAAGGAATACTTTCATCACAATCGCAAGGCAAAATTGTGATTTCAGAAGGCTATGGCGAGGCACTTCTTGATTTAGATAAATTTGAATATATCTGGGTTATCTATCATATGAACCTCGTAGAAGATTGGGATCCCTTTGTAAATCCACCCGGTACTGAGCATTATTTTGGGACTTTTGCTACTCGGTCACCACGTAGGCCAAACTCTATAGGGATGGCACTGACAAGACTAAACAGAATTGATCACGACACCTTATTTGTTAGTGGTATAGATGCGTTCAACAACACTCCTGTTCTAGACTTAAAGCCCTACCTCCCTTCTATAGATTTCATAGAAAGTAAAATAAACATCGATATGGAGAGAGAAATGGGACATCACGACGAAATAATGGTAGAAAAAGATAAAGCTGTTTACAAGTAAACATATTTAGAATTTATTCTTTTTAGTTATAATCAGACATAATGCAATATGCGAAATTTCAATTTGAAATGATTTTACTTTGATATGATTAATAATTAACATAATATTGCAACGAAAACAGAACAACATGAAAGCCAATATGTCATTTTTCGCAAATATAGCACTTCATACCTTCAATCCTTTTGAGGGAGCAACTACACGTTCTACTATTCGTATAATTACCCCTAGCGGGTTATAATTTTACATATCGCCACAGCTGTGAATAGACAAAGTTTTGTTTAAAATCACATCCAACAAAAATAACATAAAAAATATATCCCAGAGTTTTATAGCGAAAGACAATTAAGCTATACACATTGAGAAAAAGATTATATCATGAAGGTATTAAAATTTGGAGGCACATCAGTAGGGACAGCTGATTCCTTTAGAAAAGTTAAAAACATTTCATTAGATTCAGCTAAAGAAGAAAAAACAATTGTGGTAGTATCTGCAATTTCTCAAATGACGAATCTACTTCAAGAAGCTGCTGACAAAGCTAGCAATGGAAATAACAGCTATTTTGACGACATATTATTGCTCGAAAAAAAGCACATAGACATAATAAGAGAACTTATACCAATTGAGAAACAAAGTGGTGTAATTGCTGAATTTAAAACTCGACTGAATAAGTTAGAAGATATACTAAAGGGGATATTCTTAGTAGAGGAGCTAACTGAGAAATCTACAGCTTTAGTACTTAGTTTTGGTGAAAAGTTTTCATCTCGAATCTTATTTCATTTCCTAAATAGTGATAGCAACTTTTCTTCATATTGGGATTCTTCAGAGATTATTGTAGCAAATGGCAAATTTATCAATGCTCAACTAAACGAAGAAAGAACAAAAGAAAATTTATTAGAAATTAGCTCAAAAGATTACGCCTTAGCTGTTATGCCAGGTTTTATTGCTAAAAACAATAAGAACCAACTAACTACACTCGGCCGAGGAGGATCGGACTATACTGCGTCGATTGTGGCAGCACATTTAAAAGCTAGTGTTTTAGAAATTTGGACTGATGTTGATGGTATGCTAACTGCCGACCCGTCAATGGTAAGACAAGCATCATCGCTCGAGAGTGTTTCGTTTGATGAGGCGATGGAACTTTCGCATTTTGGCGCAAAAGTTATCTATCCACCGTCAATACAACCTGCTCTAAGAGAAAATATACCGATGGTTGTAAAGAATACTTTCAACCCAAAGAACCCAGGTACAAAAATTGTGAAAGATGCTCCGCGCAAAACTGACATTACAGGTTTATCTGCAATAAAAGGAATATCAGTGATTGATATTTCGGGGGCAGGAATGGTTGCTATACCAGGATATGCGAGCAGAGTTTTCCAAAGCTTATCTAATAAAAATGTAAACATTATCCTTATTACTCAGGCCTCGTCCGAGCATTCTATCACAATTGCAATAAAGAACGAAGATCAAATTAACGCTATAGAAGCTCTTGAGAATGAGTTCAGTTCTGAATTGTCTTCTGGGAAAATAAAAAATCTGATTATACAAGACGACTTAGCTATAATAGCTCTTGTTGGTGAGAACATGAAACACAGAAGCGGACTAAGTGGAAGAGCATTTAGTGCTATGGGTCACAATGGCATTAACATTAGAGCAATAGCTCAAGGATCATCAGAAAAAAATATTTCTATGGTTGTTACAAAACACAACCTCAAAAAAGCTATGAACGTTCTTCACGAAGAATTTTTCTTATCCGACTATAAAAAGATTCACCTTTTCCTCGCAGGTATTGGAAATGTTGGAGGTTCGTTGATTGATCAAATAAAAAATCAAAAGCAACATTTAAAAGATCATCATAATATAGAGATGGTTGTTGTGGGCATGATTAACTCTAGAAACTTTTTAATAAAGCAAGAAGGCATAGATTTAGATACTTGGAAAGAAGAACTGAGCAAAAGCAATAACATTTCAGACATAAAGCAATTTCATAAACTATCTACAGAACTAAATCTAAGGAATGCTGTATTTGTTGACAATACTGCCCACGAAGAAATTTCTAATTATTATTCTTCATTTCTCGAATCGAAAATATCAGTAGCATGTTCAAATAAAATTGCTGCATCATCTAGCCTCGAAAATTACAAAACATTAAAAGCATTAGCTCGGGAAAATAGTGTTAGCTACTTGTACGAAGCAAATGTTGGAGCTGGCTTACCAATTATTGACACTATTTCTAACTTGGTAAGTAGTGGCGATAGAGTAACAAAAATGGAAGGTGTCCTTTCTGGCAGTTTAAGCTTTATATTCGACAATTATAAAGGAGTTGATTCGTTTTCGGAGATAGTAAAACAGGCAAAAAAAGAAGGATATACAGAGCCAGACCCTCGAATAGATTTGAGCGGAAAGGATGTAGCTCGAAAGATATTAATCTTAGCTAGAGAAGCTGGATTTGATCTAGAACCTGAACAAGTGATTAGTGAAAGCTTCATGCCAGATAGTTGCTTAGCACCTATGGGGGTTGACGAATTTATTATTTCTTTAGCAAAAGAAGAAAAGTTTTTCAACAAACTTTATCAGTCGGCAGAGAGTTTGGGTAATAAATTAAAAATAATAGCTTCTTTCGAAAATGGAAAAGCAAAAGTGAGCTTACAATCCTTAAGTTCTGAACATGCATTCTACAACTTAAAAGGAACAGACAATATGGTTTTGATTTACACAGAAAGATATCCCGAGAACCCAATGATTATACAAGGTGCTGGAGCTGGAGCTGCAGTGACATCTGCAGGAGTTTTTGGAGATATAATGAGAACATTGAAGCATTAAACTTATAGCCTTTAACTTATTTTCAATTTCCAACAAATAATAAGTTAAAGATCAAAAGCCATCAAACAAAATGGATAAAGTAAAAATATTTGCACCAGCAACTGTTGCCAATGTAGGCAGTGGATTTGATATACTAGGGTTTGCACTCGAAGCACCTGGTGATATTATTGAGATGAAAAAAACTCCAGAAAAAGGAATCGTAATCTCTGAAGTTATTTCGGAAAAGCCCCTAAGTACAGAGCTAAGAAAAAACACTGCAGGGATGGCTCTTTTGAAGATGTATGAATCAAAAGATATTCCTTTTGGGATAGAGTTAAAGATAACAAAAGGTGTAAACCCTGGTAGCGGCACAGGATCAAGTGCTGCAAGTGCTGCGGGAGCAGTATTTGCACTAAATCAATTGCTAGACGACAAATTCAGTGAGATGGATTTGGTTGATTTTGCCATGGATGGAGAAATAGTAGCTTCTGGAGCCCGTCATGCTGACAATGTTGCTCCTTCCATTCTAGGTGGATTTACTCTAGTAAGACAAAACGAGCCTCTTGATGTTGTTAAAATACCTACGCCAGAAAAACTATACGTGGTTGTACTACACCCCGAAATTGAAATAAAAACTTCTGATTCTAGAGCAATTTTAAAATCGCAAATTTCATTGTCTACAGCCGTAAAACAATGGGGAAATGTAGCTGGGTTAATCTCAGGATTATTTACAAATGACTACAAGCTTATTGGCCGATCTTTAGAAGATTATGTAGTTGTTCCCACAAGATCTCTATTAATACCAATGTACGATCAATTTAAAGAAAGTGCGATGATAAATGGAGCATTAGGATTTTCAATTTCAGGTTCAGGCCCTTCAATGTTCGCTATGTGCGAGGGAAAAGATAATGCTGAAAGTGTAAAAAATGCACTTGTGAAAACTATAGAACAAACTAACTTACTCTACAATATTCATATTTCGAAAGTTAGTAAGGAAGGATGTAAAATGATGTAGTGAATCTACAAAAGTTGTATTTACTAAAACATCAACTACTAAGAAAACAACTCAACAAAAGACTAATAAAATGGTATACCATAGTACAAGAGATAAAAACAACAAAGCGAGCTTTAAGGATGCAGTGATAAAAGGCCTTGCAAATGATGGTGGTTTGTTTGTTCCTGAATATATAGAAAAGTTACCTCAAGATTTTTTCAACAATATTGAGAATATGTCTGTTGCAGAAATGGCAACAATGGTTATGAAACCTTACGTAGGAGACGAGATTCCCGAAGATAAATTAAAGGCTATTTTAGAGGAAGTTTTGAGTTTTGACTTCCCTCTAGTGGAGGTTGATGAAAATAAGTTTGCTCTAGAACTTTTCCATGGTCCTACCCTTGCATTTAAAGATGTGGGTGCAGGATTCTTAGCTCGCTGTCTGGGATATTTTGCTGACGACAACAAAAAAGTAACAGTATTAGTGGCTACCTCAGGAGATACAGGAAGTGCCGTTGCTAATGGTTTTTACGGAGTAAAAGGTACGGAAGTGATTATCCTCTATCCATCTGGAAAAGTATCAGCATCACAAGAAAAACAGCTTACTACTTATGGTGGTAATATTACTGCCTTGGAAGTAAATGGAACTTTTGATGATTGTCAAGCAATTGTAAAAGAAGCTTTTCAAGACAAAGATTTAAACAAGCATTTAAACCTTAGCTCAGCAAACTCAATAAATGTAGCTCGATTTATACCACAAAGTTTATACTATTTTATAGCTCTAGCCAAATTCATGAAACAAAATAAGGATATTCTTGTTTCGGTGCCAAGTGGAAACTTTGGAAATATTTTAGCAGGGATATATGCTAAGAAAATGGGGTTAAAGATTGATAAGTTTGTTATTTCTAATAATGTAAATAATCCGGTTGTAGAATACCTTCAAAGTGGCGAATTTAAGAAAAGGCCATCAATACACACCGTTTCCAACGCAATGGACATTGGTAATCCAAGCAACTTTGAAAGACTCCTAGATCTATATCCAAATTTAGACGATTTAAAAGAAGTGGTTGAGGGCTACACATATTCTGATAAAGAAACCCTCGAGAGTATAGAAGACATATACACTAGAACATCATATTTACCAGATCCCCATGGTGCTGTTGCATATCTAGGGCTTAAGGAGGCTATGAAGAACAAGGATAATGCTATCGGCATATTTGTAGAAACAGCCCACCCATCAAAGTTCATTGAAACTTTCACTGACAAGCAGAAGGAAAAGCTAGAGATACCAGAAAGACTTTCAGTATTTATGGACAAAGAAAAAGTATCTATAAAGATGAATAATGATTTTATTAGTTTCAAAAAGTTTTTGTTATCGATAAAGTAATTTTAGATATCGTAATATAATTACACTAAAGGCACTGAATTAATTGGTGTTGCCAATTTTTAAAGCACTTTAAGCATCGTAATATTTTAAAAATAAAATTTAGAAAAATCGTATAAATTTACTTGATTTGTTTCGAGAAAAATAAGAACACAATTTAGCATATAATATATAGTTATGGGTAACACATTATTCGATAAAGTTTGGGATTCGCATTTGGTTAGAAAAGTAAATGACGGACCAGATGTAATTTTCATTGATAGACATTTGGTACATGAAGTAACTAGTCCAGTTGCATTTTTAGGTCTAAAAAACAGAGGTATTAGCGTAATGTTTCCTGAGAAAACATTTGCTGTGGCCGACCACAACACACCTACGATCAATCAACATCTGCCTGTTACAAATATAGAATCTGCCAATCAGTTAGATACTTTAGAACGCAACACAAATGAGTTCGGAATTAGCCACTGGGGTCTAGGTCACGCCAAAAATGGTGTTGTTCATGTTGTAGCTCCCGAAAATGGAGTTATAGTTCCTGGTGCAACTGTAGTTTGCGGAGATTCGCACACTTCTACTCACGGTGCTTTTGGAGCAATAGCCTTCGGTATTGGTACTTCTGAAGTAGAAATGGTATTAGCTAGTCAGAATATAATGCAAGCGAAGCCAAAGAAAATGAGAATTAATGTAAATGGAGAACTAAGTAATAGTGTTACTCCAAAAGACGTTGCTCTTTACATTATATCTCAATTATCAACATCTGGCGCTACAGGTTATTTTGTAGAATATGCTGGTGATGTGTTCGAAAAAATGACAATGGAAGGTCGTATGACCGTTTGTAATTTAAGCATTGAGATGGGTGCTCGTGGTGGTATGATTGCGCCAGATCAAGCTACTTTCGACTACGTTCAAGGAAAAGAATTTGCTCCAAAAGGAAAAGATTGGGATAAAGCAATGGAGTATTGGAAGACATTAAAGACAGATGATGATGCTGTTTTTGACAAAGAACTTACTTTTAGTGCAAGCGATATTGATCCAATGATTACTTATGGTACAAACCCAGGAATGGGTATTGGTCTAACAAAAGATGTTCCGAATGTAGAAGATACAAAAGAAGGAAAGGAAACTTTTGGAAAATCTCTAGAGTACATGGATTTCAAAGAAGGCGAATCTATGATAGGTAAAACTATTGATTATGTTTTCTTAGGGTCGTGTACAAATGGGCGCATAGAAGACTTTAGAGCTTTTGCATCGATAATTAAAGGCAAGAAAAAAGCTGACAATGTAACTGCATGGTTAGTTCCTGGATCGCATATCGTTGAAGCTCAAATAAAAGAAGAAGGCATATTAGAAATTTTAACAGATGCTGGTTTTGAATTACGTCAACCGGGATGTTCAGCTTGTTTAGCAATGAATGATGATAAAATTCCTGCAGGAAAATATTCTGTAAGTACATCAAATAGAAATTTTGAAGGAAGACAAGGACCAGGTTCACGTACCTTGTTAGCTAGCCCTCTAGTGGCAGCAGCAGCAGCGGTAACAGGAAAAGTTACTGATCCAAGAGAAATATAATGGTAATTGACAAAACAATATTTCACTTTTATGTGAAGCTTGTTTTGTCAATTTATTAAAAAAACTATTGTAATAATACAAAAGCTAATGGTTATACACCAATAGCTAAAAGCAAAAAAAAATGGCATACGATAAATTCGAAATATTAAAAAGTAGTGCTTATCCATTACCAATAGACAATGTAGATACAGATCAATTGATCCCTGCAAGATTTTTAAAGGCTACTGAACGCAAAGGTTTTGGAGATAACCTTTTTAGAGATTGGAGATACAATTCAGATGGTAGTGCAAAGTCCGATTTTGTACTAAACGACAATAAATATTCTGGTAAGATTCTTGTGGGAGGTAAAAACTTCGGTTCAGGATCATCACGCGAACACGCTGCTTGGGCTATTTATGACTTTGGGTTTCGCTGTGTGATTTCTAGTGAATTTGCTGATATTTTCAAAAATAACTGTTTAAATATTGGAGTTCTTCCAGTACAGGTAAGTGACGAATTTGCAAAGAAAATATTTGCTGCGATCGAATCTGACCCTAAAGCTGAAATTGAAGTTAACCTTCCAGATCAGAAAGTCATAATATTAGCTACAGGCGAGAGTGAAAGCTTTCCTATAAACGGTTATAAAAAAGGGAATATGTTAAATGGATTCGACGATATTGACTACCTAAATAATATGAAAGAGGAAATAAAAGCATTTGCAGAAACAAGACTATTTTAATATTCCCTAAGTCTTTGTGAAACTATTAGCAAATAGACCAACAGCAATAAGAAATGACCAAAATACGCAAAATAGAAATTATGGACACCACTCTTAGAGATGGTGAACAAACTAGTGGAGTGTCCTTCTCGACAGCTGAAAAATTAACAATCGCTCAGCTTTTGCTAAAAGAATTGAAGGTAGACCGAATAGAAATTGCCTCTACTAGAGTATCAGATGGAGAGTTTGAATCGGTTAAGGCTATATCGAGTTGGGCTAATAAAAATAATTGTATTGAAAAAGTTGAGGTCCTTTCATTTGTAGATGGTGGCCTTTCGATTGAATGGATGATAAACACAGGTGCAAAAGTTCAGAACCTTTTAACAAAAGGTTCTATGAATCACTTGAAACATCAATTGAAGAAAACTCCTCAACAACATTTTGATGACATCGCAAAAGTAATTGCACTAGCATCAGAAAACGGAATTGAGACAAATGTGTATCTAGAAGATTGGAGTAATGGAATGATTACTTCGCCCGAATATGTTTTTGAATTTATTGATTTTTTATCAACACAAAACATCCAAAGGCTTTTATTGCCTGATACTCTGGGGATTTTATCACCACAACAAACATCAAAATTCATCTCAGAAATACACAATCGTTATCCTGAAATTCATCTAGACTTTCATGCACACAATGATTACGACCTCGCTGTTTCAAATGCAATGGAAGCAGTTATTGCCGGTGCAAATGGAGTTCATCTAACAATGAATGGTATGGGCGAAAGAGCAGGTAATGCTCCTCTAGCAAGTGTGGTTGCTGTAATAAAAGATTTAATTCCTAATACTCAAACTGATGTTGATGAGAAATCATTACACAAGGTTAGTAAGCTAGTAGAAACTTTTTCGGGTTTTAGAATACCTGTCAACAAACCAATTATAGGTGAAAATGTTTTTACTCAAACGGCAGGAATTCACGCAGATGGTGATAGCAAGAATAATTTATATTTCAATAACCTGATGCCAGAACGTTTTGGCCGAAAAAGAACATATGCTCTTGGTAAAACTTCAGGAAAAGCAAATATTCAGAAAAACTTAGCTGAACTTGGCTTACATTTGAGTGATAAAGACATTACAAAGGTTACTAAGAAAATAATAGAGCTTGGAGATAAAAAAGAAGTTGTTACACAAGATGATTTACCATTTATCATCAGTGATGTTCTACAAAGTAACATGTACAAGGAGAGCGTAAAAATAAACTCATACGTTCTAACTCATTCAAAAGGATTGCGTCCATCCACAACTATTTCGGTAACTATAGACGACAAAACTTTCGAAGAACATTCTCAAGGTGATGGACAATTTGATGCTTTTTATTCAGCCCTAAAAAAAGTTTACAAAAACAAAGACGTCATCCTGCCAAAACTAACAGATTACTATGTGAGTATTCCACCGGGATCGGCATCAGATGCACTTTGCGAGACAGTAATCACTTGGCAGCACGGTAAAAAATCTTTTAAAACAAGAGGCTTAGACTCCGACCAAACAGTATCGGCAATTGTGGCAACACAAAAAATGCTGAATATTATTTAGATCTCATGAGTTCTAACAATTAGCTAACAATAAAATAATCAAGCCCGAAGCAAGTAGCAAAAGGCTAATAGCAATAATAGAAATGAAATTAAACATAGCACTTTTAGCAGGAGACGGAATTGGTCCTGAAGTAACAGATCAAGCAGTAAAAGTTTGTAACGCAGTTGCAAAAAAATTCAATCACGAAATCGAGTGGAAAGCTGCTCTAACTGGAGCTGTTGCAATTGATGCAACAGGTGATGGATATCCTGAAGAGACTCACGAAATATGTATGCAGGCAGATGCAGTACTTTTTGGAGCTATTGGACATCCAAAATACGACAATGATCCGTCGGCTAAAGTTCGTCCGGAGCAAGG
>JAGLEB010000110.1 GCA_023145275.1 Flavobacteriales bacterium | reverse complement strand
TGAAGAGTTATTGATGTTGAAATAAAGTTTTACTTCGTTCTCTCTCCCTAAGTTTTTTATCTTCAACAAAGCTTATAAAGAAATGGTGATAAAATATGTTTTGATAATATTTTTTCAGGATGAATTATTTTTGCACTTTATTTAATCAGTATTGTTAAATTTTCCTATCCAAATAAACAACAAAAAAAAACTGCTCCCAATGGAAGCAGTTTAATTTTTTTGTATTTGAAAAGATTATGATCTTCTTTCCTTGATACGTGCTTTTTTACCTGTAAGCTCACGAAGATAGTAAATACGAGCTCTACGTACTTTACCTCTTTTGTTAATTTCAATCTTTTGAATTGAAGGTAAGTTGATTGGGAAGATACGTTCAACACCAAATGCACCTGACATTTTACGAATTGTAAATGTTTCAGTTACACCAGCACCTTTTCTCTGTAAAACAACTCCTCTAAAAAACTGAGTACGAGTTTTGTTTCCCTCACGAATTTCGTAATAAACAGTGATTGTATCACCTGCACCGAATTCAGGAAGGTCATTTCTAACTTCTGAATCTTGTACGTATTTTAATAAATCCATCATTGATGATTTTAAAAAATTATAACAAGCCAACATTCACGTTTATCGTCAGAGGTTGACAAATCTCAAAATACTTTTTACAGTTAGATATAACTAACCTCAAAAGCGGCTGCAAATTTAGGTATAAAATATTGATAATTAAAAAGATATTAAAAGTTTTTTCAATACAATTAATATTAACGACAAGCCTATTGTATACAGAATAGCGAATATATACCTCCGAGTGTTCTCAGTACCTCGGAGCGTTGGTTAATATTACACTCCGAGGTTTTCAACTCTCGGAGGTTTGTTATCCCCTCATTGGACTTTTCGATAAAAAACCAACGTCTCAAGGTTACGATGTGCTAATTTTGTTAATCTTAGAAAACTGAGAATACCTCATTCTTAACTATTCACTACAAACGACATAGACCCTTTTATATTTATTTAAGAGGCGTTAAATACAGAGTTTAGTAGGTGTAAATGATGGTATTAAAAAAAGAAATTTCTAGGACTAAGGACTATGTAAATAATCAATATTGAGATATTAGAGGTCCCCATAATTTAAAGTTTACCTTAAGATACCCTCTAGTTTAAGTTTTGTTAATGTTAAATTAACTTATAAAAAATAGTATGGCAGGTTCATAATATTACATTTGTCACCTAACAAAAATAAAAAATCTTTATGAAAAGGCATGTATACTTAATAGCATCCCTGTTATTAATATCAGTATCTAGCTTAATGGCCCAGATAAATTACGAAGGTAGTGGAATAGGGCAGGGGATACGATTTAAAACGAATGATGATTCGTTTTATTTAAAATTTAGAACGAGAATACAAACAAGGTGGGATTTCGAAAGTACTCCCGAGTTAGACTTATTGACAAATAGAGCTTACGTAAAAAGATCGAGACTTAAATTTGATGGATACTTTATAAATAAAGACCTTCGATATAAGATAGAGTACGATGTAGTAGAAGGATATGTTCGTGATGCCCTTATTAAGTATAAAATGGGATCTGTTGACCTTTGGTTTGGACAAGGTAAATTGCCTGGAAATAGATCGCGTGTTATTTCGTCAGGAGATTTGCAATTGGTTGATAGATCAATTTATAATAGTGGATACAACTTGGATAGAGATATTGGTTTTCAGTTGCATCACAGCTTCTATATAGGCGATGTATTTATAAGAGATATCTATGCTATTACATCTGGAAATGGAATATTAGATAATAAAAAGTTTTCGGAGGGATTGTCGTTTACTGGAAAACTAGAGGTACTTCCTTTTGGTAAGTTTACTAAGAAAGGAGATTATATATTTTCTGATTTATATAGAGAGGAAACTCCTAAACTATCTATTGCTGGATTTGCTAATATTAATTATAGCTCTCATAAGTCAAAGGGGCAAACTGGTTCTCAGATGAATGCAGATAGAGACTTAGTTACATTTGGGTTTGATGCTTACTTTAAATACAGTGGTTATTCATTCTTAGTAGAATATGGAGGTAGAAATATTCGTAATGGATCAGAACTTGTAATGGATGATGATGGTAAGGTTACCGGATCATATTATGCTGGTAAAGGGTTAAACATGCAGACGTCTTATTTATTTAAAAGTAATTGGGAGATAACAGGACTATATTCATACACAACACCTAATCAGATTGATTATTACGAACCTACCACTGATCATACACTAGGAGTTTCTAGATATATTATAGGCCATGAATTTAAACTACAAAGTGATATAACTTATAGAACACATGAGTTTGCAGAAGATATGATAATATTCAGAATGCAATTAGAATTTCAGTTTTAGATTTTTTATCGTAACTTAATCAAGGTAGGCTTCATCAAATTGATATAGCCTACTTTGTTATTCTATTTTGAGAATATTTCTTTTTACAAATAAAAAACTCTTTTGTATTATGGTGCATTGCCATTTGGACCTCATTTTATGACGTAGTTGGAATAATAAAAAGCATAACCAAATTCACATATTAGTAGTAGATCTGTTTAGCAAACATAATTAATTAAGTCTTGCCTAATGAAAAAAAAAGAGACTATATCACGATGATATAATCTCCTTTTAATATTCTATTTTGGAAATATATTATTTGCCAAAAAGCTCTTTTAATTTTGCAGCTAATTCCGCACCTCTAAGGTTCTTAGCAATGATTTTTCCTTCTTTGTCAAGTAGAAGAGTAGTAGGAATAAAACGAACGTCATACTCTTTATTTACTTCTTTTGTATCAAGCATTTGAGTGTAGTTGATTTTATCATCTTGAATAGCTTTTAACCACTTTTCTTTATCTTGAGGACGGTCAACTGAGATACCTGCAATTGTGAAACCATCTTTTCCGTACTTTTCAATTAAAGCAACGTTGTTAGGGTTTTCAGCTCTACAAGGCTTACACCAATGTGCCCAGAAATCTATAAGAACATACTTTCCTTTTTGATCAGAAAGCTTATATTCCTCACCTGTAGTAGTTGTAAGTGTAAAATCAGGAGCTACTGCACCTTCAGCAAGTTTAGCAAGTTTAGTAAGTCTATCTCCAAGATCTTTACCGTACTGACTATCTTTTACTTCTTGTGAGAATCCTTCGTAAATAGGATTTACTTTCTCATAATCGAAGTTCTGAACTAGTGTGTTTATAGACCAAGCAGCAAGGGCATCTGAGCTATTTGCTTTTGCAAAATCATAAACTACATTTTCGCCTTTCTTAGCATTTTGATCAATAGCATCTTTAAGAGACTCTAATTTTATAGAATCTTTTTGCATTTGAGCCATTTGTGCTTCTTGGTACAACTCACCTTTCTCTTCTTGAACTTTAGTGAAATCTTTGATTAGGCCAGTATATAAATCGTTAGATTTAGATCCTTTGATGTCAGCTTTATCAAGACTGTCAACATTACCTTCAAGTGTTACATTGTCGTTGCCAACATAAATAAACATCCCTTTCTGTTTGTCAGACTCAAGAAGAAATAAACGGAATTCTGCGTTTTCCATTTTTTCAGAATAAGCGAACTTTCCGCCTTTAACTTCTACGGTATCAATATTCGTTGGGCGATTGTTTTCAATTTTCGCAACGATTAGATTACCACTTTCTAGTCCAGCAATATTACCCTTAATTGTTAAATTGTCTTGGGTGTTGCAAGACACTAATGCAGTGGCAAATCCAATTGCCATTACTAACTTTCTCATAATTGAGTCTATTAATTTTGATTAATTATTTACTTTATTATCTATTGTACTACTATTTTCGTCATTTATAGTATCTTGAGTACTTAAATACTCAGCTACTTTCGCGATAATGTCATCTTGTGCTATGTTACGCCCAACGATAATACCATTATGATCAACAAGCACGTTTTCTGGCAAAACTCTTATTGCAAGTTTTCTAACAGCTTCGTTTCTGTAACCTTTAAAGTCGCTTACTTGTAACCATGGAAGCTTGTCTTCATTTATAGCCTCTAGCCAATCTTCTTTATCAGTATCTAATGAAACAGAAACAATAGTTACTTGTTCATTAGTGTATTTTTCAGCAATATTTTTCGCAAAACTATTAGATATTCTACTATTTGTAGCTTCAGAAGACCAAAACTTAAGAAGTAAAAAACCATTTTTGTTCTCTAGTATTATATCATTACCTGTAGAGTCTTGCTGAACAATTTCAGGAAGTTTCTTACCTATGATTGTTGCCTTTATTTGCGTAACAAGTTCATCTAACTCCTTGCCATATTTTCCAGTTCTGATTTCGTCTGTCATTGATTTGCTGATTGTATCTAAAACAGTAATGTCAGTAGAACTAAGGTAGTTTAATGCAATATATGGAGCGATATCTTTTGATCCATTACTCACTGCAAAATTAAGTATGTATCTCAATTTTTTTTCCTCGTTTCTTTCGTATTGAGAGGATATGCTTTTAAATGTCTTAAAGTGTTTATTTGTATTTGCCTTTAATCCTTTTACATAAAGCTCATTTTTATACGAATTGTATCGTCCAATAATGTGGTTGAATTGATCTAGAAGAACTTGATTTTCAGATCCTTCAATTTTAGCGGTTAAAATATCTTTTACATCAGCCTCAACAACTATTACACTCTTTTCTACAAATACAGGTAGGGTAGACGAGTTTCTTCTACTAGTAGATAGATAAAACACCTCTGGAGATTCAATATTTCCTTGGAATTTAAAAGAATCAGTACCTTTAAGGAATAAAGAGTCTACAGTACTTACTTGTCCATCTATATCTCTTTGTAAATACACAATACCTTTGCGCATACCTTTTACTTTTCCTTCAAGGGTGAAATTAGAATCCTTCTGTTCACTACAAGAATTTAATAATCCAATAAGAGTTAACCCTAATAATATTCTTTTCATATATTTTTTTTTAACAGCCGTAAAGATAAAATAGTTTGCAAATAAATGCTTTTTTAATTGAAATTAAAAACTAGAAGCAATTTCCATTAAATATGCCGAAAACATAGCTCCATAAGTTCCAACAGCATATCCTAAAACGGCTAGAAGAACTCCCACAGGTGCAAGAGCTGGACTAAAGGCTGCAGCAACTATTGGTGCAGATGCCGCACCTCCAACATTTGCTTGACTTCCCACTGTTAAAAAGAAATAAGGAGCTCTTATCAATTTTGCAACACCAATTAGTAATAAAACGTGGAATGTCATCCAAATTAAACCAACAGCTAGCAATCCTGGATTTTCAAATATTTGTAAAACATTCATTTTCATTCCAATTGTTGCAACAAGTACATAAATAAATACAGAGCCAATTTTTGATGCCCCAGCACCTTCCAATTTTTTAGCTTTTGTAAAAGATAGTATCAAACCAAGAGTGGTAGAAACAACAATTAGCCAGAAAAAGCTTGAACTTAAAGAACTCTCACTCATTTCAGGATAATTATTTACAAGCCAAACAGGAAAAGAATCAGCAAACATATGCGCTAAACCTGTAATACCAAATCCAACACCCAAAATTATCATGTAATCTTTTATACTTGGCATTTTTTCGATACTAGCAGTATAGCTGGCCACTTTGTTTTTAAGATCTTCAATAGCCGAAGAATCAGCATTAAGCCACTTGTCAATTTTTGCAGTTTTACCAATACCCATTAATAATATTGCCATCCATATATTTGCAACGATAATATCTACTAATACCATCGATCCATATTTCTCAGGATTATATTGATATATTTCTAGCATGGCTGCTTGATTAGCACCACCACCAATCCAACTACCAGCGATTGTCGTTAATCCTCTCCATACAGCATCAAATCCAGCTCCTCCAACAGTTTCAGGAGAGAAGAAAGAAACTATTAATATCGCAATTGGTCCACCAAGCATAATGCCTACAGTACCTGTGAAGAACATAATAATACTTTTTGGCCCGAGATTCATAATTGCTTTTAAGTCGATGCTTAAAGTCATTAAAACTAATGATGCTGGCAAAAGATATAGCTTCGCCATTGTGTACAATTCCGAATGCTTATTAGAAATGATTCCGAAAGAATTTAAAAAACTAGGAATCAAATAGGCCATTAATAGTGGAGGAAAAATTTTATAAAATCTCTTCCAGTTTTTATGACCATTGCTAGATGTATGAAATACAAATGCTAAGGATGCCATTAATAATCCGAATACGATAGCATCATTTGTGAAAATAGGATTTTCCATTTTTTCAAGTACTTAAATTTTTTATTCTCGGGCGAAATTATTCCATTTTTATCAATATGCAAAGTTTATCTAAGAATAATAAAAACTATAGTGTGTTTTTATATATTTGTTGATTGATTTAAAAGAAATATAAAATGAGAAGATTTTTATTTATTCAACTGATTGCGCTGCTTTCAGTATTTTCATCGTTGAGTGCCCAGGATGGAGGAATGTGGATTCCATCATTGATAAAACAATTGAATATTGATGACATGCAAGATATGGGTCTCAAACTTAGTGCTGACGACCTCTATAGTGTTAATAATTCGAGTGTGAAAGATGCTATAGTGCATTTTGGTGGAGGGTGTACAGCAGAAGTTATTTCAAGTGAAGGATTGCTTTTGACTAATCACCACTGTGGTTATGGCCAAATTCAGGCTCATTCAACCTTAGAAAATAACTATTTGAAAGATGGCTTTTGGGCATCGAGTAGGAGAGGTGAACTGAAAAATCCTGGTCTTGATGCTACTTTTATTATTAGAATAGACGATGTAACGAATAAAGTATTCGAAGGCTTGACTAATGATATGGATGAAGGTTCTAGAAAAGCTAAGATCTCTCAGAATATTCACTTAATTAATTCATCTATAGAAAAAGAAGATTTCCAGGATGTAAAAGTTAAAGCTTTCTTCAACGGAAATCAATATTTTGCATTCATAACTGAAACTTTTATGGATGTAAGATTAGTTGGAGCACCACCATCGATGATTGGAAAATTTGGCTCTGATACTGATAATTGGGTTTGGCCAAGACATACGGGCGATTTCTCAATGTTTAGAATATATGCTTCAAAAGATAATAAGCCTGCTGAGTACTCTGAAGATAATGTGCCTTATAGACCGAAACACTTTTTGCCAATATCTCTAGATGGCGTTAATGAAGGTGATTTTACTATGGTATATGGTTTTCCGGGGCGAACGGAAGAGTACCTTCCTTCTGTAGCAATAAAACAAATTGTTGAAGTTATAAATCCTGCTAGGATCGAGATTAGAGATAAAGCTTTGAAAATTGTAGATAAGGAAATGCGTGCAGATGCTACAATAAAAATGCAATATGCATCTAAATACGCTAGTATTGCCAACTATTGGAAAAAATGGATAGGCGAGAATAAAGGATTGAAAGCATCTCACGCAATAGAAAAGAGAGAAAAGTACGAGGAAGTATTTATGGAGAAAGTAAATGCTAATCCTGAGTATATTGATAAATATTCTGAACTTATGTCAGATTTCGATAAGTATTATGCACAATTTGAAAAATATAATTTGGCAAATAATTATTTTGGGGAAATTGTATATAGAAATGTTGAAATATTAAAGTTTTCGACGATGCTACACAGTGTTGTGAAAAAATATGAAGATATTGATGAGAGTGGGAGAGAAGCTTTTGTAGCCGATGTGAAACCTAGAGTAATAGATTATACAAAGGGATATTTCAAAAACTATAATTCAAAAGTAGATGAAAAGGTTTTTGAAAGCTTACTTGAAGAATATATGACAGGAATGGACCCAGAGTTTATTCCAACCTATTTAACTGAGCTAGTAGCTAGCTATAATAACGATTACAGTAAGCTTGCAAAAGAGGTGTTTGAGGATTCAAACTTAACAAATATTGAAGACTTTAATAAACTTGCTGAAAAATCACCTTCATCAGCCCTTGAGAAATTAAAAGCTGACCCCGCTTATAAAATTGCGGTAAGTATGCTTGACGCCTATGATATTTTTATTAAAGATCCCTATGTAGAATTGAATACTAAGATAAAAAAGCTTCAGAGAACTTATATGGAAGCACAGGTGGAAGTCTTTAAAGATAAAAAGTTTTATCCAGATGCTAATAGTACCTTACGTGTAACTTGGGGTATAGTAAATGGATACGAGCCTAAAGATGGAGTATATTATTCTCCAAAAACTTATCTAGGTGGTATAATGGAAAAATACCAACCTGGAGATTATGAGTTTGATGTGCCTGAGAAATTGCGAACTTTATATGACGAAAAAGATTTCGGCGTTTATGGGGAGGATGGTAAAATGCCTGTTTGTTTTATTGCTACAAACCACACTACTGGAGGTAATTCTGGAAGTCCTGCGCTTGATGCTAATGGGAACCTTATCGGCTTAAATTTCGATAGAGTTTGGGAAGGCACAATGAGTGATATTAACTACGATGCAAATATTTGTAGAAATATTATGGTAGATATAAGGTACATATTATTTATTGTTGACAAATATGGAGGTGCTAGATATCTTATTGATGAAATGAAACTAGTTAGACCTAAGGCACAAACTGTTGTAGAGGGGGAATAGTATTACTAGAGAAGCTTGTTTTAACTTGATTTACAAGGGTTAAACAAGCTTTTCAGGGTTTTTAAATAATAATATATTATCAATAAATGCTATGAGAATAATTAAAAATCTTGCTTTATTATTTCTAGTATTTGCTTCCTTGTCATGTGCGACTGAAGAACAGGGTAAGGCCGAAGTTCGCAGCGATGAGGTTGAAATTCTATTTAAGTATGCCAATCACTTGAGGGTATTTAAAAATGGCGAGAATTATAGAGTAGAAATTTATGGAAAAGACAAGATAATTCAGGAGTTTATGCTTTCGAGAGATTCTTCGGAAAATAACATGCTACATATTCCTTTCAAACGCGTTGTAGCTACTTCAACTACTCACCTTGGTTATATTGAATTGCTAGATTTACGAAAAACTATTGTCGCTTTTCCTAATACAAGATATATTTCTGATGAAGAACTTTACAACAGGTCATTAAGCGGTGATATTGCAGAGCTTGGAATTGCTGAGTCTATGAACCTTGAGAAATTATTTGAGTTGAAGCCAGATGTTATATTTAATTTTCCTAATCAACGCTCTAATGGGCAGTCAGCTAGTTTTACAAAGCTCGGACTGAAAACTATTATTGTTACTGAGTTTTATGAAGAAAGTGCTTTGGGCAAGGTTGAATGGATTAAGTTTTTCGGAATTTTATTTGATAAAGAGGAGTATGCCCAAAAAACTTTTGAAAAGATTGAAAATAATTATTTAGACCTTATTTCTAGCTTGAGCATAAAAAATGATATACCTACAGTTTTTTCTGGTATAATGTTTGGTGATACATGGTATGCACCAGGAGGAAATAGTTTTACATCTAAGTTTTATAAACTAGCCGGAGCTAAGTATGTATGGGATTATGACACTAGTAGTGGATCAAACTCATTTTCGTTCGAAAAAGTGTTTAAAGATGCTGTTGAAGCAGATTATTGGATTGGTGTTGGAGGGAAAAAATCAATGGATGATTTACTAGAATCTAATTCAAAGTACAACTTGTTTAAGGCTTTTAAAGAAGGAAACGTTTATTCTGTATACGGTGGGGTAACTGCTTGGGGTGCAAACTCATATTTCGAGAAAGGTGTTTTACAGCCTGATGTTATGCTTCGTGACTTATTAATAATATTTGATAAGAATGCAGACAAAAGTGAATTAGTATATCACAAGAAACTTAATTAATCTACAAGGATATTGAAAGATTATAGAGGATATAAAACCTATCCGTTTTTATACGACAACCCAGATGATTTGAGATGTGATTTTGAAATACTCACTGACGAAATTACTAGCTATATTGGTCTTTTAAAGTCACTTGTATTAGATGATGGTATAAAAGAAGAATTAGTAAAGATGGGGAGTTTGATGTACCATGTAAATCCGGCCCTTAGGATGAGAACCGAAATTTATAAAGAAGAAATGGATTGGTTGTTTGAGAGATGTACAATCTATACTGAAGAATTAAGGTCTAAGTTCGATAAGTTTGTTCTTCCACAGGGAAGTACATCAGCAAGTTATTCTCATATTTTAAGAACAAAATGTAAGTTTTTAGTTAGATTACTTCACCGTCATAGCGAAAAAGATAATGTAGTTGATGATGTTTTGTTTGATTTTGCTAATTTAAGTTCTCAGTATTTCTTTTTGTTATCATTGAAGTTGAATGATTTAGAGGGAGTTAGAGAAATAGATTTTATTAGTAGAACATATAAATAAATTGTAATCCATTTATTTCAATAATTCTGTTATTTTTGCCAAAAAAAATTAAACCATGACTAAATTTCCTGTTTTATTTTTTCTGTATTTTTTGAGTCTTAATTTTGTTGTAGCTCAGAATCTGTCAGATAAAACTTTGTTAACGATTAGCAATAATGAAGTTAAAGTTTCGGAGTTCGAAAAAGTGTATGAAAAGAATCTTGATTTAGTTCAAGATCCAAGTCAAAAGGAGATCGATAATTATTTTCCTTTATTTGTTTCATACAAGAAAAAACTAATGCAAGCTAAAGAACTTGGCTTAGATACTACCGCAGCCTATACTAAAGAGTTGAGTGGTTATAGAAAAGATTTAGCTGCACCATACTTTAAAGATCCTAAGGAAGAAGAAAAACTTTTAAAAGAAGCTTATGAAAGGTCTCAGTACGAGATAAAAGTTTCTCATATATTAATAATGGTTTCTGAAGATGCCTCTGCTGCAGATACTGCTAAGGCTTACAAAAAGTTACTTTCGATAAGAAAAGAGATAATAGCTGGAAAAATTAGTTTTGAAAATGCTGCTGTAAAATATTCTGAAGATCCTTCTGCAAAAAAAAATCACGGTGAGTTAAATTGGATGACAGTTTTTTACATGGTTTACCATTTTGAGTCTGGTGCTTATAATACGAATGTTGGAGAAGTTAGTATGCCTGTTCGTACTTCTTATGGATACCATTTGGCAAAAGTTATTGAGAAAAGAAAATCTTCTGGAAAAGTACAGGTTGCTCATATTATATTGAGAACTGATAGACCTGGTATTTCTAATAGAGACAGTATGTTGTTGGCCAAAAAAATATTAGCCGATACTATTTATGCTAAATTAGAGAAAGGCGAAAAGTTTACGGATTTGGCTAGAACATATTCTGATGATAATAGATCAGCGATGAATGGAGGAATGCTTCCTGCGTTGGGTGTTGGTAAATTGATGCCAGAAATGGAAAAAGTAGCATTCAGCTTAGAAGATGGCGAATTCTCTAAACCATATCTAACTAAGTTTGGTTGGGATATACTTAAAGTAGTAAAAAGATACCCGATACTTTCTTACGAAGAGTCTAAAGAATCTTTATCAAGAGAGTTGAAAAAAGATAATAGATCTAAATATATTGAAAAGTCTGTTATAGATCATTTGAAGGTTAAATATACTATTACTCCTAAAAATAAGATCTTTGAAAAGGTTGAAAAGAATATTGATTCTCTATATCTTTCATCTGGATGGAAGTATAAATCAGAGTTAGTTTCCGATGTTATTTTAGTTGTCGAGAAAGAAAATGTATCGGCACTTAGTTATATAAAATTCCTTGAAGAGAATCCTGTAAATGCAAAGAATAAATATTCATTGAGCTTTGTTCTTGCAAGTAAACGCAAAGAGTTTATTGATAAAGAAATACTTAGATACTACGACAATAATTTAGAAAATGAATATTCTGAATTTCAAGATGTGATGTCTAATTACAGAGAAGGTATCCTGATATATAACTTAATGAATGAAAAAATTTGGGGCAAATCATATTCTGATACTCTCGGATTAGAAAAATTTTATGAGAAGAATAAATCTGAATATATGTGGCCAGAGAGAGCTGACTTAATTCTCGTAAAAGCATTTAATGAAGAAGCTGCTACGAAAGCTAAGAAGTATCTTAAAAAAGGAAAATCTAAAGAGTATATTGAGGAAAAGCTTAATAAAGGATCAAATATTCAAGTTACAGTTCAGTCGGGAATTATTACTGATGATAATGAAGTGTTACCAGAAGGTTTCGAATGGAAAAAAGGAGTTTCAAAGATATATAAGAAAAGCGATACGGATTTCGTTATAGTTGATGTAAAAGCTTTTGTAAAACCTCAAGTTAAAACACTTGAAGAGTCTGAAGGAAGCGTAAGAGTTGATTATCAGAATTATTTAGAGGCTGAATGGAATAAGGAGTTGAAAGATAATTATGAGGTTACTGTAGATGAGAAAGTCTATAGTAGTATGAAAAAGAAGTATAATCAATAGATATATGATAAGAAAGATAGTATTTACTATTATTGTATTTGCAACATTATTTTCATGTTCAGATGATTTTGATGTAGAGAGGGGAAAAGTTATTGCTCGAGTAGGCAATAACTATTTATACTACTCAGATATCCAAAAATTGTTGAATGATGATGTTAAAGGCAATGATAGTATAGCTATCGTAGATGCTTATATTACTAGGTGGGCTAGGAAGAAAGTTATTTTGGAAAAAGCTCAACTAAATTTAGGAGACGAAGATATTAGCTTCAAAAGATTGGTAGAAGAATATCGAGAGGATCTTATAACTAATGCTTATAGATCCCAATTGGTTTCGCAATATTTAGATACCATTGTTTCCGAAAATGAGATTCTGTCTTATTATAATGATAATAAAGATGCATTTCTATTGAATCAAAATCTAGTTATTATGAAATATGCCGATTTGCCTTCGAATATTTCTGATAAAGAAGAAATTCTTCGACTTTTTAAAAGTAATGATGTTGAAGATGTTAATAAACTAGAAGAAATTTGTTATCAGTATTCTAATAGATTCGGAATTAGCGATTCTTCGTGGGTGGCAGTTGATGAAATAAGATTTAATATGCCTGAGTTGAATAGTATAAAGAATAGTGAGTTATTAAAAAAAGATAATTTTATAGTACTACAAGATTCATTAAACCTATATTTGACACGAATAATTGACCTTCGTTTAAAGAAAGATGTGGCACCTGTATCTTTTGTAGAGCAACGAATTAAGAATATTGTATTAAATAAGCGTAAGCTTGTGTTGATGAGAGAAATGGAGGATCAGATAATGAAAGATGCTATTAAAAACAATGAATTTGAAACGTATAAATAAATCGAATATTCACAAAATGAATAGAGTTATAATATTGTTAATTGTATTAAGTTTTAGCAAATTCTCTATTGCGCAAGAAAGACACGTAATTGATGGTGTTGCTGCTGTAGTTGGTAAAAATGTTATTCTTAATTCCGATATCCAAAAAGGTATTATGCAATATAAGGCTCAAGGAGTTAATGTTGATGCTGGAATGGAATGTCAGGTCTTAGAGGATTTGATGGTTGAAAAATTATTGATTCACCAAGCTGTAATTGATTCTGTTGAAGTGTCGGATGCTGAGGTGGATGGTAGTGTAGAACAGCGTTTGCAGATGCTTATAGGTAGAGTTGGATCGGTAAAAGAACTAGAGAAGTTCTATAATAAAACTGAGGACGAACTTAGAGAAGAGATGTTCGATATACTGAAAGATCAATTATTGGCTCAGAGAATGCAACAACAAATTATTGCTGATATAGATATAACACCAGAAGAGGTTAGAACATACTTTAATAATATACCGAAAGACGAATTACCTAAATTTGGTACAGAAGTGGTGATGGCACATATTGTAAAAAAACCAATTTTAAGTGCTGAAACTAAAGAAGAGACAATTACTAAGCTTAATGATATTAGAACAGATATTTTAAATGGTTCGAGTTTCAAGACTAAAGCAATTTTATACTCTGAAGATCCTGGGTCGTCAGGAAAAGGTGGTGCGTATTACGGTGTTAGAAAAGGACAGTTTGTGAAACCCTTTGAGGAAGCTGCATTCAACCTTCAAGAGGGCGAGGTATCAGAACCATTCGAAACTCAGTTTGGTTTTCATATTGTTCAATTGTTGAAAAGAAAGGGTGAAGAATTAGATCTTCGTCATATATTAATAAAGCCTATAGTTAAGCCCGAAGATTTAGAAGAAACTCAATTGGCATTAGACTCTATCAAATCAAAAATTATTAATGGTGAAATTACTTTCTCTGATGCTGCAAAAGAATTTTCGGATGATGAGGCTACAAAGTTTAATGATGGAACTATGATTAATCCTAGAACTCAAGAAGGACATTTTGAATTAAATCACCTCGATAGAGATATTTATTTTAGAGTTGAAAGCTTACAGGTTGGAGATATTAGTGAAGTTATTTATAAAGAAACTGAAAAAGGAGAAAAGGAATTTTCAATAGTGAAGCTAATTGAAAGAATAGCTCCACACACAGCTGATTTCTCGAAAGATTATCAGAAAATTAAACAGATGGCCTTAGGCGAGAAGAAAAATAAAATTTCTGAAGACTGGGTAATAGAGCACTTAAGTAAAGCATTTGTACGCATCAGTGATGAGTATAAAAAATGTGAGTTTAAAAACAATTGGAATGAAAACGCACAAGGGTAAGCACATTCAATAAATTAAATTTCTAGGAGCTTGTATCAAAAATTGTTTTTTTGATACAAGCTCTTTTTATTTTAGTATATTCATACCATAAGAAAATTGAATATAGTATGTCTGATGTAGAAGTTGTAAAAAAGTTAGTTGAAAAGTATCAGCTATTAAGAGTTGAGATTGCGAAGATTATTGTAGGACAGGATAAAGCTGTTGAAACAATTCTAATTTCTATTTTGGCAGGTGGGCATTCACTGTTAGTAGGTGTTCCTGGATTGGCAAAAACACTTTTGATTAATACCGTTTCTCAAGCCTTGGACTTGAAGTTTAATAGAATTCAATTTACACCTGACTTAATGCCTTCAGATATAATCGGTACAGAGATTTTAGATGAAAATCGCGCTTTCAAATTTGTAAAAGGACCTGTTTTTGCAAATGTTATTTTAGCCGACGAAATTAATAGAACTCCCCCTAAAACCCAAGCAGCATTGCTCGAAGCTATGCAAGAGAAGAGTGTTACAGCCGCAGGTAATCACTTTACACTCGATAGCCCATTCTTTGTATTAGCTACTCAAAATCCTATAGAGCAGGAGGGAACATACCCTTTGCCAGAGGCTCAGTTAGATAGGTTTATGTTTTCAATATTCTTAGATTACCCAAGCTATGATGAAGAGGTTGAGATTGTAAAAAGAACTACAAGCGAGAATGTAGAGACTGTGAAAACTATAATTTCTAAAGCTGAAATTTTAGTATTTCAGAAAATTATCCGTAAAGTTCCAGTTGTTGATAATGTTATTGAGTATGCTGTGAATTTAGTAGCTAAAACTCGTCCAAAATCAGACAAGCCACCCGAAATAGTTAATAGATATCTAGATTGGGGTGCTGGCCCTCGTGCTTCGCAAAATTTAATTTTAGCCGCAAAGGTTAACTCATTGTTGAATAAAAAATTCTCACCTGATATTGAAGATGTGAAGGCAGTAGCTCATAGTATACTTCGTCATAGAATTGTTTTAAATTATAAAGCTGAAGCTGAAGGTGTTACTCCTGAGAGGATTATTGCAGAGTTGCTATAAGTCATATTTGTTACACTTTGTGGTCATGTTTTGCTTGTGTTTCAATTGTTACATTTGTCCAATGTTTAATAATTAATCTCAAAATTAATGAAATATTTTTATGTGCTATTGTTGTGTTTCTTTTCTCTTGGAACTTACACTTTAAGTGCTCAAGAAGTTAAAAAAGTTGAAAAATCCAGCGTTAATAACCTTAAAAAACTGGTAAAAAAAGGTGCTCGGATTAATTTGACAGAAAATGGATCATCATTCACCTCCTTCTCTGCAGGAATTCAATTTTCGTATAGAAATATGAAAATGAACCCTGGTACAGAGCTTGCCGATACTGGTGAGCCAATCTCTAATCATCAAGATTTTGTTTCAAGAAGAACTCGTTTTATAGTTTTCACTAATATTGAAAATAGATTTTTCATGTTTGTGAATTTTGGTACAACAAATTCTGCATTTTATAACAATCATCCGCAAACAGGAATGTACGTTCACGATTTTTGGGGTAAATTCAGAATTGCTAAAAACACATTTATTGGTGGAGGTCTACATATGTGGAGTGGACTTTCGAGATATACCATGGTAGGAGGCTTACTTCAGATGAGTCTGGATTTTCCAGTTACTCAGTTCCCAAATGTGAATACTAATAATCAGCTAAATAGGCAGTACGGGGCATTTTTACAAGGAAGGCTTGGTAATTTCGACTATGTGTTATCTGTTAATCAAATGATGATGCCTAAAGATTCTAAGCTGATTAAGACAGACAATGAAATTTTAGAGCTTAATAAAGCTGGATTAGCCTATAATAGATATGTAAGTGGTTTTACATATAAAGGCTATCTTAGTTATTCATTTTTCAATAAGGAACGTCTTACCGTGCCTTTTAAAGCAATGACCTATTTAGGGAAAAAAGGTAAGTTTTTAAATATTGGAGCAGGTTTTAATTATGGAGCAGATGCTTCTGGAGCAATTGCAAATAAAGGCGATACTAAAATTACTACTTATGATCAATTAGTGTGGAGTGCAGATGTATTCTTCGAAACTCCTCTTGCTAATAACAGTGCTTTAACAATATATGGGGTTTACTACAATGCCAATTATGGACCAAATTATTTGAAAAAAGTGGCTGTTATGGGTGCATTTGCAAGTGGTGGTACTTCGCTAAATGGTCCTGGAATTGCAGAATTTAATTTCGGAACAGGCGATATGACATATTTTTCGATAGCTTATGTGTTACCTAAAAATTTAACTATTGCAGGAAATGAACTGATGCCATATTATTCAAACCAATACAGAAGGTTTGATGGTTTGAATGATTCATCTTTTCAACATGATTTTGGTTTAAACTACTTTATAGCTGGAAACAAAATAAAGCTTACAGCTCAATATTCTACAAGACCAATCTATTCAAAGGAAAGTAGATCTGTCGACGAATATCTTGGTGCATTCCAATTTCAGTTACAATTCAGAATTTAATATGACTTCGAGGTTCTAGTTATATCACTGTCATCTTAAAGTATTAAAGTCTGTATCAAAATAACATTTTGATACAGACTTTTTTTTTGATATTATAAAAACAAGTGCATTTGTAGATTTAATGTACTACATCAATTCTCCAATAGTCTCGTTAATTATTTCACATGCATAAATAATTTCTTTATCACTTATAGTCAATGGTGGTGATAGCCTCAAAGCTCTTTTCTCAAATAGCAAAAGGAAAACAATAATCCCCTTACCCATTAAGGCGTTCATTAACTTTACTGGGAACTCAGGATTTTCGAAAAATGGGGCTAGCATTAATCCCATTCCTCTAATTTCTTTTATTTCAGGATGATTTAAGTGTTTTCTGAAAAGCTGTTCTTTTCTCAATGCTTCATTCATATAGTTTCCTTTCAATAATTCTTTCAAAGTAGCAAGCGAAGAGGCTGCAATTACAGGGTGGCCACCAAAAGTAGTAATATGTCCTAGCATTGGCTCTGATTTTAACATTGCCATTTTTTCTTCTGAAGCAATAAATGCACCAACTGGCATTCCTCCTCCCATTGCTTTTCCAATTGCTAATATATCTGGAACAACATCAAAATTCATGAATCCGAATAGTTTTCCAGTACGTCCAAAGCCTGGTTGAATTTCATCTAGAATTAATAATGCACCCACTTTGTCACAGCGTTCTCTAACTTTTTTGAGATATCCATCTTTTGGAATAATAAATCCAGCCCCCCCTTGAATTGTTTCTAAAACCACTGCTGCTGTGCTTTCGCTTATTAATTCTAGATCATCAATATTGTTGAATTCTATGAAGTTAATATCCGGGATTAATGGTCTGAATTTTTGTTTTTGTTCTTCATTTCCCAATATACTCATCGAACCTTGTGTATTTCCGTGATAAGCCCACTTTGCGGCTATTATTTCTCCGCGTCCTGTAACTCTTTTTGCAAGTTTCATAGAGCCTTCAATTGCTTCAGTACCTGAGTTTACAAGATAAGCCGTGTTTAGTGGGTCGGGAAGGTTGTTGCATAGCAGCTTAGATAACTCTAGTGGTGCATCTTGAATAAATTCGCCATATACCATCACGTGCATGTATTTATCAACCTGATCTTTTATGGCTTTAGTGATGATTGGATTTGAGTGTCCTAATACAGTTGCCGAAACTCCTGCTACTAAATCCAAATATTTTTTTCCAGATTTATCGTAAATCCAACATCCTTCTGCTTTCTCAATATCTAATAATAATGGAAATGGTGTTGTTTGAGCTTGATACTTTAAAAAATCTTCTTTACGCGACATGCTAAATGTTGTTTGCAATTTTAGAGTGTAAAGATAAGGATAGTTAGGAAATAGAAATAAAATATTTTTTTTACGATTCACTTGATTGAGTAAACTTTAAAAGTAAAATCATAAAAAGTTCGAATAATCAATCTATTCTAATAATTTTGCTTCAAATTATTTGACAATGGAGATTTTAAAAAATATTTCACTTAAAAATTACAATACTTTTGGTATTGATGTTAAGGCAAACAATTTTGTTGAAGTAAATGAGTATAATGATTTAGAAAAATTATATGAAGATGGTTTACTCAATAATATCCTTGTTATAGGTGGAGGGAGTAACATGCTTTTAACGAGTGACCTTGATAGACTAGTGCTAAAATTAAATATTAAGGGGAAGTCGATTTTAGAGAAAGATTCAAATATTGTAATTGTTGAATCATTTGCTGGAGAAGATTGGCCAGATTTTGTTTTGTGGACAATAGACAATGGCTTGTTTGGTTTAGAGAATTTGTCGAAAATACCTGGGAATGTTGGTACTTCGCCTATTCAGAATATTGGTGCATACGGAGTAGAAATAAAAGATAAGTTTTACAAATTAGAAGCTTTTGAATTAGCTACTGGAAAAATAAAGACATTTTATAAAGACGATTGTGGATTTGGATATAGAGAATCGATATTTAAAAGTGTAGAGAAAGGGAAGTTTATAATCGTAAAAGTGTTTTTTGAACTACATAGGTCTGGTGATTTGAATATAGAATACGGTGCTATTGAAACTGAGCTTAGGAAAAGGTCGATTGAAAGACCTACACCTAAAGATGTAAGCAATTGCGTAATTGCAATAAGAGCTTCGAAGCTTCCTGATCCTGTGGAAATTGGGAATTCGGGTAGCTTTTTTAAGAATCCTGTAATTAATTCAGAACAATTTCGTCTAATATCAAAGAAATATTTAGATATCCCTTTTTATAAATTAGCAGAGGATAGAATGAAGATTCCTGCTGGATGGCTTATCGAAAAGGCTGGATGGAAGGGTAAGAGAGTTGGAGATGCTGGAGTGCATGATAAACAGGCTTTAGTTCTAGTGAATTATGGTAATTCCTCTGGCAGTGAGGTGTTAGATTTAGCTAATAATATAATAAATGATATAAAGAATAAGTTTGAAATTAGCTTAGAAATAGAGGTTAATATCATTTAGTGGCTCAAATAAAGCTACATGTTATTTTATAATGGCTAAAATAAATATATCAAGTTCGGGGAAGAAATTTGTATTTATCTTATTGCCACTATCTAATGTTGAGTTTCCTTTTTATTGCAAAATATTAATAAAGACAAATAGAATTCAGCTTGTAGAAATAAAAAAATGAATTAAATTTGTCGCTTAATATAGAAATTATGGTTTTATTAAAATTATTTTTAATTGTACTAGTATTATTAGGTATTGGATTTGCCGGACTAGCAATTAAAATTTGGGGAAAAACAGGAGGAAAATTTGATGGAACATGTGCTTCACAAAATCCTACAATTAATCCTGAAGGTGATTCATGTAGTTTTTGTGGTAGAGTACCGGATGAGTTGCATACATGTGAGAGAACTAAAGTTTCTAACTTTGTTAATAAATTTAAGGTTAATAAGGAAGTTTCTTAAAGTCAAAAACAAAAAATAATATATATAAAGTTCTAGATTAATTTTTAGAACTTTTTTCTTGTCCCATTTATACCTATTATGATAGATAACATTCTTTTTTATTCTCTTTTAATTGTGTCGGTAGTTCATGCTTTTTTTCTATTGATAAATTGGAAGTTTATTTTTTCAAAACCAATCGAAAGAGAAAACTCTGATATTGGAGTATCTGTTGTTGTTTGTGCAAAAAATGAAGAAAAAAATATTGCACCTCTTTTAGAATCTCTAAAAAATCAAAATTACTCAAATTTTGAGATTGTTTTGGTAAATGACGCTTCGCGGGATAAAACACGCGATATTTTCGAAGAATATGCTGATGATAATTCAAATGCTACAGTTGTAAATGTTGAAGAGAATGATGTGTTTTGGAGAGGTAAGAAGTTTGCCTTAACGATGGGTATTAAGCGTGCTAAAAATAATAGAGTGCTACTAACTGATGCTGATTGTGTACCGGTATCTAAAAATTGGATATCTTCGATGATGAAAGGTTATTCAGAAGGTAAGGAGTTTGTATTAGGATATGGTGCATACAGAAAAAGTGATGGCTTAGTCAATAGACTTGTACGTTTTGAAACTATTCTTACTGCTTCAAATTACTTCTCATATGCAAAATTTTTCACCCCTTATATGGGGGTAGGGAGGAATCTATCGTACACAAAAAAAATATTTTTAGATAATAAAGGTTTTTTTGGTCATATGGATGTGGCATCTGGAGATGATGATTTATTCATTAATAAAAATGCCACAAAAAAGAATACCGAAATTATCTTTTCTGAAGAGTCTAAAACATTGTCAGATTCTCCAAGTAATTGGAATGAATGGTTTGTTCAGAAGCGTAGACATTATTCAACATCTCAACATTATTCAACGATTACAAAGAGCTTGTTGGGACTTCAAGGCATTAGCCATGCAGCATTTTTTGTATTGATTACAACAATGCTTATTCTTAATATTGATGTGCTTTGGGTTTTATCGATACTTGCAATAAGAACAGTAATAATGTTTGTAACTGTTTCAATGTCGGCCGCAAAATTAGGAGAGAAAGATTTAATAGTACTTGTACCTTTGCTTGATATAATTTTAATTATCTTACAGCTTGGTATTTTATTTTCAAATCAAATAACCACTCCAAAACGTTGGGCTTAGATAAACAAACAAAAACTACGATCCTTATAAAAGGAGCTCTAAAAGGAAGTCAGAAAGCCTTTTCTGATTTAATGGAGCTTTATTGGGATGATATAATTAAAACATTGAAATCTAAAAGTGCACCCGAATATATTTTAGAAGATATTGCCTTAATTAGTTTTACAAAGGCTTTTGAGAAACTAGAAAGTTTTAATAGTGAATATACTTTCAAAACTTGGATGTCGGTAATCGCTAATAATACGCTAATAGATTATTATCGGAAGAAGAAAAGTTCAACAATTTCTATAGACGAGGTGTTTATTGATAATTCGGGGAATGAGTTTACAATGGATTTTAAATCTGAAACACTATCTCCAGAAGAAGAATTGATTGACAATCAAGAGATGGACGAGGTTAAAGGAATAATAAATCTGTTGCCCGAAAACTACTCAGTAATCTTGAAGCTGAGATATTTAAGCAGCCTGAGTTATAAAGAGATTTCAGATAAGTTAAATATTCCAATTAGCAATGTGAAAGTTCGAATGATGAGAGCTAGAAAGCTGTTAGTTGAATATATTGAACAAAATAGCGAATTGAGGAATTGATGTTTTTTTATTTCTGTTGAGGAAAAATTACTATCTTCGAGACGTATAGTTTAGAGAACTGATATTTATTAATTGTGTTTGATATTAAACGATTTTCATCCTTATTTTTACTAACGACTATATTTTTATGGTCTAACGGATTGTATTCGCAAGGCATCTTTGGTGATGATGAGGAAATTATCGGGACAGAGTTAAACGGGATTATTTATCTAAATGAGTTTCAAGCAGGTTTTTCACTAAACACAAACGGATATTCTATTAACGCTCGTAAAAGTTGGTCTCCAAATGCGTTTTTTGAGAGAGGCTATGAAGCTAGTGTAGTGATGATAAGGCATCCAAAAGAGATAAATAGTTACAATCCTATAATTTATGGAGGTAGTTCTTATCCATATGGAAAATTAAATTCGCTTTATGCTTTAAGATTTGGATTTGGTGAGAATCATGAAATTGCCGAGAAAATTGATTTAGGTTCTGTTGAAATTAATTACTTTTATTATGGAGGCTTATCAATAGGTGGTGTAAAACCAATTTATTTAGAGATAATAGAGGGTGATAGATTGGTAACTCGAAAATATGAACCAACAGAACATACGATCAATAATATCTACGGTGGAGTTCCATTTACAAAAGGTTTTTCGGAAATAAAAATTTACCCAGGAATTTATGCTAAATTTGGCCTCAATTTCGATTACAAGGTTTCAACAGTGAAAATTGCAACAATTGAAACTGGAATGGTAATCGACTATTATTTTAAAGAGGTACCGATAATGGCTAAAACAAAGAATTATAGCTATTTTCTTGCCTATTATGTTAGTATAAACTTTGGTAAAAAGTGGAATTGATAATATGGAAGAAGTGAAGAGAAAAGAAGTGCTCAGAAAACCAAAGTGGCTAAAAGTTAAGCTGCCTTCTGGGAAAAAATATAGAGAATTAAGAACTTTAGTTGAAGATAAGAAGCTTCACACTATTTGTGAAAGTGGAAATTGCCCTAATATGGGTGAATGTTGGCACGATGGTACTGCTACATTTATGATCCTCGGGAATATATGTACTAGATCGTGTGCTTTTTGTGCAGTTCCTACTGGGAAACCTTTACTTGCCGATTTAGAAGAACCTGTTAGAATAGCCGACTCTATAAAAGCAATGGGGATAAAACATGCTGTAATTACTTCTGTAGATAGAGATGATTTGACTGATGGAGGTTCAACAATTTGGGCTGAAACGGTTGAAGCAGTACGTAGAATTTCTCCTGGAACAACAATGGAAACATTGATCCCAGACTTTAAGATGAATACTGCCGATCTGGATAGAATAATTGAAGTTTCACCAGAAATAGTTTCGCATAATTTAGAAACTGTACGTCGTCTTACAAAAGAAGTTCGCATTCAGGCAAAATACGATAGGAGTTTAGAAGTGCTTAGGTATTTAAAAGATCAAGGTTTACGAAGAACTAAATCTGGAATTATGCTAGGTCTTGGCGAAACAAAAGAGGAAGTTTTAGAAACAATGCAGGATTTGAGAGATGCAAAAGTAGATATTATGACAATTGGTCAATATTTACAGCCATCGCCGAAACACTTGGCTGTTGTTTCTTATCCAAGTCCCGAAACATATGATATGTATAGAGAAATAGGGGAGAATATGGGGTTCAAATTTGTTCAGTCTAGCCCACTTACTAGATCTTCATATCACGCACAAGATCACCTATTCTAAAAATATTTTATACACAAAAAAAGAGGGTATTTTAACAGTTTGTTAGAATATCCTCTTTGTTGTTTTTTAGTAAATGTAATTTTTATCTAAGAAAATAAAAACACTTTCTAATTTGCTATCTCGCTCATAAACCTTATACGTACCATTCTTATTTCTTCATCAGTATATTCACCGTCAAATTCCTCTATCGCTTCTTCTAGAGAATCTGTCTCAGCCTCCATAAAATATTCATAGATCTCGTCTTGCTGATCTTCGTCGAGCATAGAATTTAATTCGTAGTTAATATTTATTTTAGTCCCCGAATTAATTATTGCTTCCATCTGCCCTAAAAGTCCATCAACCGATAAATTCTTATTTTTAGCAATATCTACAAGTGGTATTTTTTGGTCGGTCTTCTGAATAATATATACTTTGTTAGTTGATTTATTTACTAACGTTTTAATTACTAAATCTTCAGGGCGAGTGATGTCATTTTCCTTAACGTATTTTTCTATCTCCTTAGTGAAGTCCTTTCCAAATTTCTTTGCCTTTCCTTCTCCTACACCGAAAATGTGTTTCAATTCATCTATGGTGATAGGATATTGCAGAGCCATATCTTCTAAGGAAGGATCTTGAAATATTGCGAATGGAGGTATTCCATTTTTCCTAGCAACTTTTTTACGTAAATCTTTTAAAATAGAGAACAACTTTTTGTCAAAACCTCCACCTTTACTAGGTGCCGACAATGCTTTTTCTTCCTCATCAATATTGTCATAATTATGATCTTCAATAATCATGAACTCCTTAGGGTTTTCGATAAAATCAAATCCTGATTCTGTTATCTTTATAATTCCATAAGTTTCAATATCCTTTCTGATCAATCCCACAACCATAATCTGTCTTATCGCAGCCATCCAAAATTTATCAGACTTATATTGTCCTATTCCGAAAAATGGTTTTTGATCAATCCTATGAGAGTTTATTTGAGCATTGGTCTTCCCTACTAAAACGAATACAATTTCTTTAGATTTAAATTTTTGATTAGTTTGTCTTATTACATCTAAGAGTATTTTCACCTCTGCACCAGCTTCAATTTTTTGTTTAGGGTTGCGCATATTGTCATCCATCTCAGCACCAGGACCATTGATCTCATCAAATTCTTCGCCAAAATAATGCAATAAGAATTTTCTACGTGAGATTGATGTTTCGGCGTATGATACAACTTCTTGAAGAAGTGCATTACCAACTTCCATTTCTGCAATTGGCTTACCAACTAAAAATTTCTCAAGTTTTTCAATATCTTTATAAGAATAGAAAGCCAAGCATATGCCCTCACCACCATCACGCCCAGCTCTACCAGTTTCTTGGTAATATGACTCTAAACTCTTGGGCATATCGTGGTGAATAACAAACCTAACATCAGGCTTGTCAATACCCATACCAAATGCGATTGTAGCAACAATAACATCAACATCTTCCATTAAAAAGGCATCCTGATGCTTTACTCTAGTTTTGGCATCAAGACCCGCGTGATAAGGCAATGCATTAATGTCATTTACTTGAAGCATTTGAGCTATTTCTTCAACCTTTTTTCTACTCAGACAGTATATAATTCCAGATTTGCCAAGATGCCCTTTAATAAAACGGATAATTTCTTTATTAACCTGAATTTTTGGGCGTATCTCATAATATAGATTTGGCCTATTAAATGAAGCTTTAAATACTTTTGCGTCATTCATTCCCAAAGTTTTTTGGATGTCTTCCTGTACTTTAGGTGTGGCAGTAGCCGTCAAAGCAATAATTGGAACTTTACCAATCTTAGAAATTATATTTCTCAAGTTTCTATACTCAGGTCTGAAATCATGTCCCCATTCCGATATACAGTGAGCCTCGTCAATAGCGAAAAAGGAAATTGGAACAGATTTAAAAAACTCTATATTATCTTCTTTCGTCAGTGATTCTGGAGCAACATATAGTAACTTAGTTACTCCATTTACAATGTCACTTTTTACTTGTTCAATTTCACCTTTGTTAAGAGAGGAGTTTAATACATGAGCGATACCGCGATAATCTGAAATACCACGAATAGCATCAACCTGGTTCTTCATTAAAGCAATAAGTGGACTGACAATTATAGCCATCCCCTCAGATATTAAAGCTGGGAGTTGGTAGGTCAAAGATTTTCCACCACCAGTAGGCATTAATACAAAAGTATCATTGCCCTCCAATAAATTTTGGATAACCTCTTTCTGTTCTCCCTTAAACGTATCAAAACCGAAGTATTTCTTCAGCTCTGCATTAAGATTTATATCATTTACATTCATATCTACATGTTTGCAATATTTTTTAGATACATTTGCATCACAAAAAAATAAAGATAAGATAATTATTAAACAAAATAATAACAGCTAAAGTATTTTTTATGAAAAGAAATATAAAAGCGATAATCAAGGATGTAATAATAGCTGAAAGCGAGGCTATTAAGAAACTGGCTGATTACGTAACTGAGGAGTTTGTTGATGTTGTTGATTTGATTTTTGAGTCAAAAGGGCGTCTTATAGTTACGGGAATTGGCAAAAGTGCTAATATTGGCAGTAAAATTGTTGCTACATTAAACTCTACAGGTACTCCTTCGGTATTTATGCACGCAGCTGATGCTATTCATGGAGACTTAGGGAATATACAGGACGAAGATGTTGTTATTTGTATTTCGAAGAGTGGAAATACCCCTGAAATAAAGGTTCTGATACCTTTAGTTCATAATATGGGGAATAAGATTGTTGCGATTACAGGTAATATTGATTCATATTTAGGTAAGAAATCAGATTTTGTATTGAATGCTACCGTAGAAAAAGAAGCCGACCCTAATAATCTGGCTCCTACATCTAGTACTACTGCACAATTAGTTGTTGGCGATGCTTTAGCCGTTGCATTAATTGAGAAAAGAGGCTTTGGAAGTGAGGATTTTGCAAAATATCACCCCGGAGGAGCTCTTGGTAAAAAATTGTATTTAAGGGTTTCTGACCTTATAAATAATAATACAAAGCCAGTTGTGAAACTTGATACTGATGTTAAAGAAGTAATAATAGAAATTTCGAAAAGTAGACTTGGTGTTACTGCAGTATTGGATGATAATGCTAAAATAGTAGGAATTATTACAGACGGAGATCTAAGAAGAATGCTTCAGAATAATAATGATTTTAGTACTTTGAATGCTAGTGATATAATGAGTAAATATCCAAAAACTATTGATGAAAATACTTTAGCAGCTGGGGCTCTTCATGTAATGGAAAACAATGACATCACCCAACTGTTGGTAGTTAATGGAGATGAGTTTAAAGGAGTGGTTCACCTTCACGATATTATAAAAGAAGGAATAATATAAAATTGATGGCAGAGGAAAAGGAAATGTCATTTCTTGGACATTTAGAGATATTAAGATGGCACTTAGTTAGGTCTTTTGCGGCAATTTTTATTTTTGCAATAATAGCCTTTGTTTCAAAAGAATTTATATTCGATGTAGTGATTTTTGGGCCAAAGCAACCTGATTTCTTTACTTATAGAATGTTGTGTAATTTATCTACATTTTTGGGTTTTGACGGTGGGAGCATGTGCATGGACGAGATGCCTTTTGTTGTTCAAAATAGAACAATGGCTGGTCAGTTTACATCTCACTTATGGGTGTCGATAATTGCAGGTTTTATTGTTTCATTCCCATATATTATGTGGGAAATGTGGAGTTTTTTAAAGCCAGGTCTTACTGTTAAAGAAAGGAGATATACTAACGGAGTGGTTTTTGTGAGTTCAATTCTTTTTATTTTAGGTATTTTATTTGGTTATTACTTGATTGCTCCTTTGTCAATAAATTTTTTGGGAGGATATCGTGTTAGTGATGAAATACTAAACGAAATAGACTTATCGTCCTATATAAGCACTGTGTCTACTGTAACTTTATCTTCTGGTATAGTTTTTGAATTACCTATTATTGTGTACTTTCTAGCGAAAATGGACTTGTTAACACCTGATATGATGAGGAATTATCGTCGTCATTCATTTGTTGGAGTATTAATCCTTTCTGCAATAATAACACCTCCAGATATTTCTAGTCAGATATTAGTAGCGATACCTGTTATGGTACTTTATGAGTTGTCAATTTATATATCTGCATTTGTAGTACGACAAAAAAAGAAGGAGAATGAGTAAAGTTGAGGAATTCAATGATTACCGACAGAAGATGAATGATAAAATTCTTTCGGAAAATAATAAGGTAATAAAAAGGATATTTAATATTGATACAAACACCTATGTTGATGGTGCCTTAGATGCTAAGACTAAGGAATTAATGGGGCTTGTTGCATCGGCAGTATTGCGCTGTGATGATTGTATAAAATATCACTTGGAAGCTGTTTATAAAATGGGTGTTACAAGAGAACAAATGATGGAAAGTATGGCTGTTTCTACTCTTGTTGGGGGTAGTATAGTCATTCCTCATTTGCGCAGAGCTTATGAATATTGGGAAGAGTTGGAACAAAGTACTATAGATAAGTAGTGAGACTTTTAATTAGGGCCTCTCTTAGAAAACTACCTGTTCTTTACGGCGGAGTTTTATTATAAACACTTATTATATTAAGCATTTGGCGGATAATTGTTATTAGTTATAAAAAGTATATTTTGACTGTATATATAGAGTACATTTTTTTAACTTTGATGATTCTGAATAAAAAATAAGATAGACTGATAAATATGATTCTAAGAGCTGATAATATCATAAAGATGTACAAGAGCCGTAAGGTTGTTAAAGGTGTGTCTATTGAGGTAGAACAAGGTGAAATTGTTGGGCTTCTTGGTCCGAATGGTGCTGGAAAAACTACTTCGTTTTATATGATTGTTGGTCTTATTCAGCCAAATGGGGGTGAGATTTTTCTTGACGATATAAATATTACTGACGACCCCATGTATAAAAGAGCTCAGAGAGGTATTGGATATTTGGCTCAGGAAGCTTCAGTATTCAGAAAATTGAGTATTGAGGATAATATAATGGGAGTTCTTGAGATGACAAAATTGTCGAAAAAAGAACGTCATATAAAAATGGAAGCTTTAATTGATGAATTTGGACTGGAGCACATTAGAAAAAGTAGGGGAGACTTGCTTTCAGGCGGTGAGAGACGAAGAACTGAAATTGCAAGAGCACTAGCTACAGATCCGAAGTTTATTTTGCTCGACGAACCTTTTGCAGGAGTTGATCCTATTGCTGTAGAGGATATTCAGAGGATTGTGGCAACATTAAAGGAAAAAAATATTGGTATTTTAATTACCGATCACAACGTACAAGAAACTCTCGAAATTACTGATAGAACGTATTTGTTGTTCGAAGGAAGTATTTTGAAGGCTGGTACTCCTGCCGAATTAGCTGCTGACCCTATGGTTAGAAAAGTTTATTTGGGAGAGAAGTTTGAATTGAGAGGCAAGAACCTTTCGAAATTTAAGAAATAGATTATGGGATTGTTGAGAACTTTATTGATTATTGCCTTAGTTTATTATGGTTTTAAAATTTTAGCAAGATTATTTGCTCCATATCTTCAAAAGTATGCTGTAAATAAAATGCGAGATAAATTTGATGAACAGAATGATAAGAGAAGAGCACAAGAAGATCAAATTGAACCAGAAGGAAAAACAACTATTATAAATAAGCCAAAGGCAGATAATGAGTTGAATACTGATAAGACTGGTGACTATATAGACTACGAAGAGATAGATTAGTATTTTGAATAAAAATAAAACAATGAATATTGTAAAAAAAATTATGCCTCACGCAATTGTAGTGGGGCTTTTTGTGTTAATATCTATAATTTACTTTAACCCTCTATTGAGTGGTAAGAAATTGTATCAGGGCGATATTAGCAACTTTAAGGGAATGGCGAAGGAAATTCAAGATTTCAGAGAAACTCATAATGGGGAAGAGCCTTATTGGACAAATTCGATGTTTGGAGGTATGCCTGCTTATCAGATTTCGGTTCTGTATAACTATGATGTTGTAAAGAAACTTGATAATGTAATCCGGTTTTTGCCACACCCTGCGAGTTATCTGTTTTTGTATTTTATCAGCTTCTATTTTATGATGCTGCTGCTGGGAAACGATTGGAGGTTGTCTCTTTTAGGAGCTTTAGCTTTCGGACTCTCGACATATTTTCTAATTATTCTTGAAGCAGGACACAATGCAAAGGCTCATGCAATTGCGTATTTCCCAATGATAACAGCAGGAATTATTCTATCCCTAAGGGGAAAACTAATTGTTGGGGGGCTTATTACCGCATTGTTTATGGCGCTAGAAATTAATGCCAATCACTTTCAAATGACCTATTATCTTGGGCTTTTGATAATGATTTTGGGAGGAATGTATTTATATGACGCCATTAAAGAAAAGACTTTAGTTGAGTTCTCAAAAAATATAGCTGTTCTCTTAGTGGCAGTTTTGTTAGCTTTCGGTGCAAATGCTACTAAGTTGATGACAACTTATGAATACACAAAGTATTCAACTCGTGGACCATCAGAGCTAACAATAGATAGTAAAGAATTAGATAAAACAGACGGACTAGATAAGGCTTACGTTACTCAGTGGAGTTATGGAGTTTTGGAATCGATGAATCTAATGATCCCTAATTTTATGGGAGGAGCTTCTGGAGAGACTTTAGCTGAAGATTCTAATCTTGCTAATGCACTAAAAGGGAAGGCTCCACAATCACAAATAAATCAGATTATTTCGCGTGCCCCAACTTATTGGGGTGAACAACCTTTTACTTCTGGCCCGGCATATATTGGTTCAATCGTAGTTTTTCTTTTTGTATTAGGCCTGTTTATTGTAGATGGGAAGATGAAGTGGTGGTTATTGTCTGGAACTATTATGAGCTTAGCTTTGTCGTGGGGGAAAAACTTTATGCCTCTAACAGATTTTATGTTAGATTATTTTCCGATGTACAACAAGTTTCGTGCTGTAGCTTCTATACAAGTTATAGCTGAGTTTACGTTGCCTTTCTTGGCAGTTTTAGCCTTGAAAGAATGGTTTTTTGGTGAAAAGAAATTGGAAGACAAGCAAAAGTCTCTGCTTTATAGTTTTGCTGCCACTGGTGGTTTAGCATTGATATTTGTTTTGTTTGGATCTGTATTGTTCGATTTTACTGGCCCAGCTGATGGTCAATATGCTAAAATGGGGCTGCTTAATGCATTGATTGAAGATAGAGCATCAATGATGCAGAGTGATAGCTTAAGGAGTTTCGCATTTATTACTGTATCGGCATTTTTGCTTTATTTATTCTTGAAGAAGAAAGTATCGATGAACATTGCAGTAGGGCTTATTGCATTTTTTATAGTTATGGATCTTGGAGGAGTGGATAAGCGCTACTTAAACAACGATAGTTTTGTTAGCAAGCGAAAGGTTGATAATCCTTTTCCTATGACTAATGCCGATAAGGAGATTTTACAAGATAAATCAATTTTTAGAGTTTATAATGCATCGGTTAATACTATGAGTAATTCATCTACATCATTCTATCATCAATCTGTAGGAGGGTATCACGGTGCCAAGCTTAAAAGATATCAAGAGTTATGGGATATGCAGCTTACTCAAAATAATCAGCAGGTTCTTAATATGTTGAATGTTAAGTATTTTATTGTGCCAAATGATGGCCGTTTGCAAGTGCATATGAATCCGATGGCTAATGGAAATGCTTGGTTTGTTGATAAAGTTAAATTTGTTAATGATGCCGATGAAGAAATGACTGCATTAGGTAGTTTTAACTCTAGTGCCGAAGCGGTTGTTGATAAGCGTTTTGAATCTAGCTTAAGTAAGGCTAATACTTTGATTCTTGCTGATGATGCTAATATTGAATTAACTCATTATCAGGCGAACGAGATTAGATATAAGTCGGTGAATAGTAATGATGGTTTAGCCGTATTTTCTGAGATATATTATCCAAAAGGATGGCATGCAACTATAGATGGTGAGGAAGTGGGAATTTCGAGAGCTAACTTTGTTCTAAGAACTTTATGGGTGCCTAAGGGTGAACATGAAATTATTTTTAAATTCCAACCAGAAATTGTACAGACAGGTGATAAAATTATGCTTGGAAGTAATGTTTTGTTGTTTGGACTTTTGCTATTTGGTATCATATTCAGCATAAAAAGAAAAGAAGAGTAATTATACTTATAGAAAAGAATAGAAGACTTTGCAGTATTTACAAAGCATCAAAAGTAATGTAGAATGAAAAAAGTATTAATCATAACATATTATTGGCCACCTGCTGGAGGTCCTGGTGTTCAGCGTTGGTTGAAATTTGTGAAATATCTTCGCGAATTCGATTGGGAGCCTGTTGTGTATACCGTTAAGAATCCAAGTTATCCTATTTTGGATCATACCCTTGTAAGTGAAATACCCGAAGGTATAGAAGTGATAAAGAAAACAATTATTGAACCTTATACTTTTGCAAGTTTTATTACAAGACAGAAAGATATAGATAAGGTGAAAGGTGGCTTTATAGAGTCTGATGAAAAGCAAGGGATGATGAAAAAACTTACCACATGGGTGAGAGGAAACTTTTTTATTCCAGATGCTCGAGTGTTTTGGGTAGATCCTTCTGTGAAGTTTTTGAAGAAGTATCTTCAAACAAACCCTGTAGATGTTGTAGTTACAACTGGACCTCCACATAGCTTGCACCTAATAGCCTTGAAGCTGAAACGTCAGATTGGTATAAAGTGGGTAGCCGATTTTAGAGATCCATGGACAAATATTGATTATTATTCTAAATTGAGGCTGAGTAGATGGGCAGATCTTAAACATCAGAGACTCGAAAGAGATGTTATTGAAGAGTCTGATAGAGTTTTGGTTGTAGGGAAAACCATGAAAGAAGAGTTCTATAGGTGTGGTGGAGATAAAATTCATGTTTTGCCAAATGGTTTTGACGAAGAAATTGATAAACACGAAGTAATAGAGTTAGACAAAAAGTTTACAATAGCTCATATTGGATCAATGAATGCCGATAGAAATCCTGAGTATCTATGGGAAGCTATATCTGAATGTATTCAAGAGGATCCTAAAATAGGTGAAGATTTACAAATAAAACTAGCTGGAACTGTTAGTCAGGAGGTGTTTGATACTATTGCTTTTTTCAATCTAAAAAATAATGTTTATCACGAAAAGTATTTGAATCATAAAGATGTTATAAGGTTTCAAAAAAGTTCGCAGATTTTACTTTTAGTATTGAATGATACACCTAACGCTAAAGGAATTGTTACAGGCAAGTTTTTTGAATATTTAAATGCAAAACGACCTGTTTTAGCTGTAGGTCCTGAAGATGGTGATTTAGCAGAAATACTTAAAGAAACATCTAGCGGAATTATTGTTGATTACAATAAAAAAGAGGAAATGAAAGCTTTAATAAAAAGATACTATTCGGATTATAAAAACGAAGACTTGTTTGTAAATTCAAATAATATTGCAAAGTATTCACGAAAAAATATTACTGCTAAGTTAGCTGGGATATTGAATTCGCTTTAAGCTAGCTTTAGTTTAGATTAAAAGCTAGATGAACCGAGCATAACAATTTTTTATCATATTTTGCACCACAGGGCAATGATGAAATTTTGTTTTACAAACCTACCTACCGTTGGCAGGCACCATCTGACTTTTTGAAAAAAAGATTATTGACTTATGAAAATATTAACAGTTTTAGGTGCTCGTCCTCAGTTTGTGAAAGCTGCGGTATTGAGTAGGGTGATTTCTGAAAGAGATGGAGTAGAAGAGCTTATTGTACACACTGGCCAGCACTATGATGCTAATATGTCGGATGTGTTTTTTGAGGAAATGGAAATTCCTAAACCGAAATACAATCTTAATATCAATGGGCTTAGTCATGGTGCTATGACGGGGCAGATGTTAGAAAAAATAGAAGAAGTACTTCTTATTGAAAAGCCTGATGTGATGCTTGTTTTTGGCGATACAAATTCGACTTTAGCAGGTGCTTTGGCAGCAAAAAAGCTTGGAGTGAAGGTTGTGCATGTTGAGGCAGGATTAAGGTCTTTTAATATGTCAATGCCCGAAGAAGTAAATAGAATACTCACTGATAGAATTTCCGATTTATTGCTTTGCCCTACTCAAAGTGCAATAGATAACTTAGAAAAAGAAGGGTTTAAAAATATCGACAGCAAATTTGTTCGCTCTGGTGATATTATGAAAGATGCAGTGGAGTTTTATAGCACAAAATCAGCTGAAAAATCTAAAGTTATTTCAAGATATCAGCTTGAGAAAAATAACTTCGTTCTAGCTACAATTCATCGACAAGAAAATACTGATGATATTTCGAGGTTAAAGAGTATTTTCTCTGCCTTCGATAAAATCCAGAGTAAAGGTACAAAACTTGTGCTACCGCTTCATCCTAGAACAAAAGCTATTTTGTCGGAAAATAATATAGAAACTGATGTTCTGATTATTGACCCTGTTGGATATTTTGATATGCTAGAGCTTCTTAAGAATTGTAAACTTGTAGTAACTGATAGTGGAGGGCTTCAGAAAGAGGCTTTTTTCAATAAAAAACACTGCGTTATTGTTCGTGACGAGACGGAATGGGTAGAGCTTGTTGAAAATGGTTTTGCTGAAATAGTTGGAGCAGATAGTGAAAAAATAATATCAGTATTCGAAAAATTTTCACTTAAAGAATCTAACTTCAATATCGACTTATATGGCGAAGGAAGGGTAGGAGAAAGAATATTTGACGAGATAGAAAAAATTATTTCTCAATGAAAATAGGTGTAGTTGTTGATAACGAATTCTTTACGGATATAAGAGTTCGTACAGAAGTTGATATTCTGAAAAATGCAGGACACGAAGTTTTTGTACTTCATCTTATGTTCGAAACATCTAAGAAGGTTAATGTTGAAGGAATAGAAACTAAAGCCATTTCTATAGAGCGAAAGAAAAAGGATTTTATTTATGCTACAATGAACTGGAATCCTAGTTACGAAAAATTGTGGTCGAGTAATATTACTGAATTTATTAATAATTACAATCTTGATGTTTTGCATGTGCACGATCTGTATATGGCTAAGTGCTCAAGAAAAGGGATTGAGAAATCTAAGAGAAATATAGATTTAACCCTCGATCTGCACGAAAATTATCCTTACGCAATTCAGCTATACGAGTGGGCTACAAAATTTCCGCGAAATTTGCTTGTGCAGCCAAATAAATGGCTTAAAAAGGAGAGAGAATATTTGAAGTATGCTGATAAAATTGTCGTTTTAAGTGACTATTTTGCAAATTATCTATCTCAAAAATTCAATATTAATCGCGATAAGTTTGTAGTATATCCTAATGTTCCCAATATCGACTATTTTGCAAGTTTTGATATTAATAAGTCGATATTAGACAAAGGAGATAAGGTTACTTTGTTTTATTTCGGTGCTGTGGCCAAAAGAAGAGGAATTTATACGATGATTGAAGGCTATAAATTGCTAAAAAAAGATAACGACAAGCTTCAATTACTAATAATAGGACCAGTTGATAAAAAAGATAAGGCCAAATTTAACTCATTAATTAAATCGGAAAAAGATATTATCCATTACGAATGGAAGGATATGTCAGATTTTCCGTCCTATGTTTATTATTCCGATATTTGTATTTCACCATTAGAGAAAAATCCTCAGCATGAGTCGGGGGTTGCAAATAAAGTATATCAATACATGTTATACTCAAAACCTGTTGTAGTTTCAAATTGTGGCCCACAATCTGACCTAATTGAATCCACTAACTCAGGGCTTGTTTATAAACACGATAGTGTAAAAGATTTTGTGAGTAAAACAAAATTGTTAATTGATAATAGTAATTTGAGAGAAGATTATGGCGAAAATGGAAGAGAAGCTATATATAATAAATATAATGTAAAATTTTTTGACAAATACCTCTTAGGACTTTATAAATAGTTGCATTTTTACAAGCGTTTTATTCTTTCAGGTAAAATGGTTAAAACTAAAATAGTAGATTAAGAATAATACCAATTATATTTAAATTATCACTTTGTGGTTTAGTTGGTATAAATAACACCAATAGATTTTTTGTATTCAATTCAAGTAAAAAATATACTACCGACTAGCTTAGATTTAAGAAAGTGTATTCTTATCACTGGAAAAGAGTACTCTCTTTCTTTGGTTAAAGAATTTTCAGATCTAAATTCTATTAATTTATTAGATAGTATTTCTGAAGGCGAGATAAAACAATACTCTACAATTGTTGCTTTTGGTGGGGGTAAAACTTTGGATAGAGCTAAGAAAATAGCTTATGACAATAACAAAGATCTCATACTTATACCTAGTATCATATCTAATGATGGAATATCATCTCCTTTGCTTTCATTTGATGAAAATAAAAAAGCATTTAAGCAGGCAAAACTAATTGTTTGGGATTTTGTTCTGAACTTCAATTTTCCTGATAAGTATCTATATTCCGCATTTGGCGATATTTTTTCTAGCTTTTCAGCAATAAATGATTTCATTGAATATTCTAATAGTGAAGATAAAACTGATGTGAACAAACTTTTATCATCTCTAATTTTTTTGTTTGAAGGAGAGCTATCAATTAGTGAAACAGTCGACTTTATAAAGCAAACGGGTTTGGTGATATCTAATCATAAATCATCTTATCCCGTAAGTGGTGCCGAGCATAAAATAGCACATTCTATTAGTCGTTTAGGATTTGCTCAAGATGTGCTTCATGGAAATTTAGTAGCTAGTATTTCAATTTTTACACTTTTTCTTCAAGAGAATTTAAATATCGAAACACTCAAATTATCTGAAAGAATTAATGTAATAAAGAATTTTACATCTTTTGATGATAGTTTAGATAGCAATTTATTAGTTGTTTTCGAAGAGAGTAAGAAAATTAGATCGGAGAGAAAAACAATTATTGATAAATTCAGTTCAGAAGAATTACTTTCGAAGTTCAGAAAGTTCGAATTACTATATTTGAAAAACTAATAGGAGAACAATGGGAATAGTTATCAAACAGTCAATAAAGAACCTTGTATTTACGTATTTGGGTTTTGTTATTGGTGCGTTAAATACTCTTTTTCTATACCCTTACTTACTTGAAGAGGAATATTATGGTTTGATAAATGTATTGTTATCTACTGCAATGATTTTTTATCCACTAATGTCTTTTGGTATGGGTAATGCGATTATTCGTTTTTACTCAACAAAAAAGAGCCAGGAAGAGAAAAATCGCTTTATAAGTTTTACATTTCTATTTCCGCTATTATTAATTGCTCCAGCAGCTATTTTCTTTGAGTTTTTCCAAGATATTATTAATGGTTGGCTTAGCGATAATAGTAAGCTGTTAAAAAACTACACGTCGTATATTTATGTTCTAGCAATTTTTATTGGGTACTTTGAGGTGTTTTTTGCTTTTTCAAAAGTTCAGCTAAAGAGTGTGTTTGGGAATATATTGAAAGAGATATTTATACGTGTAGTTGTTACGATATTGCTTGTGCTATTATATTTAAAAGTAATAGACGATCACATGTTTATTGTTCTAATTACTGCAGCTTATGGAATACGCACATTGATAATGGCATTTTACTCAATTAGGATCTCTAAATTTAAACTGAGTATTTCTTATTATGAAGAATGGAAACCTGTTGTAGTTTACTCATTCTTTATTATTGTTTCATCATCTGTCACCTATATTTTAATTGAATTAGATAAGTTGATGGTTTCGCAATTTATTGATTTGAGTAATGTAGCTTACTATGCTGTTGGAGGGTTTATCGGAATTGTAGTTGCAGTTCCTGGTAGAGCAATGCAGCAGATTTTAGCACCTCTTACTTCAAAGGCTCTTTCAGAAAACAATATAGATGAAGTTGAAAAATTATATAAAAAAAGCTCTATAAATTTATTGTTAATTTCTGGCTTGATGTTTCTGTTGATATCATTAAATATCCATGCTATATTTTATATACTTCCCGAAAAGTTTGCAGTAGGGGAGGTTGTAGCGCAGTTAATTGCCCTTTCGAAGTTGATAGATATGATTGGAGGAATAAATGGTACAATTATTTCAAATTCTAAAGTTTATAAAATAGATCTTCTGTTTGGAGTTTTGTTGATTGCTTTTGCTATAGGGTCCAATATGGTATTAATACCTAAGTATGGCCTTTCTGGAGCTGCAATGGCTACAGTGTTAAGTACATTGTTCTTTAATGTGTTAAAGCTAGCATTCATAAAATATTATTTCAAAATACAGCCATTTTCGGTAAGTACACTTTATAGCTTAGTCTTTCTATTTGTAACGTATTATTTTATTTATTCTTTAAATATAGATTACAATCCCTTAATCACAATAATTGTTAATTCGCTAATTGTTACTTTGCTTTTTGTACTATTCTTAGTTATTGTGAAACCATCGCAGGATATTGAAGAATTAATTAAGAAAATCCTTAAAAGATAAATTTCTATTACAAAGCTGTATCGCACGCCATCATTGTAAATGCTCA
>JAGLEB010000011.1 GCA_023145275.1 Flavobacteriales bacterium | reverse complement strand
ATTTAATAAGAAAAATAATAAAGGCTTGATGTTAAATAACAACAAACCTTAATTAATCTTAAAAATACTTTGAATCTTCGTATCAAATATAATGATTTTTTGAAAGTTAGAGATGTTTTATATTATTATTTTGGCAAACAATATTTTATTTAAATGATTACATTTGTTTTACAAAACTAAAAGTACTTCTTATAGAAAATATATTTCTTGTTATGTCATTAGATATGATGGTTTTTAATGCTAAATTTATTATGTAGTTTAGTTTCGCGGGTGATTTCTCCTCTTAGCAGGAATCGTTATTATCATAATTTGTAATGTTCAAAAAATATGAAAGATTTAAGTAATAATCTTACATCAGAGCAAGCTATTGCTCTTGAAGATAAGCACGGAGCTCATAATTATCACCCACTACCAGTTGTATTGAAAAAAGGCGAAGGTGTTTTCGTATGGGATGTTGAGGGAAATAAATATTATGATTTTTTATCTGCATATTCTGCAGTAAATCAAGGGCACTGTAATCCGCGGATTGTCGCAAAGCTTGTAGAACAAGCACAGACTTTAACATTGACGTCTAGAGCTTTCTATAATGATACATTAGGGGTGTATGAAAAGTTTGTAACAGAGTATTTTGGTTTCGATAAGGTTTTACCTATGAATACGGGTGCAGAGGCTGTGGAGACGGCTATAAAGCTCGCTAGAAAATGGGGGTATGAGAAGAAAGGTATTCCAAAAAATCAAGCTAAGATTGTTGTTTGTGAGAATAATTTTCACGGACGTACAGTTACAATAATTTCTGCGTCGAATGATCCAGTAGCAACGGATGGTTTTGGTCCTTTTACCCCGGGTTTGATTTCGATTGAATACAATAATATTTCGGCACTTAAAGAGGCTTTAGAAGATAATGATGTTGCAGCTTTTTTGGTTGAGCCTATTCAAGGTGAAGCTGGAGTGTACGTGCCAGAAGATAATTACATATCAGAAGCTTACAATCTATGTAAATCTAAAAATGTACTTTTTGTAGCTGATGAGGTTCAGACAGGAATTGCTAGAACTGGTAAAATGTTGGCAGTTGATTATAGCGGTATAAAACCTGATGTACTAATTCTTGGTAAAGCTATATCAGGAGGCGTATTGCCTGTTTCGGCTGTACTTGCTAGTAGCGAAATAATGAGTGTAATGACTCCTGGTGTTCACGGTTCTACTTTTGGTGGAAATCCACTAGCGAATGTTGTAGCAATGGAAGCTCTGAAAGTTGTAAAAGATGAAGCTCTAGAGGAAAATGCTATGCGTTTAGGAGAGCTGTTTAGGTTAGAGATGAATAAGATTGTTGAATCTACGAATTTAGTTAAGCTAGTTAGAGGTAAGGGATTATTAAATGCAATAATCATTAACGATGACGAAGATAGTACTACAGCCTGGGATATATGTATGAAACTTAAAGACAATGGCTTGTTAGCTAAGCCTACCCATGGAAATATTATTCGTTTTGCTCCTCCTTTAGTGATGACTGAAAAACAGATAATGGAATGTGTTGGGATTATTTCAAAAACTCTTACTGAATTTAATAAGTAATTATAGAGGTCAGTAGATAGTTTCATATAAAATATATCTACCATGAATTTAATGGTAATTATAAATACAGGTTATTAGCTCCCTGAAGGCGCAACGTACAATGGGTATTAATATCTCTCAGGATTTAACCTGCCCTTTCAGGGCGTTAGCAAATGCAGCATTATATAATGTCAAGGCGTTGCCATTGACCAATATTAAATTAAGACTTTCAGCCTTAACAGCACCTGTCTATGATCGTAATTAATAAAAAACGGTATGTAGATAGTGTTATATATTTAATGATAAGTATTCGCCACATAGTGGCTACTTACAATGGGTATTAATATCTCTCAGGATTTAACCTGCCCTTTCAGGCCGTTAGCAAATGCAATACTATATAATGTCAAGGCGTTGCCATTGACCAATTTTTAAATTAAGACTTTCAGCCTTAACATAACAAATAGAATGTAATAATTGTTGAAAAATGGTATACAGATAGCTACTTTAAACCTCAAAAAAAAATAGAGGCTGATTGATAATTGAGAGATTATTGCTTAGCCCTTTTTTATACTAATAACATGAGAATTTAGATAGAATATATTTACTCAAGTATTATAGCGAATATAAAAAAAGCTCTGTATCTTTTTAAATACAGAGCTTTCTAGTTCTTACTTAAAGTATAGCTTTAATACCATACACTAAATATATATGTTTAATCTTCGTCAACAAGAACCCACTGGCCTTTATTTATCAGTACTTGTGCCTGTTTGAATTTCATAGATTTACTCTCTCCATTCATTACATTTTTTATTGTAACACGATCGTTTCGTCCAATCTTTTTATCCTGTCGAATAAATGTTTCTTGTACCGGTGGTGCTTGTGTATGATGTGCTTGACTAGCTTGAGATTCTCTTCCAGATTCGTTTAGGTCCTCCTTACTTTCTTGAAGCTTTTCTCTTCTTCTAGGAAGTTCTTTTGCTTCGCGAATATTTTGAGATGGTTTCTCCATTTCTGGAAGATTACCTTTCAATAAAAATGATATTACATCTTTATTTACCTTATCAATCATAGATTTGAACAACTCATAAGATTCAAACTTATAAATAAGTAATGGATCTTTTTGCTCGTAAGAAGCATTTTGAACTGATTGCTTCAATTCGTCCATTTCTCTAAGGTGGGTTTTCCACGACTCATCGATAATAGACAATGTTATATTCTTCTCAAAGTCTTTATTTAACTGCTTTCCTTCAGTTTCATAAGCTTCTTTTAAATTTGTAACTATCTGCAATTGCTTAACACCATCAGTAAATGGAATAACAATATTTACATATTTATCTCCTTGATTTTCGTATACATCTTTTATCACAGGGTAAGCTGATTCAGCAGTACGCTTAGATTTGCGAATGTAGTGTTTGTATGCTTCAGAATATACCTTTTGAGATATATCATCGGCCTGCATAGAGTCGAACTCATCTTTGCTAACAGGTGATTCTATACTTAAGAACTTAGCTAAATCAAGCTTGAAATTACTAAAGTCATTAAGCTCTTTGTTTGAAATAGAAATTTCGTCAGAAGTATCATAAATCATATTAGCAATATCAACCGCTAATCTATCACCAAATAGAGCGTTATGACGACGTTTGTAGATCACAGAACGCTGTGAGTTCATAACATCATCATACTCTAGCAAACGCTTACGAATACCAAAGTTATTTTCCTCTACTTTAGATTGTGCACGCTCAATAGATTTAGAAATCATAGAGTGTTGAATAACTTCTCCATCTTCTAAGCCCATTCTGTCCATTAACTTTGCAATTCTTTCAGAACCGAATAAACGCATTAAGTTATCTTCAAGAGAAACGTAGAATTGAGATGATCCTGGATCTCCTTGACGACCAGCACGACCTCTTAACTGACGGTCAACACGACGCGAATCGTGACGTTCAGTACCTACAATAGCAAGTCCGCCTGCTTTTTTTGCTTCAGGCGTAAGCTTAATATCGGTACCACGACCAGCCATGTTAGTTGCAATAGTAACAATTCCAGGCTGTCCGGCTTCTTTTACAATGTCAGCTTCTTTCTTATGAAGTTTTGCATTAAGTACATTGTGAGGTATGTGATTTACTTTAAGTAATCTTCCTAATAACTCAGAAATTTCAACTGAAGTTGTACCAACTAAGACAGGTCTACCTGCCTTAGATAATTTAGTTACTTCTTGAATTACTGCGTTGTATTTTTCACGTTTAGTTTTGAAAACTAAATCCTCTCTATCGTCTCTTACTATAGGTCTGTTTGTTGGAATTTCAACAACATCTAATTTGTAGATATCCCAAAATTCACCAGCTTCAGTTACAGCAGTACCTGTCATACCCGAAAGCTTGCGGTACATACGGAAGTAATTCTGAAGTGTAATTGTAGCAAAAGTTTGTGTTGCAGCCTCAATATAAACATTTTCCTTAGCTTCAAGAGCTTGGTGAAGTCCATCAGAGTATCTACGACCGTCCATAATACGTCCAGTCTGCTCGTCTACAATCTTAATTTTATTATCCATGATTACATACTCAACATCCTTCTCGAATAATGTGTATGCTTTCAATAGTTGATTCATGGAATGAATACGCTCACTTTTAATAGAGTAATCGCGGAATAATTCATCCTTTATACGAGATTTTTCTTCGTCGTTATTATCAGAATTGTCGATTGATGCAATCTCCATTCCAATATCTGGCATAATAAAGAAATCATCTTCCGTATCGCCCGAGAGCAAATCAATACCTTTATCAGTTAAGTTGATTGAATTATTTTTCTCATCAATAGAGAAATATAAATTATCATCAACTATGTACATTTCTTTTTCCTTGTCCTGAATGAAATAGTTTTCAGTTTTCTGAAGTAAAGCTTTTACACCTTCCTCACTCAAAAACTTGATAAGAGCTTTGTTTTTTGGTAAACCTCTATAAACTGAGAATAAATTGAATCCCGCATCTTCATGACCTTCTTTATACAATCGTTTAGCATCAGAAAGTATATTTTGAAGATATTGACGTTGTGTAGCAACTAATTTTTCAATTTTTGGCTTAAGCTCATTAAACTCATGTAGGTCGCCTTTAGGAACTGGACCACTAATAATAAGTGGAGTTCTAGCGTCATCTACTAATACCGAATCTACCTCATCGACAATTGCATAATTGTGCTTACGCTGAACAAGGTCGTTAGGCGTATGAGCCATATTATCTCTTAGGTAATCGAAACCAAATTCGTTATTAGTACCATAGGTAATATCAGACTTGTAAGCATTACGTCTTTCTTCTGAGTTTGCTTGGTGATGATCAATACAGTCAATTCTCAAACCGTGAAATTCGAAAATTGGTCCCATCCATGCAGCATCACGCTTTGCAAGGTAATCGTTTACAGTTACAACGTGAACACCTTTTCCAGGAAGAGCGTTAAGGTATACTGGAAGAGTAGCAACAAGAGTTTTACCCTCACCTGTAGCCATCTCGGCAATTTTACCTTCGTGTAGAACAACACCACCAATCATCTGTACATCGTAGTGAATCATTTCCCATTTCACTATTTCGCCATTTGCATCCCATGCATTTGCCCAAATAGCTTTATCGTCAATAAGTTCGATATGTTGATGTTTTGATGATAGCTCTCTGTCTAGTTGAGTAGCAGTAACTTCTATTGTATCATTCTCAGCAAATCTTTTAGAAGTTTCTCTAATTAAAGCAAAAGCTTCTGGAAGAATATCTTCAAGGATTTTCTCAGAAATTTTGTATGCCTCGTCTTCTAAATCATCAATTTTAGTGTAATATTCTTCTTTTTGGTGAATATCAACACCATCAGCATTCGCAAGTTCTCGTAGCTTAGCTATTTCTTCATTTTGAGTAGAAGTAGCATCACTTATCATCTTTTTGAATCCTTCAGTTTTCAATCTCAAACCATCATTCGATAGTTTTGACATTTCACTTCCAAAAAGACTAATTTTATCAACAATAGGCATGATGATTTTTATGTCTTTAGACGATTTGTCGCCTAATAAAAATTTCATAACCTTATCTAAAATACTCATCTCAATTTCTTTTTCTTAGTTAAAGAACTACTTAATAAATTATTTAGTATTTAATGAATATAGTATTTATTAAACACCAAATAAGTTCACAGAATATGCATTTATGCTTTCTCTGTGAACTCACTTAATATAAGTTTGATTTATTTGTATAATTATAAATCAGATATAACTTTTTCCTGCTTTACAGAAAAAACTCAAAAAAAACACTATTGATAGCATCTTTAATGATTTAGGAAATAATTCAAATAGACCAATAATCTTAATAAGTTAGTTCTTAATATTCTTCTTCATTCCAAAGAAAGTCTTCGTCAGAGGGATAGTCTGGCCAAATTTCTTCGATAGATTCGTAACTATCTTCTTCGTCTTCAATAGATTGTAGGTTTTCTACAACTTCTAATGGTGCTCCTGTACGTATAGCGTAATCTATAAGTTCGTCTTTTGAAGCTGGCCAAGGGGCATCACTTAAGTAGGAAGCTAATTCTAAAGTCCAATACATAGCTTATATATATTTGATATATGTTTTTATATTTTTGTGCAAATGTAATTTTTTATTGATAATATCAAAGAGAAAAAAAGATTTTCTGTAATACTATTTTTTATTTACCTGAAATACTCAATTTATATAGTGATTTTAAGTAGTAAATCTTAAGTTTTTCACACTATAATACTAATAGGGTATATTCATAATACTATTTTTTAGTTAAATATTTACATATTTTTATTGCTTCGATGTATAATTGTGTAATCATTTTAGAGAGTATTCAGTAGTGTGTACCTTGTTCTAAAATCAAAAAATATTAATCTATTTACTTCAGTTTTATGAGGTGTTTTATTTTGGAATCCAAAAAATTTCCTCAACATTAAGCTCAACAGTTAAATGTCTTGATAGCATGAATAAGTAGTCAGATAATCTGTTGACATATATTTTTGGAATAGAGTCGATATCTTCAATTTCGGCTAATGAAGAAATTCTTCTTTCACACCTTCTACAAATTGTTCTTGCAATATGGCAGTGCGAAACATTTGGATGGCCACCAGGAAGAACGAAATTTGTCATAGCTGGTATGTTTTCTTCCATCCTGTCCATTTCCATTTCTAAAAACTCAACATCTTGAAGGCTTATTTCTGGAAGTTTCGATTTTGCTTTATCATTATCAATTGGAGTTGCTAGGTGTGATCCTATATTGAAAAGCGTATTTTGAATTTTTACAATTGATTCTTTTGTATCACGATTGGTGAAATCACGTATTAATCCCATGTATGACAATAATTCGTCAAGTGTACCATAGGCTTCTAGTCTAACATGATGTTTTTCTACTCGTTGACCTCCAAATAAAGAGGTGTAACCTTTATCTCCGGTTTTTGTATATATTTTCATCTGTATTCTTTTTAATTGATTTCATGGAGCTCGCAGTGCAAAATTTTTTCATTTCTTTTCTGATGAAAATATTGAAAAAACTATTACCATACAAGTTTCATTATTATTGAGTTTATATTCTTATGAATTATTTATACAGACATTCGCTTCTTGTAAAATGCTGTAAGGTTATTGTTAATTATAGCTTATTATTTAGAGAATAGATATTAGTAGTGAAGAGTAATT
>JAGLEB010000109.1 GCA_023145275.1 Flavobacteriales bacterium | reverse complement strand
TCGTTAGTTTTTGATAAAATGTAAATTTCATCAGATTGTCTCTCCCAAACTTTTTCTGGAACTGGTCCACTCAAACGAGCCATTCTTGCATGAGCTGCGTCAAAATCTTGTCCAAACGTACGGAATTCAAATCTTGGTTTAGAGATCTCTCCAATTTTCATTTCTCCTTTTGCCATGATACTTTATTATTAATAATTATTATAATCAATTTTTAAACTTGTGCGAAGATACTAGCTTTATTATGTTCGACAAGCAATATAATGTAATTAGTTTACACTTAGTTAACATTAGCTTAACGTTGAAAATTAAATACGACTACATTAAGTTTATTTTATAAAGTGTGTTGTCTTTATCCGATACAATATAAGCCTCAGTCTCTTCATCATTTACAACTACACCTTCAATAGAGTATATAGGGATAATATAACTTTTAATGGGTGTACCAGATAAACTGCATTTAGTGATTGTATGAGACTCTTGGCTCACAATCCAAAGTTTATCAGTAGTTTTATTATAGAATATTCCAGAATAATCAATTGCAAAAGTTAATTTTTTGCTACTAATAATACCTTTATCCAAAGAGTAGCTTATCAACAATCCAGGTGATTTCTCTTTTAGCATATAAAAGATATCTCTTTTACTATCGTAAGTTAAACCCTCCAAACCAGAATTTCCTGAGTCGCCAATAACATCGTAAGTTTTCAACAAAACACCTTTTGAATTAAGCTCTACCAATTCACCTTCTCTTTCTTTTACAACATATATTTTGGAGTCACTTACGCAAACTCCCTCCAAATCTTTATCACTGAATGGAAGTTTCTTTATCACGCTTCCATCAAAATTAATTTTATACAGTTGACCTCTATCACTTACAGTTAGTAAATAATCTTTGTCATTAGAATACGACAGTCCTGAAGGTTCTTTAAAAGAAAGCTTATACGATTCTAAAATCATAGTATTCTGAACTTCAATAGATTTAGGAATACAGGATTGCAAAACCGCAATTCCACTTAATATTATACCTATTACAAATGAGGTACTGCTATTCCAAATCATCTTATATTTTTTAGAGATATAAAAAAGAGCCCGTGCTAACGCGAGCTCTTTTTTATTATTTCAAAGTTTGTAGTTACTGAACATTATAAACATTCCAAAGAGTTGAATCAGATTTAAAAGCATCTGATTCGTCTTTAGTTCCTCCACCTGGAGTTTCATCTATATGCATAGTTCCATCATTAGCATAATAATATTCTGCTTTGGCAGTAGAAATACGAATATAGAATGACACCTTTGAACCAGATGCATCAGTAGCTCCACCATTTACAGCAACTTTGCCAGCTAAGTTAATAGACACCCCAGATTGTGTAAATGAATCATCTTTCTCTCCTTTTACTTTGTTGTCTTTAACATATTCTGGTGCATCCCCCACATCATAATATAAACGTGCTTCAGTAATTTCATCAGTACTAGTGTATTCAACATTTACAATAATGTCGCCTCCAGCTGCTGGTTTACCATCAAAAGTGATTTTTGTAACTGGTCCTTCCGTAGGCGTAACCTCTACAATCGTACTTGTACCACCAACTTCCATTTGGTTAAGAGCTGTAACGTCATCCCCTTTAGCAACATCTTCTGTAATTTTATCTATATTAGAACTTTTACCTACAAAGAATTCTTCTGTAGCATCCACATAAGTCAAGCGAACATAAAATGATATTTCAGTTCCTATCTGTACACCATCAATTCCAGTTAAATCAATAGTAACATCACTTTGAGTAAATGAAGCTTCATCTTCACCTTTTACTTTGTTATCTTTTGTATATGCTTCTCCATCAATCCTATAATAAATTCTCGCTTCAGTAATCTCTTTTGCACTTTCATATTCAACTTTAACCTTAATATCACTCAAATCAGGTGTTTCTGAATATTCAATTTTAGAAACAACCATTTCCTCAGCTTTTGGTGGAGTATAAATTTCGTCTTTTACACAGCTAGTAAACATCATCGATGCTGCTGCAATTGTATATATAAATTTTTTCATATTTATTTGCTTTTGGCCTTTGGCATTTAGCTTTCGGCTTTATTTAAACTTAATACTTTAAATTTTACCTTTTAGAAGTCAATTTCACATCTCCATTGAAGCATTCCATAGTCGAAACCTGATTCTCCTACTGGAGCATCTGGTCTTACTGCCCAGGTAAAGTCACCATCACTATCAGCATATCTATCGTGATCAACATAAGAATAATTAAGAACAAATTTTACATTTCTCGAAACATAATAGTTTATTCCAAGAGTGTATTGCCCTTTTTCTCCACCTTTAATATTTGCATCAAAATCATTTAAATTCATATATGAGTAACGAGCAGCAACCTCAATGGCACCTTTCTTCCCGCGTGGTCTTATTGCTGTAAACTCAGCCTCTCTATAATTCCATCTGTGTCTTTCTCCTGTAATCAACCAAGCTGTTTGAACGTAGAATCCGTTAAATTTCACTGTACTTAACCCATCATTCCTTGATAATGTGTTGTAATAATATTCTCCTGACATTCTCCAAGAACCTCTTGACACAGCCAATTCAACATTATAATTACTGGCCATGTTTACATTATTAACCTTTGCAGTTACAAATTCTATCCCCGAAACAGTTGTTTCGTCTTTTGGATCGTATTTTACTCTATTGTCAGGAAACTTATAACGTCCTGGTGTACGTGTAGAGTATCCACCCCCAAAAGAGATTAATCTTCCAGGCTTATTTATTAGATAATAAGCTGCTCTTGTAGAAACACCTAGCATTGGTTCTGCACCTTGCATTTCTCCTTTAAAGTAATTTGGATCTCCTTCTATTTGATCGTGATCATTTCTAATTTCTTCGGTATGCACACCTAAACCAAACATGTATTTATCGCTCCATGTAGAGAACGCAACACCTAACTTACGATTAGGATTGAATTTATACACACTAGCACGCTCCATAAGTTTTAGGTAACGAGAAGTAGTTGTTTGCTGCATACCTTGTGGCATACGGAACTGACCAACTCTTACCTGACCCCAATCTCCTAAGAAACGACGTATATAAGCATCTTTAATATCTACAATATTACCGTCAAAATCGAAATCTATTTCTCCATACCAGTGCTCACTAACTTGAGCCTTTAAAGCAAAACGCATTCTTCTTAGCTTAAGCATCTGACTAGGGACATCTAACTGTCCTTTTGCCTGATTTTCTGCAGCTGTAAGATCCTTATCATAGTTATCCATATAGTATGCTCCATCAAGGAATATACGATTATCCATCCACAGGCGATATTGCTTATCCTTAGATTCCCAGTGGATGAATCCATCCCATGACTCAGTTGTTAATACTTTACGATTATCAACTTTCTGACCATATTGGTCAATTCTAACTCGTGAGTGCATTACAATCTCTATAGTTCTTTCGCTTTCACTTGTAACATACGTAGCATCATCATAGTCACTGTGATTAAATACAAGAGATTGCGTATCTCCAATTCTAGTGATGGTAAATGCACCATTAGCATCAGTTGTAGTCTCGTCTACCGTGCCACTAAACCTAACATCAACGTTTGAGATTGGTCTGCCTGTTTCAGAATCGGTAACGACTCCTTTGTAGATTTCCTGGGCATACGCCGAACCTGAAAGCGTTACAAGGGCAACGAACAACAGGAATTTGTACATGTTTTTCATATTGATTTGATTTTGGAATGTTGAGCTTCAAAAGTATATTTAACACAATTATCACTCGTTAATTTTAGTTTAATGTAAAGTTAATTTTTAGTATGAATTATTAATTTATTTTCTTGAATATTAATTTCCCTAATATTTTTAACTAGTTTTATTTTTGCCTCAGTATCCTGTACCTCTAGTTTAAATACGTGCTCCATGAAAAACAAAGAGAAAAATGTTATAACACCAGCTGCAACAGGTGTAATAACCCATCCTAAAGCAATACCACCCATAACATTAAAGTTAATCTCTTTAGCTCCTTTCAACAAGCCTATCCCCAAGATGGCTCCTATTATAGCCTGCGAACTAGAAACAGGCACTAAAGGAATAGCTGGAAGGCCAAAACTTTGAACTAGATTAGACAAGCTCGATGATGAAAATATAAATAACACAAGCGAGTGTGCTAATACAACAACTAATGCAGCTTCGGTAGAAAGAGAAAAAAGCTTACTGCCAATTGTTCCCATAATCTTTTTAGAGTAAGTAATTATTCCTAATGCTATTGATAATGCTCCGAGAAAAAACAATTGCTGCAAACCAGAAATTGTTATGAAACCTAGAGTAATATCGTTTGTAGGTGCCGCATCAGTAAATACACCCATAACATTTGCGATGTTATTGGCTCCAAGACTATAAGCTCCGAATGCACCAACAAACAGAAGACCTATACGTAAATATTGGTCTAGTTTAATTAGATGAATTTTCGACCTTTCAATTATTATCTTCTGAATTTGATATAAAATGATTGCAAATACTCCTCCTAGGATAGGTGCAATAACCCATGTAGAAACAATTTTTGTTAAAGAAGAAGAGTCCGTTTCATTTCCTGTATATAAGTTCCAACCGATTATGGCTCCAACTATAGCTTGCGAAGTAGACACTGGTATACGATATTTTGTCATTGCAAATACAGTTACAGCAGCAGACAAAGCAACAGTGAACGACCCTGCTAATGCAGTAACTTGACCAAGTTTACCAAGTGTATGAGTTGCACCACTACCCTGAATCACAGCACCTAAAATAACAAATACAGAGGCTATAATAGCAGCTGTTCTGAATTTCACCATTTTTGTACCAACTGCAGAGCCAAATATATTGGCTGCATCATTAGCTCCTAATGACCATCCTAAAAATAAACCGCTTGATATATATAGTAAAATCATAATTAAAGTTATTGAATTCGCTTTATTGCCATAATAGCAAGAATATCAGCAACTTCTTCAGCAGCATCCGAAACACTTTCGATATGCAGAGTAAAATATCGCAAATGCAGTTTCTGACTCTGTAATAAGTTTGGGACTTTCTTAAAAATGCTTCTTTTTATGTCTAATGCAAGCTTGTCAGTCTCTTTTTCGTAAAAATAAACTCTATGCAATCTATCTTTTACTGAGTGAGGCTCAGTAAAATACACTCTTACTGCCGGTAGTAATTCTTCGGCAGCGGCAACTGACAATTCGGATAGTCTCTTAAAGTCATCATGTAATTCTTCAGGAATAGTAGGGACCTCAACATCAAACTGATAAAGTATTTCCTTGAACAGATCCATAATGTTGTCCATCTTTTCTAATAAACGCATTAAATCTCCCCTATGCTCAGGAAGTAAAGAATGAAGGTATAGTTCATTTTCAATCTTGCGTCTTAATGTATCAGCTTTTCCCTCTTCTTTAGTTATAGACAATAGCACATCTTGGAAAAATTTATCTCGCCCATCTAGAAAATCAGTCAAGCCTTTTTTGAACAAAAGTCCTCCTTGATCTATCTTATCTATATATTCTTCAATATCGCGGATTACAGACTTCGAACTTTTAAATAATGCCATAGTTATTCTCTTTTGAGGTCATAATACAATCATATATGAATGATTGTAAAATATAATTATAAGATGTATAGTCAAAGCTAACTTTTATTAACATTAAGATAACATTAGCCTGGATTTTATTTAGTTCTGCAAATAGGCAGATAAACACACACGCAGTAAAAGACAACAACTCTCCAAACTAATAGCAAAACAGGACCATACAAACAAATAAAGATCACCAAACACTAGATACAAGCACAAGTACATGATAAAATATCAAGTGGATAATAAGTTAGAAAGTAGCTGTTTTCCTACTTTATCTTTCTTTACTTCTCTAGCAATGTTACCAAATAGTTAAGCCCAAAAAAAAGGCCAGTTAAAAAACTGACCTTATAATATATATCTTTATTACCTATTTGTAATCTTACTTTTCAATTCGGCTTTGTAGGTATTCCCAATTGGAATTTGATCTTCTCCGATATGAATTCTATTTCCAATCATTTTTTCTATTCTAGCTAATGGAATAATATATGATTTATGAACTCTTACAAAATCCTCATCCAATTTCTTCATGAAGTTAATCATGGTATCTGTAATTAGATACATCTTATCGTCAGTGAAAATTTTCAGATAATTACCATAAGCTTCAATATACTTAATATCTTCGAGCATAAGCTTCAGGTTAATACCATCAACTTTCACAAAAACGTAACGAGGCTTTTCTCCACCGCCATCTTTATAGTTTCGTTCTTTAGATAAAAGATCACTTACTTTGGTAACAGCCTTTAAGAATCGTGGAAGCGCTATTGGCTTAAGAAGATAATCAGAAACCCCTAATTCATAACTCTCTATAGCATATTCAGAATAAGCAGTAGTAAGAATAACTTCAGGCTTTTTTGTCATGGTCTTTAGCAAGTCCATTCCACTTAACTCAGGCATATTGATGTCTAGAAACATCAAATCTATATCGTTTGAGTTTAAAAAATTTAATGCTTCAATAGCATTATCAAATTTTCCCTTTAATTCTAAATTCGGTACGTTGTTTAAATAACTCTCAATAACACTTTGTGCTAAAGGTTCGTCGTCTACAATAATACAGGTGAATGTCATAATTTAAGATTTATTATTGTTGCGTATTTTTCGTCATCTTCTTCTACTCTAATTTCGTGTTTGCCGGGTAGAAGTAATTCTAATCGTCTCTCAACATTTTTTAAACCAAAACCACCAAAGCCAGTATTTACAGATTTTTGCTCTGGTTTACCGTTTTCAATGATCATTGTTAAATTTTGCTTTTGCGAAGATATGGAAATTTTAATATATGATTTACTTTTATCGCGATTAACTCCATGTTTGAATGCATTTTCAATAAAAGTCATTAAAATCATCGGCGGAATCCACAATGAGTACTTATCGAGATCTACCTCGAAGATTAAGTTCGCTTTCCCTCCAACTCTTATTTTCTCTAATTCGAAATATTGCTTTAGAAATTCTATTTCCTCGTTTATAGTTACCAGATTCTTTTTAGTACTCTCGAGTTGGTACCTCATCAAACCAGCTAATTGCAACACCACTTCTGGTGCCTGTGGTGAATTTGTAAGTGTTAAAGCATAAATATTATTTAAGGTATTAAATAGAAAGTGAGGGTTTATCTGAGCTTTAAGAGAATTTAGTTCCATTTCTCTTTGAAATAAATCAACACTCCGCTTTTCCATCTCCCCCAAAATTTGTCTTTTGATTAAATTAATGGAAGCTGCGACAATAAAAAATGGCAGATATTTTAACAGGTCTTCTCTAAAATCGCCATCCTCAAACGAAAATGCATATGCTGTTAGAACTAAAAGAAAAAGTAGGCTAAGAATATAAGAAACATACTTTTGTTTCAATAATAGCTTTGGAATTAAAACTAAATTATGAACATAGATAGGAACGATCATTACGAAGAGTACAACAGCAATATTAAGCAAATTGAACCTATCGCCTAAAAAATTTCGAAGATATTCATGAAGAATAACAATGTATAGTACAACCCAAAGGATCAAATTACTCCAAAAGGAACTATTCCAAACAACTCTAAAGAATCTTAACATGAATTACCTATTATTATTTACCTACAAAGCTAGCTTTTCTTTTTTCAACAAAGGCAGAAATTCCTTCCTTAAAATCTATAGTCTTAGAAGATGCTACTTGTAGATCTTCTTCCACCAAGAGCTGTTGCTCAAAATCGTTAGTAAAGGATTTGTTCAGTGCCTCTTTTATTCTCGACAGAGCTAGTGTAGGCATCATACTTAATTTTGCAACAAGCTTTTCAGCCTCATTTTCGAGCTCATCGTCATTATACACTTTATAGATCATTCCAAGTCGTTCGGCCTCAATAGCCGAAATAGGATCAGCTAGCATCATTAGGGCTGAAGCCTTCTGCCAACCAATAAGACGAGGTAGCATGTAAGTACCCCCCGCATCGGGAATAAGTCCTATTTTAGAGAATATCTGTATAAATTTGGCCGACTTACTAGCAATAACAATATCACATGCTAATGCTATATTTGCACCAGCACCAGCGGCTACACCATTTACTACAGCAACTATAGGCTTATTTAAATTTCTAATCTTCCTTACAATAGGATTGTAATTATCTGATAATATAGAAGAAAACTCTGGCCCATTTGGGTCAAGCAACTCAGAAATATCCTGACCTGCACTGAAAGCATCCCCTTCGCCAGTTAATAACACAGCTCTAATTAATTCATCGTTCTCAGCTCTATCTAGCTCACCCTGTAATTCCTTTGCTAATGCAGTATTGAAGGAGTTAAATACTCTTGGTCTGTTTAGCGATATTCTAAGAATACCATCTACAATTTTACTATTTATATTACCCATATTATCATTTAGTCATTACCTAACCAAATATATGATTTTTATCTAAAGTATGTAAACTATAAAACTAACTTGGTGATACGTAGAAATAAATTGAGATAAAATGTGCTATACTACCGATCAGAACAAAGACATGAAAGATGGCATGATTATAATTTATTGATTTAATACTGTACAATACTGCGCCAACGGTATATGAAATACCCCCTATCAACATCCACAACAACCCCTCGCTCGACAGATTGTCCATTAGAGTGACAATATCAAAAACTATCAACCACCCCATTGCTACATACATCACCGTAGAAAGAATGTTAAAACGTCCTATAAAAAAGAACTTAAGAATAATCCCTGCTATTGCAAGTCCCCAGACAATCGAAAAAACAATCCACCCATTTGTTCCATTTAGTGTAACTAACGCAAAAGGGGTATAAGTACCAGCGATTAATACATAAATTGAGGAATGATCGAATATATTTAATCTGTTTCTAATTTTGTCTTCCTTAGAATTGTGATAGAATGTAGATGCAGAGTATAAAACTATCAGGCTGAGTCCGTAAACTATGTAGCTAAACATATAACGCCAACCTTCAATTTCATTTGCTCGAAGAACTAAAAAAACTAGTGCAACAATACTTAATACCAATCCAATAGCATGAGATACTACATTGATTTTTTCCTCAAAAGGCGGATAATATACTGTTTCAATATCTTTATTCATCAACACAAAATATTATTTATTAAATAATAACTCTATTATTACCACTTTATTTCACCCTTACCTTTAGAAAGTAAAAACTTGTTGATCAATTTAAAATGATTATTTCCCAGAAAGCCCCTATGAGCAGAAAATGGTGATGGGTGAGCCGACTCTAAAACATAGTGTTTGTTTGAATCAATTAATGTAGTTTTTTTCTGGGCAAAAGCTCCCCAAAGAACAAAAACTACATCTTTTTTATTCTCTGCAATACGTTCTATTACCGAATCAGTAAACATTTCCCATCCTTTTTTTTGATGAGATCCTGGTTGCTTTTCTCTAACTGTCATAGTCGCATTAATCATCAATACTCCTTGTTTTGCCCAATGTGTTAGATCTCCAGACAAAGGAGCCTCAACGCCGAATTCGGCATTGAGTTCCTTGAATATGTTTCGCAATGATGGGGGGATCTTTACTCCATCTTTCACCGAAAAACACAGTCCGTTAGCTTGACCATATCCGTGATATGGATCCTGACCTAAAATAACAACTTTTAGATTATCCAAATCGCAAAAATCGAATGCTGAAAATATTTCATCCACTGGTGGGAATACCGTTTGAGTACGATATTCTTCGTCCACAAACTTTATCAAGTCCTTAAAATAATCCTTTTCAAACTCCTCTTTAAGGAAGCCTTCCCACTCTTTTGAAAGATTCATTCTGCTGTGTTTTATTGTACAGAGAACTTTATATTTAGCCCCCCGTACATAATGCTACTTATTAGCTTTGAGTTCTTTATACCCCATTTCCCAGAGCATGAAAGACCAAATATCAGCCTTCTGTTCTATAATTTTAGATATTGGAGTGCCTGCTCCATGACCAGCTTTTTCTTCAATTCTAATCAACAAAGGATTCTCACCACCACCTTTTTCTTGAAGTGTGGCAGCAAATTTAAATGAATGTGCTGGCACTACTCTATCGTCATGATCGGCTGTTGTTATCATTGTTGAAGGATACTCTACTCCCTCTTTCACATTGTGTATTGGAGAATACCCATATAAAAATTCAAACATCTCCTTACTTTGTTCTGATGATCCATATTCAGGAACCCATCCCCAACCTACAGTGAATTTATGATATCGCAGCATATCTAATACTCCAACAGCAGGAAAAGCTACTTTAAATAAATCAGGACGTTGAATTAAGCATGCTCCAACTAGTAGTCCCCCATTTGATCCACCCGCAATTGCAAGCTTGTTTTTAGATGTATACTTCTCTGAAATTAAATATTCTCCAGCAGCAATAAAATCATCAAAAACATTCTGCTTTTTCAAAAGCATTCCAGCTTCGTGCCATTTCTCGCCATACTCACCTCCACCACGAAGGTTTGTCATAGCAAATACTCCACCATTTTCAAGGAGCACCATGTTAACTGTACTAAATGATGGTGTTAAACTAATATTGAAGCCTCCATAGCCATAAAGATATGTTGGGTTATTTCCATCTAACTTTAAACCTTTTTTGTGCACAATAAACATTGATACTTTAGTACCGTCTTTCGACTTGTACCAAACTTGTTTACTCTCAAAATCAGAAGGGTTGAATTTTAATTTAGGCTGAAAATACAATTCTGATTTTTTAGTTTCAGGATTGTACTCGAAAGTTGTTCCAGGGTAGGTAAATGAAGAGAAAGAATAGAAGAGAGTTTTATCTTCAATTTTCCCTCCAAAACCGCTAGCACTACCAGGACCAGGTAATTCTACTTCGCTTAGTTCAATCTTATCAATATCACTTTGATAAATTTTGGTCTGAGCATTCTCAAGGTAATGAGCAAATAACTTTCCTGCTCCAGTGCTAACTCCTTGAAGTAAACTCTTTTTCTCTGGAATTAAAGTTTTCCAATTCTCCTTAGCAGGATTATTCGGATCAATAGACACTAGCTTGTAATTTGGAGTATCAGCATTTGTACGAACTATGAATTTTCCATCTAGTAATTTTACTATCCCACTATC
>JAGLEB010000108.1 GCA_023145275.1 Flavobacteriales bacterium | reverse complement strand
GCTGGCACATTTTCTGGTAGAATATAATCGCCATGAGATTTAAGCATAGCTGGGAAAATAATACAGTGGAATACTATATTGTCTTTTCCAATAAAGTGAACTAGCTTAGTATCTTTGTCTTTCCAATAAGGCTCCCAATCTTTACCCTGCTCTTCAGCCCATTCTTTTGTTGAAGAAATGTATCCAATAGGTGCATCAAACCAAACGTAAAGAACTTTTCCTTCGCCACCTTCAACAGGAACAGGAATACCCCAATCCAAATCTCTAGTTACTGCTCTTGGACGTAACCCATCATCAACCCACGATTTTACCTGCCCGTAAACATTAGGTTTCCAATCGTCTTTATGTCCTTCTAGTATCCATTCTCTAAGGAAAGTTTCATGCTTATCTAAAGGTAAAAACCAGTGTTTTGTTTCTTTAAGTACAGGAACATTTCCGCTTAATGCAGAAGTTGGATTAATCAATTCTGTTGGGCTTAAAGTAGAACCACATTTTTCACATTGATCACCATAGGCACCTTCAGCGCCACAATTTGGGCAAGTACCTGTGATATATCTGTCTGCTAAAAATTGTTTTTCTGCTTCGTCGTAATATTGTTGAGAAGTTTCCTCAATAAAATCGCCTTGATTGTATAATTTCTTAAAGAAATCTGAAGCAGTTTCGTGATGCATCTTTCCAGATGTACGAGAATAATTATCGAAAGTAATACCGAAATCAGAAAAAGACTCCTTTATTATCGCGTTGTATTTATCAACTACTTGCTGAGGAGTAATCCCCTCCTTCTTCGCTTTTATTGTAATAGGAACTCCATGTTCGTCCGATCCACAAACAAATGCTACATCTTCACCTTTCTGACGTAGATATCTAGAATAAATATCAGCAGGAACGTAAACACCTGCTAGGTGCCCTATATGTACAGGTCCGTTTGTGTATGGCAATGCTGCCGTAATCGTATATCTCTTTGGTTTTTGCATCTTGAAACTCTTATTTAAAATAAACGTGCAAAGTTAAGACTTTTGAGTTTATGTTTTGCGAATAATTTTTAGCGTAAAAATAAGAGTCTATTTCGGACTCAGGACAGATGGAATAGTTACTCTACTAGCCTACATCAGAATTTTAATAAAGGTTGAAAGTTGTAGAATTTGGATAGAATAAAAAACTAGCTACTATAAAAACTGTTTTATTAGAAGCTTGCTTCTCTCACTTTCTAAAATGGGAAATGAAAACATAACTTTATAATCAACCTAAATAATCCTTTCGTTCTTTCTCTGTATTAATGTTCAACAAGCTCCTATCATCAGCAGCATTGATAATTTTAGATGGATATTTTCTTATAATCATCCTCATCGACAATTTCTTCTCTTTTACCAACTCATCAATTAAGGGAAAGGACTTATTCTCCCAAATCGCAAATAAAGGTTCTACAAAGTCCTCTGAATTTTTATAGCAGGTAATATATTTTGATTTGTCTCTATTATCAAGTAGTCTAGTAATATCCTCAACATCCACTTCAGGCATATCAGTAGCTACTAATAGTATAGACTTCTCGGGGAAAGCTTTAAATATTGAATATAAGCCACCTAAGGGTCCAAAATCAGCAATAAGGTCTTTTACATATCTGTAGTTAGGGTTTGAAGGAACACTAAAATCAAAAGGAACAGAAATAACAACCTCATCAATAATAGTTTTCAGTAGATCAGCTAAGTAATACCTTTGAGCCTTACTCTTATATTCAATAAGGCCTTTATCTACACCCATTCTTTTACTTCTTCCTCCCGCCATTACAACGGCTACAACATCATTATTTTTCATAAATATCCCCTCAAAACATCTCTAAAATTCAATGCAAATATATCTAAATATAAAACAGTGTTAATTTAACAGAACACTTTATATTTACATCTTAATTATAAAGACCAACAAATGAGTTTATTGGTAGTAGGAACAGTAGCTTTCGATACTGTAAGAACACCATTTGGTGTTGCTGAACGAATTTTAGGTGGTGCGGGTACATACGCAGCCCTATCTGCATCATATTTCGGAGCAAAATCTAGAATAGTGTCTGTTGTAGGTGGAGACTTCCCTCAAGAACATATAGATTTATTAAAAAGTAGAGATATTAACTTAGAAGGGCTAGAGATAATCAAAGGTGAAAAATCTTTCTTCTGGGAGGGGGAATATCACAATGATATGAACACTAGAACAACACTTGCTACTGAAGTAAATGTTTTCGAGAACTTTAAAGCTAGCATTCCAGACTCATACAAGGAAAGTGAATACCTATTACTTGGAAATTTGCACCCATCAATTCAAAACTCAGTATTAGAGCAGATGAACAAAAGGCCAAAGTTAGTAGTAATGGACACTATGAATTTTTGGATGGATACTGCTTGGGATGAGCTATTAGCTACAATAAAAAATGTAGATGTTTTGGCAATAAATGATGAAGAGGCTAGACAATTATCCGGAGAATACTCTCTGAAAAAAGCTGCTAAATCTATTTTAACAATGGGACCGAAATTGCTAATCATCAAAAAAGGAGAACATGGAGCCTTACTTTTCAGCGATGATGATATCTTCTTTGCCCCTGCACTACCTCTTGAAGAAGTTTTTGATCCAACAGGTGCTGGAGATACTTTTGCAGGTGGGTTTATTGGTTATATATCTAAAACTGATGATTTATCATTCGAAAATATTAAACGCGCTGTAATTTACGGTTCTGCAATGGCCTCTTTTACAGTTGAGAAGTTTGGAACAGACAGATTAATTGATCTGAGTGATAAAGAAGTTTCAGAGAGGCTACAGGAATTCTTAACATTGACAAAATTCGATATTCAACTATAAATATTTAACTAAAGTTTCGCACTTA
>JAGLEB010000107.1 GCA_023145275.1 Flavobacteriales bacterium | reverse complement strand
CACGATTATCACGATTGTCACTAAAAAAGCTCGAAGTAAAAAGCTGTAAGCTGGACGGGATTAGCTTGACGCTCGAAGATGTTTGTCACGATATCACGATTGTCACGATTGTCACGAAGTCACGAAATCACGATTGCCACGATTATCACGATCGTCACGATTTCACGATTAAATATTCCATTAAAATCACAGTAGGAGCAATTTTTTGAATCTTTTATTTTATCATTGCATTTGTTTAAAGAGCTTGTGTCAAGCTAGATTAATTAAAGAATTCTGTTTTTAATGAAGGTATGTATAGCCGAAAAGCCCAGTGTGGCTAGAGATATTGCCAAGATACTTGGTGCAAATACACAGCGTCAAGGTTTTCTCGAGGGCAATGGTTATCAGGTAACTTGGACTTTTGGGCATTTCTGTACCTTGAAACAACCACACGAGTATGAAAGTTATTTGAAACAGTGGCGCTTGGAAAGTTTACCTATTATTCCTGCAAACTTCGGAATATCACTTATAGAGAATGACGGTGCTAGACAGCAGTTTTATATTATAAAGAATCTTGTAAATGCCGACGTTTGCACTGAAGTGATAAACTGTGGTGATGCCGGAATTGAAGGAGAGTTAATTCAGCGGTGGGTACTTCTGAAAGCAAAAAATACTAGGCCAGTCAAGCGCCTGTGGATTTCGTCGCTTACTGAGGAAGCTATAAAAGGTGGTTTTGAAAATCTTAAAGACGAATCGGAGTACGATAATTTATATGCTGCAGCTACGTCGCGGTCGATAGGTGATTGGTTGCTTGGAATAAATGCCACTAGATTGTTTACCCTAAAGTTTGCACCACCAAAGCACGTTTTGTCTATTGGAAGAGTACAGACTCCTACATTAGCTCTGATAGTAAATAGACAGCTAGAGATTGAGAATTTTGTATCGCAAACTTATTGGGAGCTGAAAACAGTATATAGAGGAGTGTTGTTCTCGTCGGACAAGGGGAAAATTAAAATAAAAGAGAATGCTGAAGGTTTTTCTGCTAGAATAAAGGACAGTCTTTTTACTATTAGTTCTTTCAGTATTAAGAAAGGGAAGGAGATTCCTCCAAAATTATTCGATCTTACATCTCTACAGGTCGAGTGCAATAAGAAGTATGGCTTATCGGCAGATCATACACTGAAGACTATTCAATCATTATACGAGAAGAAACTTTCTACTTACCCGAGGGTCGATACTCAGTATTTGCCTGAAGATATGTATCCGAAGATTGGCAATATTATGGGGGGACTAGCAAATTACAGGAATTTCACAGATCCTATTTTACAGAAGAAAATTATTAAGCCCAAGAGGATTTTTGATAATAAGAAGATAACCGATCACCACGCAATTATACCAACAGGGGTAGTGGCAAGTAATTTGAATAATGACGAGTTTAATGTTTACGATATGATTACGCGAAGGTTTATTGCAGCTTTTTATCCTGATGCAGTAATATCTAATACAGAGGTTAGAGGCGTAGCAGAAAGTATTAAGTTTAAAGCTACTGGGAAGCAAATATTAGAAGAGAATTGGAAGATTCTTTATAATGGGGCTAAGGTAGAGAAGAGTGATGATGATAAGCAAGTGATGCCAAAATTTGTTGAAGGCGAAAGTGGAGAGCATTCACCGCAAATTCAAGAGAAGAAAACTTCTGCTCCGAAATTTCATACTGAGGCTACATTGCTTAGAGCTATGGAAACTGCGGGTAAGCAAGTTGACGATGAAGAGCTTAGAGAGGTGATGAAAGAGAATGGCATTGGACGTCCTTCTACACGAGCTGCAATTATTGAGACTTTATTTAAAAGACAATATATATCGAAAAACAAGAAACGATTAGAAGCTACTCCTACGGGAGTTCAGTTGATAGGGACTATAAAGAACGAGCTGTTGAAATCTGTTGAGCTAACAGGTCAATGGGAGCGAAAATTGAAGTTGATAGAAAAAGGAGAGTTTTCGATAGACGATTTTAAAATAGAGATGAAGGATTTGATTATTCAGCTTGTACACGAGGTGAAAATGGATGTTTCTCCTCGAATCGTTGAGTTGGGAGTTGATGGGGTCGATGATAATGTTGCTGCACCTTCAGCAAAGAAAAATAAGAAAGAAGAAAAGGAGACAATCTGCCCGAAGTGCAAGACTGGACATTTAATAAAGGGAAAAAATGCCTATGGCTGCAGTGAATATAAGTTGGGATGCGATTTCAGGATGCCATTTGTGTATGCCGAGAAAAAGCTTTCGGATAATCAGATAAAAACATTAGTAGGAAAAGGAAGATCTAATATTATAAAAGGATTTAAGTTTAATAAGATAAAAAGAAATGGTTTTTTAATACTTACCGATAGTTTCAATGTAGAGTTTGAGGAAGAAAAGGAACTTGCCAATAAGTGCCCAGTTTGTGGAAGTACCGAATTTATAAAAGGGAAGACAGCTTTTGGCTGCGCAAACTATAAGAGTGGATGTAAATTTATTATTCCTTTCGAAATTGCAAATACAGACGATCTGTCGAAACTAAAAATTGACAAGGCTCTGTTGAAAAAGTTGAAAATATGAAATTAAGTGTGATTTTGTGAGAGGTATTATTGTTTTATTGCTTTGATTTGCTGAAACTTCGTCATCGAAAAATGCTGATTTGTCAGCTAAAGAGCTCAATAACACAATATTCGTTTGCTAAGTATTTGCTCTAAAGGAATATGTTCGTATATTTGCAAAGAATTTTGAAGGAGGATGAGGGGACGAAAAGTCCCCTCTTTTTATACCCTGTTTATGGATAGAAAACTTGTAAAAAGCCTATTAACAGAGGCTTTAGAACTTAATGAAGACTTGTTCTTGGTTAGTTTTGACATTAGCGATAGCGATCATATTTCCATTGTTTTAGATGGCGATAAAGGTGTTCCTGTAAGCGAATGTATGCGTGTGAGTAGAAATATAGAGAACAATATGGATAGAGAAATAGATGATTTTTCTCTTGAAGTAGCATCTTTTGATATTACTCATGCTTTAACAATTCCAAGGCAGTTTACTAAGAACCTCGGACGAAAATTAAAAGTAAAAACTGTTAACAGCGAGAAATTCGAAGGAACCTTAATTAGTTTCTCTGACGATAATAAGCTTGTGCTTAGATGGAAAGAGAGAGTGCCTAAGACATTGGGGAAGGGGAAAATGACAGTAGAAAAAGAACAAGAAATCAACCTTGAAGACATTGCAGTTGCAAAGGTTGTTATTATATTTTAAAAGAATAGAATGGATAATCGCGAATTAATTGAATCGTTTTCTGAATTTAAATCAGACAAAAACATCGACAGAGTTACCTTAATGGCGATTTTGGAAGAGGTTTTCAGAACTGCTTTAAAGAGAAAGTACGGATCGGATGATAACTTTGATATTATTGTAAACCCTGACAAAGGAGATTTAGAGATATGGAGAAATCGTGTTGTTGTTGCCGATGACGAGTTAGAAGACGATAATGCTGAGGTTTCATTAACTGATGCACAGAAGATTGAACCAGATTTTGAGATTGGTGAGGATGTTTCTGAAGAAGTGAAAATTATGGATTTAGGGCGTAGAGCTATTTTGTCTTTAGGACAGAATTTGCGTTCTAGAATTATGGATCACGACAACACTATTCTTTATAAGAAGTTTAAAGATCTTGTTGGCGATTTAGTAACTGGAGAAATACACCATGTTAGACCTAACGTTGTTATTATTATCGACGATGAAGGCAATGAGATGGTAATGCCAAAAGATCAACAGATTCCTTCTGACTATTACAGAAAAGGAGAAAGCATTAAAGCTATTATAAAGGATGTTGAGTTAAAAGGTACTAAGCCGCAGATTATACTTTCTAGAACGGAGCCAAAATTCTTAGAGAAGCTGTTTGAACAGGAAATCCCAGAAGTTTACGACGGTTTGATTACTATTAAAGGAGTTGTGCGTATTCCGGGGGAGAAAGCTAAAGTAGCTGTAGAGTCTTACGATGATCGTATTGATCCTGTAGGAGCTTGTGTAGGGATGAAAGGAGCTAGGATACACGGGATTGTAAGAGAATTAGGAAATGAGAATATTGATGTAATTAATTTTACAAATAACTTAAACCTATTTATTACAAGAGCAATGAGTCCTGCTAAGATTGTGAAAATTGATATCAATGAGGAAACTAAGAAGGCTGATGTATGGGTAATACCAGAAGAGGTTTCTAAGGCTATTGGTAGAGGTGGAAATAATATTAGATTAGCTGGCCAGTTGGTAGGTTATGATATTGATGTATACAGAGATGTTCCGCAAGATGAGGATGTAGAGTTAAAAGATTTCTCTGACGAAATAGACGAGTGGATAATTGATGAGTTTTATAAGATTGGCGTTGACACCGCAAAAAGTGTTATCAACCTTAGTGTTGAAGAATTAGCGAGAAGAACGGATCTCGAAGAAGAGACTATTCAGAAGGTAAAAGGAATTCTAAGTGCAGAATTTGACGACTAGTCCTCGAACGGCGAAAGAGGATTTAATTTGAGAATAAGAAAAATAGATTGAATATTATTATATGGCAGGTAGCAAACAAATGAGGCTCTCGAAAGCATTAAGAGAACTTAATATTTCAAAAGATAGAGCACTCGAGTACCTAAAGAAGAAAGGAATAGAGTTAGATTCCAATCCTAATGTCAAGATAGACGGGGACGTTTATAATGTTCTATTATCAGGTTTCGAAGCTGATAAGTCGAAGAAGCAAGCTTCTAACGAGGTTAGCGAAGAGAAGCGTCGCGAGAAAGAAGCTATTAGAGCTGAACGCGATAAAGATCTTGAGGAGAAACGTGAGAAAAAGGAGAAGGAAAAGCTTATAGTGTCACTTGAGAAAGAGGAGGCTGTTGAGCGCAAGCGTAAGGACGAGGAAACTCAACGCAAGAAAGTGTTGAGAGAACTTGAGACAGAACGCAAGAAAGAAGTGAAGGAAGAAGTGAAGGAAGAGCCTGTAAAGGTTGTAAAAGGAGAAGCAAAACCTTTACCTAAACCAAAGCAGGTAGGTAAGATTGATCTTGAGCCTAAGAAAAAGAAAGCTTCTACAGAAATAGAAAAAGCTAGTCAACAGGCTGTTGTTAAAGCTGACTCTAAGGAGAAAGCTAAAAAAGAGCCTGTAACTAAGAAAGAAGTTGAAACAAAAGCTCCAGATACAACTGAAGCTTCTGAAAAACTTGAGACAAACTACGCTAAGCTTTCAGGCCCTAAGTTAACAGGGGAGAAAATTGATCTTTCGCAATTTAATAAGCCTAAGAAAAAAGATCCTAAGAAAGTAGATCATAAAAAAGGTGATGCCAATAAAAAGCGTCGTCGCAGAATCAAAAAAGGTGCTGTTGATGCTTCTAAACCTCAAAACCAAGCTGGTGGTGCTAATAAAACTGGACAGAAACCAGGACAAAAAGCAGGGCAAAAACCAGGGCAGAGAGGTCCGGGTGGAGCAGCAGGTGGACCAGGTCAAAGAGGTCCTGCTAGTAGAAGAAAAGTAGGAGGCAAAGGTAGAGCTACTAGAGTAGTTAAGGCCGAACCAACTGATGCAGAAATTTCTAAGCAAATTAAGGAAACTTTAGACAAGTTAACTGGAAAAGGACACAAGTCAAAAGGAGCCAAGTACCGTCGTCAGAAACGTGATGATAGAAGAGAGAAAACTGATGCAGATCTTGCACAGCAAGAAGCAGAAAAGAGTACATTAAAAGTTACTGAGTTTGTAACTGTAATGGAACTTGCTACGATGATGGATATATCTATCAACGAGGTTATCTCATCTTGTATGTCATTAGGAATCATGGTTACCATGAACCAACGTCTTGATGCGGAAACACTTTCGATTGTTGCTGAAGAATTTGGATTTGAAACTGAATTCGTAAGTGCTGATCTTGAAGAAGCGGTTCACGAAGAAGAAGATAAGAGCGAAGATTTATTGCCTAGAGCACCGATTGTTACAGTAATGGGACACGTTGATCACGGTAAAACATCGCTTCTTGATTATGTACGTCATGCTAATGTAATTGCTGGAGAGTCTGGAGGGATTACTCAGCATATTGGAGCTTACGCTGTGGAATTGACAGATGGACAGAAAATAACTTTCCTTGATACTCCAGGTCACGAAGCCTTTACGGCTATGCGTGCTCGTGGTGCTCAGGTAACGGATATTGCTATAATTGTAATTGCTGCGGATGATGATGTAATGCCTCAAACAAAAGAAGCTATTGCTCACGCTCAAGCAGCTGAAGTGCCAATTGTATTTGCATTAAATAAAATTGATAAGCCACACGCTAATCCTGATAATGTTAAGCAACAACTGTCGCAAATGGACTTGTTGGTTGAAGATTGGGGTGGTAAAATACAGTCACACGAGATTTCTGCAAAAACAGGATTGGGTGTAGACGAATTGATGGAGAAAGTTCTTCTTGAAGCAGAGATGCTCGACTTGAAAGCTAATCCAAACAAGGCTGCTAATGGTAATGTTGTTGAAGCATCTTTAGATAAAGGTCGTGGATACGTAACTACATTGTTAGTAAATAGCGGAACATTGAAGATTGGTGATTACATGCTAGCTGGAAAAAACAGTGGTAAGGTAAAAGCTATGTTCGATGAGCGTGGGAAAAACATTGAAGCAGCAGGACCTTCTTCGCCTGTAATGGTGCTAGGTCTTGATGGTGCTCCACAAGCAGGAGATAAGTTTAATGTATTTGCTGACGAGAGAGAAGCTAAGCAAATTGCTTCACGTCGTACTCAATTACAGCGTGAGCAGAGTGTGAGAACTCAGAAACATATTACTCTTGACGAAATTGGTCGTCGTATCGCAATTGGTGACTTTAAGGAGCTGAATGTAATTCTTAAGGGTGATGTTGATGGTTCTGTTGAAGCATTATCTAACTCGTTACAGAAACTTTCTACTGATGAGATTCATGTTAATATTATTCATAAAGCAGTTGGACAAATTACCGAATCTGATGTGTTGTTAGCTACGGCTTCTGATGCGATTATTATTGGATTCCAAGTAAGACCTTCGGGTAATGCTCGTCAGATAGCTGATCGTGAGAGTATCGATATCCGTACTTATTCAATTATCTACGATGCAATCGAAGAGTTGAAAGATGCTATGGAAGGAATGCTTTCTCCAGAAGTTAAAGAGGAGGTTACTGGTAATATTGAAGTACGTGAGACCTTTAAGATTACTAAGGTTGGTACTATTGCAGGTTGTATGGTATTAAACGGTAAAGTATTCAGAAACTCTACTATTAGAGTTATCCGTGATGGTGTTGTTGTTCATACAGGAGCTCTAGGATCATTGAAACGATTTAAAGATGATGTTAAAGAAGTTGCAAAAGGTTACGAATGTGGTCTTAACATCGAGAAATTCAACGATATTAAAGTTGGAGATATTATTGAAGCATATCAGCAAGTTGAGGTTCGTAAGAAACTTTAATACTGATTTAGATTTTATAAAAGGCCGCTGTTTAGCGGTCTTTTTTTTGCGCTTTTGTGGCTGTATGTAGTTGGTGTAGAGTTTCCAAGAGTCCGTAAATCCCCGGAGTGTTGGCTATGCTTATAGACTTTGTGTCAACTATATTTGTCTACACTTGGTTTATGCTTCGCTGTTTATGATACCTGCGGTATCTGTTTGTGGTGCTGCGCACCTACTGTTTAGTCGTTTATGTGTTTTTGAACCCTTCGTATTAGGATTGCAATTTAGAGTGACACCGCGACTATCCTCACAATACAGTACATCACGTTTAAACAAGAAGTGCGGAAGCACGATAAACAAGTGCCACAGGCACAATAAC
>JAGLEB010000106.1 GCA_023145275.1 Flavobacteriales bacterium | reverse complement strand
GAGTTGAGCGGATACCCAGGAAATACAATATCTGCAACCATAAAAATTACTAACATAGAAAAGCACATTTCAATCAATATTTAACTCTGAGCGGCACCCCCAAGAAGTAAAATATCCTGGGCTAAGATTTCAGTTACATAGTGCTTTACGCCGTCCTTGCCATCAAAAGTTCTATAGCGCAGTTTCCCTTCTACAACAACTTTTTTACCTTTATGAAGATAATTCTGAGCTAGAAGAGCCAAATTACCCCAAGCAACAATATTATGCCATTGTGTTTCTTCTACTTTCTTACCATTCTTATCCTTATAAGATTCGTTTGTAGCTATAGTAAAGTTTGCCACTCTATTTTTGTCAAACTCTTTTACTTCTGGATTATTACCTAAGTTTCCAATTAACTGCACTTTGTTTTGCATAGATTTCATAATAAATAAGATTTAAAAATTAACACTTCGTTTTATTGATTGTACAAAGATGAGGTGTGATTAAAGTCTTACTCGGTTTTTAACTATTTGGATCCGCTTATATGTGTTTGTAGTCGTTTGCACATGATACTTGCAGAATACACAAACAAACAGAACACACTATAGATCAACAAATTAAGCCAGAGAATATTGTATATCTAAAGATTAAAACCTATCTTTAATAGATAAAATCACAGGATACTATTTTAGTTAGTATTTTATAACTTTTGGTAAAATGAATACAATAAGCATCGTTCGTTGGACTGCTCGCATTATCGGATCTTTATTAGTTCTGTTCACGCTTATTATTGGTGTTGGCGAGATGCTTCAAAGCTACAACAACCATGGAGTCTTACCTTTTAGCAAATTTAGCATTTTAATGATTGTAACATTTATATTCTGGATTGCGGGTCTTGCGGGTTTAATTTTAGCTTTTTGGAAGGAGACTAAAGGAGGATTATTTTCACTATTAAACTTTATTATTTTTATAACCCTTGTCGCAATAAACTCTGAATCAAATTTCTCTTACAATCTATATATTTACCTCGTTCCATCTCTATTGTATATCTACTGTGGGTACCTAGAGACAGTAAGAAAACACTAATATCTTCGCAGATTTTGAGGTTTTTAACACGCCACGTAAAAAACAGATAGTTTTCTAAGAGACACTAATCAATATCAAATACATAAGCAAATGCTCCATATTCATTTTTTCTTTTATGATTCTCGACGAATTTAATGGTAATACAAAATAATGTTTAAAGTAATTAATAACCTAAGTTAGGTTAGAAGGCTGAAAAGGTAAAGGGCTTACAAGCTCATAACCTATTAAAATAACAGTAAGACTAATAAAACTAATGAGGACAAATAGGATTAAAAAAAAATGAAGACGTTGATATAATAATAATAGCTAGCCAATAATTATGAAAAAAAAATGTTTAGAGTGTGATGAAGAATTTAATGGCAGATCGGATAAAAAATTCTGCTCGGATGCATGTAGAAATTCGTACAACAATAAACTTAATAGTGACGAAAACAACTTAGTAAGAAACACAAACAACATTCTACGAAAAAATAGGCGAATACTGAAAGAACTAGTTCCAAAAGGAACTACAACCATTGAAAAGTCAAAACTACTTTCGAAAGGGTTCGACTTAAAATACCACACCGAACATGTCAAGACCAAAGCAGGTAAAGTCTATTTTTTCTGCTATGAATATGGGTACTTACAGTTAGATGAGAATAGATTTGCACTTGTAAAGAAGAACTAGAAATTAGCCATGAGTTCAACAGCAAAGCTTAAATCACAACTTGGAGAAGGTATATCCATACTGTCTCCACAAAATAAAATTATTTATGCTTGTCAGTAAACTCTACTCACGCAAAGTAATAGCTCACATTTACACTACGAAAAAGACTACATGTGCGCAAACAAACCCACAGTATAGTTGACTTCAGGAAGACAGTTCAGTAAAAAAACATAATAAAATATCATGCGTATTGATTAAAAATAAGTGCTATATTGCTCAAATAAATTATAAATAAAGCACACTATGAAAAAAGTAATATTTCTTGTAGTATTATCGATTGCAATGACTAGTTGCGGTATCTCTAAGAAAGATTATGCAGAAACTGTTTCCCAACAAGAAAAAGAAATTACAGCATTAAATGCAAAAAATCTTGAGCTTGAGGAAGAAGCAATAAGCAAATCTAAGGATATTAAGAAACTTAAGAAAAAGGTTAGTAAAATTAAGGTAGAGCATAGCAAAGAGCTTGAACAACTTTCTGCTGCTATCCAAGAGTCTAATCCTGAAGGAGTTTATTACAGAATTCAGATTGGAGCTATCAAAAACCCTGTTTCAGATAATGAATTTAGCCAAAGTTTGGTTAAAGCAGGAGATTTCAACAAGTGGAGAGTAGGATATTTCAAAACTCTTGATGAAGTTGAACTTGCAAAATTAGATCTTAAACGTTTAGGTGTAAGAAAGTTTTGGGTTGTTCCAATGAAAGATGGAGAAGTAATTACATATGATCAGGCAGCAATGGAAATGGATCTAGCGAAGTAGATATTTTTAACATATTTTTTTTTAATAAATAAATCGGTTTCGTGTATTTGTTTACATTATTGAATTAATAAGCGATTATTTATTATAAATTGAAATTAAAAGACTACTTTTGAGCCAAATAATTGATATATGAGAAACGACAGTTTGCAAATGGATGGTATTGATAAAGTAATCGTTAGAGAGCTAATGATTGATGCACGTACCCCTATTTTAGAGATAGCTAGAAAAGTTGGTGTTTCTGGTGCTGCCATTCATCAACGTTTGAGAAAATTGGAGAAAACTGGCTTACTTTCGGGACATCATTTACACATAGACCCGAAGGTTCTAGGATATAAAACAACTGCTTTTGTTGGTCTTTTCTTAGATAAATCTGATGATAATGATAGAATCATTGAAGAATTATATAAGATTCCAGAAATTTTAGAATGTCACTATACAACAGGTAATTACTCGTTATTTATAAAACTTACATGTTATGATAACGATCACCTAATGACTGTATTAAACAAGGAGATTCAAACAATTAGCGGAATATCAAGATCTGAGACATTTATTTCTCTTACTCAAAATATTGGTCGTCAAATAGAAGTTTAAAAAAAAAAAAACCTTTATAATAAAAAATGCTGCTACTTAATTGTAACAGCATTTTTTTATTTCAGTATCTAATAAGCTCAGTTAGATGAGAAATATTAATCACCTCTTTACATCTCAACACTAAGAAGATTATAAAGCTTCTCATCTCTGTTATAAATATCATGGTAATAATACAATTCACCCTCAGGTGTTTCGCCAGCAGTTTGGTACATTAACAATACAGGGTATCTATGTTTAAGGCTAATTGATGTTAACTTAGAAGTTTTAACAATAGAATCTATAACAGCTGTATCCCACATTTCTTCATTTTCGCGTTTCAATAAAAACTCAGCAAAAGTCAAAGGGTTTTGTAACCTAATACACCCATGGCTGAAAGCTCTCTCTTCTCTAGCAAACAATGATTTTGAAGGAGTATCATGAAGATAAATTGCATATTTATTTGGGAACATGAATTTTACACGACCAAGTGCATTAGATGGTCCAGGCTCTTGCCTCACCATATAAGGAAAATGGCCAGTTTTGTACTTGCTCCAATCAATTCCTTCACAACTAACAATATTTCCTTTACTATCAATTAGATTCATATTGTGTTTTTGGAGATAATTAGGATCTCTTTTAAGCTTTCCAAGAGTTTCTGTTGATGTTATTGAAAAAGGAAGTGTCCAAGTAGGGTTAATCACGATATACCTTAGCTCGTCCATAAACAAAGGTGTCTCTTTGTGGGCTTTTCCAACAACAACATGGCTATCGTAAACTAAAGTATCTCCCTCAATAAAATTTAATTTAAAAGAAGCAATATTTACTTTAATATATGGCTTATCTTCAGGAAACTTTATCCAACGTCTTCTCTCTAAGTTACAAATAATCTTCTTTTGATTATCTTCAGCAGACATATTCAGGGCCCTTAGAGTATTATTTCCAATCACACCATCACTATTCAATCCGTGAAGTAACTGAAATTTCTCAACAGCTAATAGCAGCTTAGCGTCATAAACATTGCTAGATGAAGTATCACTTTCACTCAAATAATTCTCGGCAATCATTCTATCCCTCAACAATGAAATTTCGCTAAGAGAATCGCCTGGGTGAATAACTTTAGAGAACCCTAATTTTCTCCAAGCACCATTTTCGATAATATCCTTGTTTTTCTTTAAATGTTCCTTTAGCAATTTATACTCATCATCTTGAGGCTCTAGGCTGAACAATGCCTTATCAAGACTTTCATCTTTCAAAGCTGACAACATGAGTTTCTTTGTGCTAGGAGGTAAATCTCTCTCAATAAAATTCCATGAAAATGATAGATCGTGCGGCTTAATTTTACCTTTTACTAAATGATACCCATACAATATTATCGCATCAGTCAATAACAAATCTAATTCGGCGTATTCTTTCGTCTCTAAATCATAGAATTTATTATTTAGATTCGCAATTTGTTCAAGGTGATAATCCTTTGGAAGTAAACCGTGCTCATAGGCTCTTTCAATTGCATCAATTGCATCAGCTCTATTTTTACTAGATTTCCAAAGTGGGTAATAATCATCTAACTTATAACTCTCAATCAATGATTTTTTAGAATAGGCTGTATGCTCTTCGAACTTAAATTTCACACTGTCAACATGTGAAATAATATTATAAATTTCGTCTCTAACAATTTTATTAATACTGTCTGCCATTTGCTGGATATCTACATCAGAAACTTCGACAGAATCAACTGTTGAACTATTATTTTTCACTGAAGCCTCTTCTTGAGATTTGCACGATAAGGCCAATAAGAATAGTAATATTATTTGTGGAATAGTTTTCATCATAAGCCAAAAATAGTAGAATAATTAGAACTATTGGCCTTTATGAAAGAAAAAATTCAGCTATTATTTTATTGAAGAATATACGTAAAGTAAAATTTCATCATCAAGGAAATCCATCACTTTTTTAAAGTCCTTTTTTGGTAAGGCCGGACAACCAAGGCTTCGCCCAAGACGGCTATTTCGATAGATAAAGTCTTCTGAAACATAGTCTGCACTATGTATAACTATATTTCGAATTCTAGCGTTGTCGTTTACATTAAGCTCAAGACCATCAAGACGTAAAGAAGCACCGTGCTTACCTATATATTTCTCTCCTGTTCTAAAAAAACCAATGCTGCTTTGGTAAGAGCCAATAATATTAGAAAATTTAGTTGGCAAATTAGTTCCTGAATTTCTCCCATGAGCTACAAGAGAAGAATATAGAACCTCATTCTTCTCGACATCTATAATAAAAAGACGTTTATCGGTAGATGGTAGGTCGAAATCTATAATTGCAATCAAATTTCCTTTTAGGTCTTCTAGAGATTTGTAGAAGTAAAAACCTTCAATCGCATTTTTATACGCTTCAAAGCTTAAATTAGGAATATTTAATCGGTGGAATTCAATTAAAAGAGCCTTATCGTCATCATCTACTTTAGCAGGACTGCTCGCAAAAACACCTGGCAATGAAGTTAATAGCAAAAGAATAATAAAGATGTGCTTCTTAATAATTTTCATCTTGCAAAGATATCACGATTGAATATATATCAGCTAAAAATTAAATAATTTTATTTTAATAATGACTAATTCTAAATTTACAAGTGTATATCGGGTTTTTGGTATTCTACCAATGTATAAATTGAGGCAAACTGATACAATATCACCATTATTCAACTTGTTCTAAAGCCTGTTTTACATAATTCGTCGGCAATTTACACATCTTATCCTCGCACACATAGATGGTGGTTTTTCCTTGCTGATATTTATCTTTTAGCAATTCTAAGTCTGAATTTTCTTTAGCACCTAGCAATAATACATTTGGTAAATAGTGCTTATTAAACTCTTTTAGTTTTTCCATATAGTCTTCGCCTACAATTGCAACTTCATAAGTACCTTTTGCAAACCACGCCATAACAATATCCCAATTTGCATAATATGATGCCCCAGTAACAGCACTCTTCTTTACATTGTTTAACATCACTTTTGCCTTAATGATATATTCATAGTCATAGAAATAATGTCCAAGCACATAAAGGTTCTTTGCCATTTGAGAGTTAGAAGCTGGGATTACATTATCATTTATTTCAATCTTACGAGCAATCAGATCTGGATCCAAATCGGATGTATAGTAAAACATCCCACTTTTTTTATCAAAGAAATGCTTTAATGTATATTTAAGTAAATAATTAGCATCGTTAAGCCACCTTTCGTCGAATGTCACTTGGTATAAGGCTATAAAAGCATCAATCGTGAAAGCATAATCATCTAAAAAGGCATTGATAGAAGACTTTCCACCTTTGTAATTTCTCAAAAGTCTATTATCAGTCTGCTTCATCTTATCATTGATAAAATTCGCACTTTGTAAAGCTTGTTCGAGATATTTATCATCGTTAAACACTCTATACGCATCAATATATCCTTTTAGCATTAAGGCATTCCAAGATGTTAATATCTTATCATCTAATCCTGGGCGGACACGACCCTCCCTAGCTTGCAATAAAATTTGTTTTGAATCTTTTATTATTTCGGAGAGTTTATCTTCTGAGATATTAAACTTGTTTGCAATAGCATTAGGCAGTTCTTTTATCAATAGAATATTATTCCCTTGTTCCCAATTTCCATAGTCGCTTACATTGTAATAATCACAGAAAATTTCTGATCTTGCCCCTAATAATTGATCAATTTCCTTTTTTGTCCAAACATAAAACTTCCCCTCTTCTCCTTCACTATCGGCATCTAGAGCCGAATAAAACCCACCGTCAGGGGATGTCATTTCACGACCAATAAACTCTAAAGTTTCTACTACAACATGACGATATTTACTGATTTTGCTCTGCTGATATGCAACAGAATATAAACTCACAAGCTGGGCATTATCATAAAGCATTTTCTCGAAATGTGGAACTTTCCAGAATTTATCGACAGAGTACCTCGCAAACCCACCTCCAACTTGGTCATATATTCCACCATCGGCCATTTTACTTAGAGTAATATTTACAGCTTTCAGAGACTCAACATTAGAACTTATGTAATTATATTGCAGCAAATACTGGTACTGTACAGGTAGTGGGAACTTTGGAGCCCCCTTACTTCCCCCTTCAATAAAATCTATTGAATTTTTCCAATTTTTGAAAATCTCGTCTAAATCATCCTTTGAATATTCTACAATATCAGTATTTGCAACAATATTAGAACTCGATTTTATACCATTTGTAATTTGAGTTGCGATCCTCTCTGCCTCGTCTGGCTTTTCTTTCACAAACGTAACTACTTGCCCTAAAACGTCGAGCCACGATTCTTTCGGAAAATAACTGTCTCCGTAAATCACACGTCCATCAGGAAGTGCAACACAGTTCAGTGGCCAACCTCCGCGACCGTTTATCAACTGTACAGCATTCATATAAACCTGATCGATATCTGGGCGCTCTTCCCTATCAACTTTTATCGATACAAAATGTTCATTCATAAACTCAGCAACCTCCTCGTCTTCAAAACTTTCATGCTCCATTACATGACACCAATGACAAGCAGAATACCCGATACTAACAATAATCAACTTATTCTCTTCCTTCGCTTTTTCAAGTGCTTCTTCACCCCAAGGATACCAGTCGACAGGGTTGTGTGCATGCTGTAGCAAATATGGGCTACTTTCGTTAATAAGGTGATTTGTGTGTTTATGTTCTGTGCTCATTTTTTTATCCTTTCTTGGCGATTGCCCACACGAATTTAATAGCACTAAAAATGTTATAATGCCAATAAATCGTGAATAGTTCATCTCTCTATTTTGTTAGAAAGTAAATATAGGCACTATTGCTATTTCTAAGTCGTCTATTAGATGTTTAGAACTGATCTACATATAAGAATAATCTATATTTAGTAGCTCTTAGAAAGCTATCTGCTTTGGTGTCTCGATATTTTAATGGGTTGACAGCTTAGATAGTGAAAAGGTTATACCCACTAAAGTTTAGCACTTGAAAACAATATCTGACAGTCAATACTATAAATAAACACTCTTAAATTAAGCACCTAATTGTCAATAGATAACGCTATTACATTTTTAGTTTGTTTATCCATTTTTTGCTTGATCAAAAGACTAAATAACTGCGAAGCACATCACGAATACCTTTAAAAATAAGAGTAAATGAGTATACAACTTTTTCTTTTCAACACCAATTCCGCCTGCCGGTAGGCTGGGTTGAATTTTTACGCCACAACCCATAAGGTCAATAAAAACCACCTTTGAGTAATATTGCAAAGTATTGAAACAGTGCATAATAAATAAAAACACGAAGCTGTTCTTCGTGTTGAAATTCAAATAATTACTATATATGAAACTTGAGTTATACCAATTGCTTTATGAAATATCTTATTTGGTAATATTAGCTTGTAAGTTCTTAACACTAGATCTAAAAATTGAAGCATTCCTCAAGCTACCACAAAATTTGAGCTATATCCTCTATTTATTACGGTAGCGAATAAAAAACTTCAAAGTTCTGGTTGAACTTTTTACAACTTAAAAAAGGAGGGGACAAATGCCCCCTCCTAAATATTTTTAATCTAAAATAGATTCCTTTCTATTTTGTAAATTTAAAACTATGAGAATTACTAGAAGTAGAAACTTTTAGTATATAGTTGCCGCGATTAAGTTTTGAAATATTAAGTATATTATTATTCAAGTTACCTTTTGAGCTCATCATTAATTTCCCACTAATATTGAAAACGTCAAAAGTTCCAACTTCATTTAATTCACTTTTAAATGTCAAATTATTTCCTGCAGGAATTGGGTATAATGAAACTGATGCTTTATTGAAAAGATCATTTGAAAGTGTTCCATAGGCAACTATGTTAGACCACTCTGAATAAACGTCATGATCAAACTCAGATCCTTGATCTGGAGTGAAATATTCTTTTTCTTTATCTCCATCTGCATTTTTTGTGTACCCTCTAAAGTAAAATTTTATAATATCACCTTTTGTCACATTAGCTGCTGGGATAGAAAAAGAATATTTGTTGTCATCAGCTTTTTCATCTATTTCTTCAGTAACTCTACCATTATCACCTTCTGTGCCAGCATCAACAAAAACAAGCCATTCTGCGTCTGTGTAATCCTTATTGATAGTGTAATATAGCTTAACACTTTTAAAATCTGGGTTTGCAACATCGTATTCGTAAGTCACGTCAAAAGTGATGTCTGAACCTTCTGTATTTGTAATGGCTAAATTAGAAAATCCATTTACCTGTCCAAATCCATAAACAGAAAGCAATGTCATGATTGCTAGGGAGTAAAATTTCTTCATAAAAATTAAATTATTATTGGTTTAAATTAATTATACTAATGTAGTTAAAGAAATGTATTAGGCAACGAAAAAAAGATATAATGTAAATAAAATACATTCTTATGTAAAGCTCATTAAGATAGCAACTAGATTACAAAGAAAAATACAGAAATAATAAACCTAGACTACATACTTATGAACAAAATTGTATTTATTCCCTTCAATATATGTTCCATATATTGCGTTGAACTGCCCATTAGATATCCCATTTTCTTCAATCATCCTGTTTCTATCATCGTAACGATAAACATGGAATTCGACTAATTTACCAGAATCTGTGCGAGTTTCGGTCTTTACTAAATTATTCTTTTCATCGTAATCATAAGTAACTTTGTTATCAACCTCTCCTCTAACAAAATCGCTCTTAATTTCGTGTTTCAATAATTCTCCTTCCTTGTGGTACTCATGCTTACTTATCAACTGATTTGAAGCATTGAATTGTTTGTAAACCTCTAACTCCCCATTTTCACCAAAAATCTCTAACCTACGATTTAGTAAATTACTATCGGCATCGTAAATCAAACTTTCTGCACTAGATGTTTCCTTGTCAAAAGTGTAATTCATAATATTAGAAAGCGAGTCGTAATCGTAATATTTTTGAATATAATCTTTTCCATCTTTTATATTCTCAATTCTATGTACTTCTTCACCATCCTGAAAAACTGTTCTTATAAAACCATTTTCGTTGTACTCAGTCTTCACACTCTCATATAGCTCACCAGAAAAAAATAGATTTTGTTCTATTACTTCATCCTTTTCATTGTAAGTCATTTCGAGACCTTGAAGCTCTATTCCATCACTTATTTCACTTTCTTTTATCAATCGATTATTCTCATCATACTCAAATTTCTTTTCAGAAACTGGGCGAGCCTGATAATCTATATAGTGAATAAGGTTATTATTAGAATCGTAAGTCTCTTCGTAAATAAGTACTTCGCTTTCTTGAACTGACGAATATGTTTCTCTTTTCATTTTCTACAAATTTAAGCCAACAAGGTAAATACATTTTTAGAGATTTGTATTGATATTAATCAGATAATTATCGTTCTAAATTTCCCTCTAAATGAAGTTGATTTGTTATCGCTCTCTTTTGCTTTGCAGATTTCATATAAGTGGTCGAGTTCATGTCTTTTTCTACGCTCAATACTTTATTGTAAAGCTGTAATGCCGATTTATAATT
>JAGLEB010000105.1 GCA_023145275.1 Flavobacteriales bacterium | reverse complement strand
CTGAGAATAAATGTACAATCTACAATAACTAAATAATTTGTATCTTTGCACGTCTTAAAAAAAATAGAGAAAATGGCATTACAAAACATCAATCCTACTTCTACTGAAGCATGGGAAAAACTTGAAAAGCACATTTGGGAAACAAAAGAAACAAAAATTAAAGATTTGTTTGCTACTGATTCCGATAGATTTAACAAATTCTCAGTTGTTTTCAACGATATTCTAGTTGATTACTCTAAGAATATTTTAACCGACGAAACTAAGAAAATACTTATTGAGCTAGCCGAAGAAACTGGTCTTAAGGATGCAATTGAAAAGCAGTTCACAGGAGATAAAATAAATATAACTGAAGATAGGGCGGTACTTCACACTGCTTTACGAAACAGATCTAATACTCCAGTTCTTTTTGAAGGAGAAGACATTATGCCTGGCATAAATAGAGTTCTTGGACAAATGAAAGATTTTTCTGAAAAAGTAATTTCTGGTGATTGGAAAGGCTACTCGGGAAAAAGCATTACTGATGTAGTAAATATCGGTATTGGAGGATCAGACCTTGGACCTTTGATGGTTACTGAGGCACTTAAGTCATACAAAACTAGATTAAACCTTCACTTTATTTCTAATGTTGACGGTACTCACGTTGTAGAAACTCTTAAGGATCTAAATCCTGAAACTACAATGTTTATCATTGCTTCTAAAACATTCACTACTCAAGAGACTATGACGAATGCAATGAGCGCTCGAAATTGGTTCTTGGAAGGTGCAAAAGACGAAAAAGAAGTTGCGAAACATTTTGTTGCTCTTTCTACTAATAAAAAATTAGTTACCGAATTCGGAATTGAGGAAGAAAACATGTTCGAATTTTGGGACTGGGTTGGAGGACGTTACTCACTTTGGAGTGCGATAGGTCTTTCTATATCTCTTTCTGTTGGATTCAACAACTTTGAGAAGTTATTAGCTGGAGCTCACGATATGGATAATCACTTCCGCAACACTGAGTTTGACCAGAACATACCCGTTATTCTTGCTTTAATAGGTGTTTGGTACAACAATTTCTTTGGTGCTGAAAGTGAAGTTATTCTACCTTATGATCAATACATGCACCGATTTTCTGCTTACTTCCAACAAGGAAATATGGAGAGTAATGGCAAATCTACAGATAGAAACGGAAATGCTGTTGACTACCAAACAGGTCCAATTATTTGGGGAGAGCCTGGCACAAACGGACAGCACGCATTCTATCAATTGATCCACCAAGGTACAAAAATGATTCCTGCTGATTTTATGGCTCCTGCACAATCACAGAACCCAATTGTCGATCATCATCCAAAGTTACTTTCTAATTTCTTTGCTCAGACTGAAGCGTTGGCTTTTGGTAAAGATGAAGAAACAGTAGTTGCAGAGTTAAAGGCAGCTGGAAAAACTGAAGAAGAAATTGCAGAGCTTAAGAACTTCAAAATTTTTGAAGGAAACAGACCTACGAACTCATTATTATTCAAAAAGCTTACTCCTGAAGTACTTGGAAGCTTATTAGCAATGTACGAGCACAAGATATTTGTTCAGAGTGTTATCTGGAATGTATATGCTTACGATCAGTGGGGAGTTGAATTAGGTAAGCAACTTGCAAACCAAATTCTTCCTGAGCTTAACAACGAAAACAATGTTAACTCTCACGATGCTTCTACAAATGGATTAATCAATGCTTACAAAAGCATGCGATAACATATTAGTATATTTAATTTTAGTAAGGGTTTCGTACATTGCGAAACCCTTACTTTTTTAACTTACCTTCGTAAGATGACGCCATCAAAAGAGAAGATACTTTCAGCATGTATAAAAATTCAGCAAGATAAAGTTGATAAACAAACTGCTATGGTAGAAACATTGAATGATTCGGCAGTAAATTCTGACAAATGTGTTGTTGGCGACAAGCATCATACTTTCAGGGCTCAAACTCAAAATGAACAAGAAATGTATGCTAAGCAACTCACTCAGGCAATTAATGAGTTAAATACGCTAAGGATGATTTCCACTGACAAAAAATATGTTCAAGCAGAGTTAGGCGCATTAATACCTACAAGCAATGGAATATATTTCTTGGCTACAAGTATCGGTATCATGAAGATAGATAACATAAATATAATGGTGCTTTCTCCAATATCTCCTATCGGCAATCAACTATTGAGCAAAACCAAAGGAGAAAAAATTATTTTTAGAAATAACGAAATCACTATACTTGATATTATATAAACATGGTAAATCAAGAAGATTATATTAAAGAAAGGATGATTGCCGAAATACAAGACTTAGTCGAAAAAGGCTTCGGAAGGATCGCAATTGGTATAATGGCTCAATACATAGAAACACTAGGCGCTTTTCTCGACAAGAAACCTTTTAAAGTACCACGTCAATCTTCCGAGAGATTCGACCTAGCTTTAAGCAAGCTTTTTCCACCCCGATATCACTCATTAAACAAAAAAGGATTTCTTTACAAGCAACTCAGGTCCAATTTCACTCACCTAGGCATTGAATCACAATTTTTATTTTTTGACTATTCAAATAATGCCCTCGATAAACACTTAAAATTTGCAGATAAGAAAACAACAATCTCATTAATTCCATTTCTAAAAGATTACATTATCGCATGTGAGTTAATAATTTCTAAATTATCTTCTGGAGAACTTAAATCAAAGATTTTTGCTTAAACAAATTATCCCTACAAATGCCCCCTTGTCAACAAAAACCTTTTAAATAGTTCTGTGTTATAAACCTTTCTCGTACTTGTAATAATAAGTTGAAAATAATTCTGTGATTTTTACCATAAAAAATAGAAACCTGCTTGTTAATCACACTGATTATTTTACAAAACATCATGCTAATAATATTTATTACTAACTAAAAATAGCATCAAAATAAATATTTCGTAATTCTCTTTTCTTAGCCATTAACAATTACAATTCGATAGCAAAATCACAAAATAACAATCAATAATTCACGTAATCCCACTATTACATCAACAACATTCACTGTTAGACCTATTTTATTGACAAACTCTTACAATACACTGATGAATAACAGATTACACTGACAAACATTACTTGTAAGAAAAGTCATGTAATCAAATTCCTACAAAGAACTCACATTCAATCTTCCCCCTACATAAACTAAGAGCAAATACATAAGAAAGAAGCTCCACAGCTCCAATGTTTTCAGGAGATACAATCGATAGAATAAAAACTAGACATAAAAAAAAACAGTAATTTTTTGAGCTAAAAACATAATCATCATTCATTATATATCTTCAAATTTGTAATGCAAAAGCCCTTTAAGGCCACGCATAATAAAAAACATAAAATTTAACTTAAATTATTTTTATGAGACGCACAATTACGCAGTTTTATGCAATTCTAGCTCTAATGTTAATTTCTACATTAGGATTTTCACAAGGAATTGTAAAAGGTATCGCTTGGGATGGCGATATGAAGGAAGAAATGGTTGGAGCCAATGTTATTCTAAAAGGTACAACCAATGGTGTGACATCAAACTTCAATGGATCATTTAAATTGTCAATACCGGCTGGAAATTCAATTTTGGAATTTTCATTTATAGGCTATGCTACAATAGAAGTTCCAGTAACTGTAAAAGATGGAGAAACTGTTTCTTTAGGTAGAGTAGAAATGCGATCTAGCTCTGTTGGACTTCAAGAAATACAATTAATTGCTGATGTGGCAATTTCAAGAAAAACCCCAGTAGCTGTTTCTACAGTTTCAGCTCTACAAATTCAAGAGCAACTAGGTTCTCAAGAATTTCCTGAGATTATGAAGACAACTCCTGGTGTATATACTACAAAGCAAGGTGGAGGATTAGGAGACTCTAGAATAAATATACGTGGTTTCTCTCAAGAGAACATTGCGGTAATGATTAATGGTATTCCTGTAAACGACATGGAAAATGGTAGAGTTTACTGGAGTAATTGGGCTGGACTTTCTGATGCAACACGTTCGGTACAAATACAAAGAGGTTTAGGAGCATCAAAGCTTGCAATAAACTCTGTTGGTGGTACAATGAATATTCTTACTTCTCCTTCTGAATCAAAACCAGGTGGTTTTGCTGAATTTAGTGGAACTGAATACGGGATGTATAGAACTAAATTTGGTGTTTCATCAGGACTTATGAAGTCTGGAACAGCAGTAACAATGATTCTTGGTACAACTCAAGGTAGCGGATACATTGAAGAAACTTGGGCTAAAGCTTATTCATACTTCTTAACTGTTTCACAGAAGTTAGGTGATAAGCACTCATTATTATTTACAGCATCAGGTGCGCCACAAGAACATGGTCAGCGTCCTTATGGTAAATACAATATGTTTACATACGACCAGTACGAAAACCCTGAGGAATCAGGAGTTGATAGAAAATATAACGCAAACTGGGGTTATTTAAACGGAGAGAGAATTAATGAAAAACAAAATTTCTACCACAAGCCTCAATTGGGACTTAACTGGTTCTGGACAATTAGTGATGCTACAAAATTATCTACAGTAGCTTATGCATCTTTTGGAAATGGTGGTGGTTCTGGAACTTTAGGTAAAAGGCCTTCAAATTCTAATGCTACAACTGGAGAGAGACAAGGATGGGATGATCTATATGCTGAAAATGTTGCTAATAATGGTGGATCATCTGGTATTCTTAGAAACTCAATGAATAACCACAATTGGGTAGGTTTACTATCTACTCTTACACATGAATTAAATGAGAACTTAAAAATCATGGGTGGTTTAGATGGAAGATATTACAAAGGAGAACACTACCGTGAGGTTAGAGACCTATTAGGTGGACAATATTGGGACGATTCAAAATCTTCTGCTAACTCTAAAGCTGAAATTGGTGATAAGATTGCCTATCATAATGAGGCATCTGTTGGATATGTTGGTGCTTTTGCACAGCTAGAATATTCTACTGATATATTCTCTACTTTTGTTACTGGAACGGTTTCTAATACAACATATACTCGTACAGATTATATGAACTATGGAATAGATAGTAATGGTAAAAGTGCTTATTACAAAGATATTAATAAGAATGAAGGAATTGCATACGGGGATATAAAAAGAGTTGCTGCAGAATCTGACGCAGTAAACAACCTTGGATATACTTTTAAAGTAGGTGCAAACTACAACGTCAACGAACAATTTAATATTTTTGCTAACACTGGATATTATTCAAGAGCTCCATTTATTCAAGCAGTTTTCCTAAACTACAAGAATGATATAAACCCATACTTAAAAAATGAGACAATTATTGGAGCAGAGATTGGCGCTGGATATAGAGTTGAAAAGCTTGCTATTAAAGCAAACTTATATTATACACAGTGGCAAGACCGTTTCTTACGTACAGGATATCAAGGAACTGATGGAAAAGACTATACCGTTAACTTTACAGATGTTGGTGAATCACACACAGGTGTAGAGATAGAATTTAACTATAAGGTTTTACCAAATATGGATCTTGGTGTATTTGGTTCATTCGGACAGTGGTATTATACAAATGATCCAAAAACAGATATCCTAGATGAGAATCAAGATATCGTTGAAGAAGGTGTTATTGTTGCTTTAGACGGACTTAGAGTTGCTGATGCACCTCAAACTCAAATTGGTTTAACTTGGAATTACAGATTCCTTGATGGTTTTTCTGCTGGAGCTAACTTCTTATATTTTGACAATTTCTACGCTGCATTTGATACAGCTTCAAGAATTGTTGATTCTGGAAATGAGCCAGATAGAAAACAATCTTTCCAGATTCCTTCTTATACTACTTTAGATTTACGTTTAGGATATGCATTCAATTTGCTAGGTTTAGACTGGAAAGCTAATGTAAATGCTTATAACGTGCTAGATACTGAATATATGGCTGAAGGGCTTGACAGTGTTAACAAGCATGACTCTAACGGAGATGGTAAAAGGACTTATGGTCATGATAAAGAGAACTTTAAAGGATTTATGGGTTGGGGTCGTAATTTCAACTTTAGCTTAAGAGTTAATTTCTAATAAGAATAATATTCTTAATATATATAAAAGCCTGTTTCTATAATGAAACAGGCTTTCTTACTTTATAAATTGATGTAATTTTGATTCTGATAAATCAGATGACATCAGTTATTTTTACATTAGAATAATGTTCGTCATTGATTTTTCGGTGTTCGAAAGAAAAACTAATCAATTGTCATGTTGTTTTTCATTAATGAAAGAAATATTCAATATTTGCAGAGTAAAAAACAAGGGAACTGTAGTAATACAGGTTTTTTCATAGTAAGATTTTAGGTTAGTTTAAAAAGGTTTATCAACTCGATAAACCTTTTTTTAGTTATATACGCAATGTAATTCTTTCGAACCGTCAATCATTTTGCTTGTATATTAATTATCCAAAACTCTTTAACTATACACCTCGTATTAATCCATAATATTTTTTCTCTTTGTGCATCCCTATATTAAATAGGAATATAAGCAGAACACCACTAATATCGTTTACCAACCAAATATTAAACGTTCTAGAGCTACTATAAAATATATCAGCGGTAATATAAAACGAAGAATACAAGATGATATTCACACTAAAATAAAGTAGTATCGCAGAAGAATACCAAAACAAAGGAATTCCCAATATATTATCGTCAGACAAAATACCCTTAAAGAAGAAGTAAGCTGAAAAAGAAATCAATGCAATAGATTCCACTATTTGAAATATTGTATTAAACTCATCAAATTTATTCACAAAAGTACTTAATACAATAGCTAATAAAACAAGAAATACTTGCACGTAAACAATATTTCTTTTAATTACTTTAGAATCAAAATACTCTTTAAATAATTGAGTATAAAACAATATCTCGGCTACTGAAAGAAAATGATATGTAAAAAGATTGCTTTCTTTATTATAAAACAGATACAAGCCAGTTATAGCAATGATAAAATAAACAGAATAATAAATTGTAAACAATCGCCGTTTATCTATTATTGATCTTATCAACAAGATCAATGCTCCTAAAAGGAATAAGTAGGTTAGTATAAATTGAAATGTGCTACTCAAAACTTAACAATTGTAAGGACAGGGAGGATATTCCAAATCATTTTCAAAACCAATACTTTTGCTAGATGAGGCAGCTGAGACGACATTTAATACTAAAACATTTGCAGTTTTAGCATCTTCAGAACTTGGCAATTCTTTTGCTTTGAGTCTAAAGCTCACTTCTTGATGATTTGTAAGATACTCTATCAATGATTTTTTACTGTCTTCATCAAGCTTGTAAATAACTTCACTATTCTCGGCTAGCTTCAGCCAATCAAGATCTAAGGGCTTATTCATAAATAACAAGGATTATATTATAATAATTATATGAAGAACGAAAGTAATAAATTAATTGAGGAATAAGTAATGAAACATAATTACATTATCTATCTTTAAACAACTTTAATAAAGATATATATTTATATTATGAACAAACAGGACTTAAGAGAAAAATACAAAGACCTTCGTATGAAATTAAGTTCTACAGATATATTCAACTTTAGCGAAGAAATTTTTCACAATATTAAGCTCTTAGATATTTGGGACAAAGAAAACTTTCATGTCTTCCTGACTATAAATGCTAAAAACGAGATAGACACTAATACTCTAATTAATAGTTTATTACATAAGAATAAAAATATTTTTATTTCAAAAAGCAATTTCGAAGACAATACTCTAGAAAATTTCGAATATACGAAGAACACCAAGTTAAAAACAAACTCTTGGGGAATACCAGAGCCAAAAGATACTCGTAATCCAATAAACGATAAGGATATTGATGTTGTTTTTGTTCCTCTTTTAGCATTCGATGAAAATGGTCACCGCGTTGGCTACGGAAAAGGATTTTATGATAATTTCTTAGCAAAATGTAAGCCAGATGTTATAAAAGTAGGTATTTCATATTTCGAAGCAGAAGAAAATATAGAAGACATAAACCAAACGGACATAAAGATTGATTACTGTATTACACCTAAGAAAAATTACTATTTCAAAAAATAGCCAAACAATTATAACTCAATCAATGCTATAATACCAAACCAAGCTCTTTTAACACTATTTCGGCATTGACCTTAGTATTTATCCCACTTTTTAATTTATAGTCATACACTAACTCTTCATTTGCATCAACAATGAAGTCAAATGAAAAGTTTCTAATTTGATTAGGAAACTCTTTTTCTAAATTTCCTAGCTGAACATCATGCGTAGCAATAATACCACTCGATTTTAATTCTATAAGTTTTTTCACAATGGCAACTGATCCTTTAAACTTAGAATGAGAATTAGTTCCTCTTAGTATTTCATCTAGAATAAAAAATGTTGGTACGGCTGACGTTTCAATATCATTCAAGATAGATTTTAGCTTTATAATCTCAGCTCTGAAGGTTGAAATCTTATCTTTAACGGAATCAGTTATATGTAGATATGTAAGCACTTTAGATGGTGTAAAAACAAATTTGTCGGCATATACAATAGATCCAGCACCTGCAAGAATCATATTTATAGCTACAGATCGCAAAAAAGTACTTTTCCCCGACATGTTCGGTCCTGTAATGATATCTAACTTTGACCTTCCGTTGAAAGAATAGGCATTTGCAATAGCATCTTTTGTACTAATAAGTGGGTGCAACATATTTGCTGTAGCAATTTCGAACTCCTGTTCTGAAATTTCACCAAAAGCAAAATTAGGTTTATTAAAATGTAAGGAAGCAAAACTTGTTAGAGCTTCAAATTCACCAAGTATCTCAAAATGTTTTTCAATATCAGCATTTCTATTCTTCCAATCATCAAGCTTATCAATTATCCTGAGATCCCAAAGAAAAAAGATATTAAGTATAGTACCCATAAACATATTCAGCCTATAATCGAAAAATTGAATTAGTTTTTTAAGACTTAAAATTTCGACTGAAAAATTAGAATTTTCAGAAAGTAATCTTCTTAATAGTGTCGAATTCCATTTCTCTCCTTCAAGCATGCTCAAAGCATTTGAAAAAGAATAGAGATCCTTTGCATTAGATGAAACCATTAGGTGAATTATATTGGTTCTAGCAAAGAATTTTAAATTTATGAATGAATTGACAACGAATATCACTATGAAAATAAAAAAACTATACTTCGAAAACAAAAATAATGAAGCGATGTACAGTGTGATCATAAAAACATTCTGATAGAAGATAAATTTAAAAAGCGATTTGCTTTGCTCCACAAATGAAGAAGACTTCACAAAATCTATAAGACTAGAATAATTATTATCAGATTTTATATCTATCAATTCCCGTTGAAATCCCTGTCTCCACTTCAATTTCTTAGATAATTCAGCAACAGCAATTTGTCTCTCAATAATTACTTCTTTAGAGTTAAATTCTAATAGAAAATTCTTCAATTTCCTTATTCCAAAAAAAGTAGATGCCCTATTCAATAAGTGAAATACCGACTGGGGGCCAAACAGGTCTAGATCATTTGATAAATCGGCATATTGTATAGCAAAAGGCTTTCCTTCGTCGTAAAAATTAGATTCTTGATTAAGAATACTAATTTCATTTTCATTAATCTTAATAAGTTTCTGAAAAGCATCAATATTTTTAGAAATTGCTAGGTGCTTTAAAACAGAAAGTATAAGCAAAACGAAGATAATTAAAGCCAAAACACTAAGTTGTTTAACACTTAATTGATCTGAAAGAAATGTAATAATGGCAAAACCGCCAATAAAGATACTAATCCGTATATATGACCAAATGCTCGATTTCTTTTTAAGAGTACTAAGATCTAGTTTTAGTGTTTCTAGTTTCTCAAGATAAATATTTATAGGCTCCATCTAATAATCATTAATAGTGAAAAAATCACCCTTAGTGGGTATTGCAATATATAAACAAGGAAGTACCTTTGTATAAAATAATTAACCCTCAGTTATTTTTTTACAAATCTACAACAATAAGAGCTGAAGTTTATTCAATAAACTTCGGCTTTTTGATTAATTCAAATTAAAACAGTACCACAAAGCAGATACCTCAGGTATCATAAACAGCGAAGCATTAATACAAGATTATTCCTAAATTTAGAAACATTGCAAACATCTCATTTTTAATGCAAAACCTGGCTAAAGGTGAATGTGTTTAGTGCAATGCCTGCGAAAAGCAGGATTGCGGGTGATTGTCCCTGTGGCACTTGTTTGTCGTGCTACGCACTTCTTGTTTAAACGTGGTGTATTGTGAAGATAGTTACGGTGT
>JAGLEB010000104.1 GCA_023145275.1 Flavobacteriales bacterium | reverse complement strand
TTCAGCTTCGAGCTTTTTTAGTGAAGTCGTGAAAACGTGATATCGTGACAAAGTGATATCGTGATAAATATTTTCGAACGTCAAGCTAATCCCTTCGAGCTTTCAGCTTTCTACTTCGAGCTTTTAAATACTTTACCTCTCTAGTACCTCGAGATTAGTTTATTCTCCAAACAATATTTACGTTTGTACTTCTTTTAATATCTTTTGGGTTAAAGTCTTCAACCATTGCTGGTGCAGCCGAAATTGCAGATTTGTTTAATCTGATTTCGTTGTAGTTTCCACTGAAATGTATAGGAGTATTTTGGTAGTTTATTTTAACTATTTCTGTCAATTTCACACCTGCTGCTGCAGCCATTATTTCTGCTTTTTGCTTTGCATCTGCAATTGCTTTTTCTAACATTTCGCCCTTGTATTTTTCTGAGTCTTTTACTCCGAAACTCAACGTTAGTTCAACATCGTTTAGACTAGAAATTATAGCCTCGAAAACCTTGTTAACAGATTTTGTGTCCGATGAAGTTTGTACTGATATTGAATGCGAAACCTTGTACCCAATAAACTTTTTCTCTCTAGTTTGATAGTTGTGTTCGTATTCTTTATTTATATTGTAATTAGAAGAGTAAATTTCATCTTTTGGAATACCAACCTTCTTTAATGCCTTTGATAATGAGTTGACTTTTGTATTAAGTTCGTCAATTGCTTTTTTGAAATCTAAGTTTGTAGAAGATAAGTTGAAATTTATATTTGCAATATCTGGTTTTACACTTACTTCACCACTACCAGAGACAGCTAAGGTTCTAATTTTTTCATTGTTCTGCGCATAAGTTCCAATAGTTATTGATAATAATATGAGTACTATAAAATTTAATCTTTTCATAATTTTTAAATTTGTAATATTATTTTGGAACAAGGTTAATCCTGCGATTCCTATCATTCTATAATGTATTTTTTGCTAAGCTAGTATTGCAAATAAAACCTATTGAATTTACAAAACCACTTTCTTAGAATGAAGCTACAATTTAAACGTTTTATTGCAAAGTTTGTTTCATTTAGGCACAAAAAAAACACCATCTCCGAAGAAATGGTGTTTCTAGTTATTAGGATAAAACCTTATTTTATAAGATCTACACTTCTTTTTATAAATTTAGTAAGCTCTTCCCCGTGAAGAAGGTTCTGCTGTAGCTTAGCCAAATCAAATGCCTGTTTCACCAAATCATTTCTTCTTTCATCATTTTCTTCGTTCAGAATTTCAGAAATAATTTCATTATTAGTGTTCACAATCAGATTGTACATTTCTGGCATTTGTCCCATACCCATCATACCTCCGCCTGTTTGAGCTTGCTCATTCATACGTCTGATAAACTCTGGAACAGTTACTAGGAATGGAAGTTCTTTTGAGTCTAAAGCTTCCATCTGCACAGTGTATTTAGAATCGCTAATTGCTGTTTCAACAAATGGCTTTAATTTGTCTTCCTCTTCCTTAGAAAGTTTAGAAACAATAGGCTCATCTTTGTTGATCAACTTATCAATAGCATCAGAATCAACACGAGTAAACTTAACCTTTTCATTTTCTCCCTCAATTTTTTGAATTAAGTGAGAAATTATAGGAGAGTCTAATAATAAAATTTCGTATCCTTTTTCTTTTGCTCTCTCGATGTATGAGTGTTGCGCCTCTTTATTTGCAGCATAAAGAACAACTGTATTTCCATCTTTGTCAGTCTGATTATCCTTTATTTTCTCAACAAATTCTTCAAAAGTGAAATGTTCATTGTTCACAGTTGGATATAATGCAAACTTTTTCGCTCTATCGTAGAATTTCTGCTCCGAAAGCATTCCATACTCAATAATGATTTTGATATCATCCCACTTTTTCTGGAAATCTTCTCTATCATTTTTAAACATTGAGTTCAATTTGTCCGCAACCTTTTTAGTAATGTGTCCCGAAATACGTTTTACAGCTACATCAGCTTGTAAATACGAACGAGATACATTTAGCGGAATGTCAGGAGAGTCGATAACACCTTTCAGCATATTCAAGAAATCAGGAACAATATTTTCTACGTTATCCGTAATAAATACTTGGTTCTGGTATAATTGAATTTTATCCTTTTGCATATCCATAGATTTAGAAATCTTTGGAAAATATAGGATACCAGTAAGGTTGAATGGATAATCAACATTTAAGTGAATATGAAATAAAGGGTCATTAAAATTAGAAGGATACAATTCCTTATAGAAATCATTGTAATTCTCGTCAGTTAAATCAGCTGGAGCTTTAGTCCACGCTGGAGTAGTATTATTGATAATATTATCAACTTTTACTATAGTCTCAGTAGCGTCGTCACCTTCACCTTCTTTAATTGTTTCTTCCTTTTCTCCAAATTTAACTTCAACAGGAACAAATTTAGAGTATTTGTTTAGTAGTTCTGAAATTCGGTGTTCTTCTAAGAATTCATCAGAATCATTATCGATATGAAGAACTATTTCTGTTCCTCTATCTTCTTTCGCATCTGTTGATTCTATTGTGTATTCAGGAGAACCATCACATTCCCATCTAACAGCTTCACTACCTTCTTTAAAAGATTTTGTAAATATCTCTACTTCGCTAGCTACCATAAAAGCCGAGTAGAAACCAAGTCCGAAGTGTCCGATAAGGTCTTTACCGTCCATTTGATCCTTGTATTTCTCCATAAACTCTTCAGCACCAGAAAATGCAATATCAGTAATGTATTTTTCAACTTCCTCAGTAGTCATACCAACACCACGATCTTTTATAGTTAGAGTCTTAGCCTCTTTGTCTATAGAAATCTCAATTTTAGTATCTCCAACTTCTCCTTTAAACTCTCCCATCGATGATAGGTGTTTAAGCTTTTCAGTTGCGTCTACTGCATTAGAAACTAATTCTCTTAAAAATATTTCGTGATCAGAGTATAAGAACTTCTTAATAACCGGGAAAATATTATCCGCCGTAACATTAATCTTTCCTTTTGCCATCTTATTTATGATTTAAATTATGTATCAAATTTTATATGAAATCACAATTTTCAAAGTTTGTGCCAAAAGCTGTAAAATGACATCTTGTCATAATTTTGTTTTTATATAATGAGATTGTCATGATAGTTTTCCTTTCGTCTGACTATCTATAATATTGATTCGATTGCTTATATGTCGTTTATAGTGGGCAATATAAGATATGATATTTTCTCAAGTTCCAAACTTTACATTTTTCGACTTACTCACTAACTTTATTATTGGTGTTCGTGAAATCGAAGATTCGACATTTGCCAATCGTTTTGCTTATTTCGCAAAAGCTCCGCTCAGCATGACGCTGACTCGTCATTATCTCATTGGAGTTAATGTTTGAAAAAAAACTTTGGCCTTGGGATGACGTAGCTATATAAGCAATTATCACCCAATATATTTTCCTCCAAACTCTTAATTGTTTGGAATTATCTTGTAGGATTGCAATTATTATTAAAAAAATGTTAAATTAGCCATACTAACTTTTATTTCCAATAAATTTCACTATGTCTAAAGCTGTATTATTTGAGCTTATTCAAAGGTCATCTTCCCCAATTGTTGTTGTAAAACAGATGGGAGACATTGTTGTTTTTTCAAAACTTTTTCAAGATGTTATTCTGACAAAACTCCCATTAGAATCTAATTTTCTTGAAATGATGATGCATACTACTAAAGTGCATCCCGATTTTTTTGGAATGTTTAAAAACAAGGAGATTAGTGAGGATATTACTTCTTCTCTTGTTCATATTGATGATAATACAGAAGTAACTTTAAAATCTATATCGCCACTAATTATTGACGAGGAAAAGTTTTTTATTATTTTTTTCGAAGCTATAGCTGAGGTTAATAACGATTTCGTAAAATGCTTTATTTCTTCCCAGAACCTATTTATCCATGCAAAAACTCCTTCTTTAGTCTACGGGGTTGAAAAGAATGATATTGTTTCGATAAATATTTCTGCTGATAAATTTTTATTGGATTATAAAGATGAGGATGAAGAATTGTCAAAAGAATTTATTGAAATTGTAGAGTCAGTAATAAGTATTGCTAGAGTAGGGGGGATAGCATCAAAAATTGCTAATTTTGATATTAATGGCAGGACTTCTGAAATTAAATTAGAGACTTATGTTATTGATGATGATAATAAATTCTTTTTAGTACAATTTAGCAATTTTGCTTTAGAGCATAGAGCTGATGAGATTCTTGATATTGAAAAGGAGCGTTTAGAAAATCTAATTACTGTTGTTCCCGGGGTATTATTCGAATTTGAAGTTATTGATAATAAGCTGAAATTTACGTTTGTATCTGAAAAGGTAAAAGAAATTTTGGGACTTTCAGCTACGCATATATTGAAAGATTCTAACCTGTTGTTTAGCAGATTTGATAGGATAGAAAGAGTGCGATTACATTATTTCTTTTTGCGATTATCAGAAAAAGAGAGGAGACTTAAGAATGAGTTTACAATAAATGATGATAATAAGAAAACAAAATGGGTGACAATTGATTGGCACGAATACTACTCAGATGATAAAGTATTTAAAGGGACTGGATATTTAAATGATATAACAGATAAGAAGAATTTTGAAAAGGAGGAAAAACAACGTAAAAATAGGAAACAGTTAAAAGAGTATTTTTCCTTGTTGCTATTACGTCAGCCTACAATTCCATTGATTCTCGAAGATCTTGCTAAATCTTTGGTGACAAAGTTAAATTTGCAGAATTCTCTAATATATCTTTACAATTCGAGTACACAAATGCTAGATTTTGGAGCCGCTTATAGATCTAAAAAGTTAGAGGTTAAACCGAAAGATTATCTTAAAAATATATCTACCGAGCTTGGAGTAATAGGGAGAGTTGTTAGGTCGCAAACTGCCGAGATAGTTAATGATACATTAACAGATGGAGATTATTATTCACTCGATAAACCTCAGTTTTCAGAGATTACTGTTCCTGTAATTTTTGAGGGCGAATTGATCGGTATTATTGACTCGGATAATTCTCGACATAATTATTTTACACAAGAGCATCTTGATATTCTTAAGGATGTAGCGGATGATTTAGCAGTTAGGCTTGTGCAAAAGAAAAGACAGGACGATAACTTAAAGTTTTATTCTACCCTAAGCTCATTCTACGAGGGAGCAAAAATTTTCGATTGGAAAATAAATTTCAAAACCAATAAATTAAATAATTCCGGCATAGACTTTATCATTGATATTATAGGGATTAATGACAAGAAAGAAAAAATAAGTATTTACGAAAATCCATCTAGCTTATTTAAATATGTGTTGCATCACGATGCCATAATTTTATCAGATTATGTTAATAGTTTGAGAAATAATATTTTGAAGACCGATGATCTTGAATTTCGAATTATTACCAACCAAGGAAATCTAAAATGGCTTAAAATTTTCATTTCAAATATATTGTTAGAGAACGATGTTGTTGTTGGTGTAGAAGGTACGCTAAAAGATATCTCTGAATTAAAAAGTTTAGAGCATAAAAACAGAGGTTTAGAATCCTTATTATCATCGATTAATGTTGCTCAATTACAATTGGAGCGCGATTATAATTTTGCAAAGTCTTTAGGATTGGTAGGAAGTGCATTAGGAATATCAAAAGCAATAATATCAAAATTTACTATCGAAAATGATAAATTGAATTATTTTGATAAATATTCATGGGATAGTGAGGCTATTGTAGCTGATAAAGTGGGAGACGATTGTTATTTCTCTACGCTAAGCAATAGAAAAGATAGTCTAGAATTATTTGAAGAGAATTATTACATTGATATTTCAAATATAGATTTAAGTGATAATCAAAAAGCTTACTTGAAGAAATATAAGGTGAAATCATTACTTGGGTTTCTTCTTAAAACACCTCAAGGTACTTGGGGAGCAATTTATTTTATAGTAAAAAATAACAAACGTGTTTGGCTCGATTACGAGAAGAACCTTTTAAGTGGATATGCTAGTTTTATTGCTTTAAAACTTCAAAATATTAGATTAGCAGAAGGATATAGTAAAGTATAGTTGGATAGTTTTGTTTAGTGTTTTATTTAAGTGTTTGATACTTCGTTAGATGGAGCAATTGTTTCTATTTGCTCAGCCATTAATATAATTCTAGATTTTTATAAGTAAATTTTATTCTCCTTTGTATTTTTGTTCCCTAGTTTATAAGTCGTTTCTGAACTCGAAAATCATCAAGTTATTTGAAACTTCTATTGTTACCATATGATTTTTGATAAAATACCAGAAAAAAAACTTGTTATACTGATAGTGTTACTATTAGTTTTTGTGTTTCTAGATGTTTTTCTAGGAAGCGTAAAATTTAGTTTAAAAGAGTTTATTGATATAATATCCAACTTTGGGCAGGACACTAATCCCAAGTCTATTATTATCTGGGATTATAGAATTCCGAAGATGCTGACAAGCTTACTTGCCGGTATGGCTTTGCCATTAAGTGGCTTGTTGATGCAGACAATTTTCCGCAATCCTCTTTCTGGCCCCTTTGTTTTAGGAATCAGTTCCGGTGCAGGTTTAGGTGTTGCTTTTACTATAATGATTAGCTCCACCATAGGCTTAAGCTTACCAATATTTTTATCGGACGTAAATACTGTTGTTGCTGGTACTATTGGTGCTGGGTTTGTTATGGGAATAATTCTTTATGTTTCTGAAAAGGTTAATAACCTCAGTACTCTGTTGATTGTAGGAGTAATGATAGGTAGTTTTTCTTCAGCGATAATCGGGGTATTCCAGTATTTTAGTAGTCAGCAAGAATTGAAGAATTATATTATTTGGACAATGGGTAGTTTAGGAAGCTCATCGTGGTCAGAAATCTGGATTTTATACTCAATACTACTAGTGAGCTTGCTATTAATATTGTGGTTAGCAAAAGGCTTAAATGCCATATCAATTGGCGAGAGCTATGCTTTTACCTTGGGGATAGATGTGAAATTAGTTCGTAGGCTCACGCTCGTAGTAGCAAGTGTTTTAGCTGGCGGAGTTACTGCAATAGTAGGGCCTATTGCTTTTGTAGGTTTGGCTGTTCCGCATATTGCAAAATCTATGCTGAGTACAATGAATCACAGTAAACTTGTACCTTTTACCATGGTTTTAGGAGCTGTGTTAATGTTGTTTTTTGATGTTCTTACTCAGTTTATTATAAAGGATCAGGTTATTCCAATAAATATTGTTACTTCGTTATTTGGTGCTCCATTTGTTATATATGTGGTGTTGAAAAAGACTAGAAATTTGTCCTTCTAATTATGATAGAAATAAAGAATTTAAGCATAGGCTATAAGTCAAAGAAGGAAACAACTTTGGTTCTGGAGGGTATCAACGCGAGATTAGAAAAAAGAAAACTCACATGTTTTTTAGGCCGAAATGGTTCAGGTAAATCTACTTTGTTAAAGACTCTATTAGGTGTTTTAGAACCTGTTAGTGGCGATGTATTTATTGAAGGTAAATCACTAGAAGATATTACTGCTATCGATAGAGCGAGGAAGATTTCAGCCGTATTAACGGATGTCGTTAGAACTGAGCATATAAGTGTTTTTGAATTTATTGCCTTAGGGCGAACTCCTCACACAAATTGGCGTGGTTCGTTAAGTGATGTTGATTTCGAGAAAGTTGAAGAAGCTATTAGTATCTGTGAGGTTGATAGTATTCGCGACAAAATAATTAATGAGTTATCCGATGGACAGCTTCAAAAAGTGAATATCGCACGCGCAATATGTCAGGATACTGATTTAATACTTCTTGATGAACCTACAGCCCATCTTGATGTTTCTAATAAGTTTAAAGTTTTCGAAATTTTAAGAAAATTAGCAATTGATTTTAATAAGGCTATTTTTATTATTACCCACGATTTAGAGTTGGCATTTCAAAATTCTGATATTTTGTGGGTTATAGATAATGAAGGAGAGTTATTGAGTGATGTTACAGAAGATTTACTTTTGAACAAGAAAGTAATAGAATCATTCTTAACATCTAATTTTGAGTTTGATTATGTCAGTGGTAAGTTTCTGTATAAGCGAGAGTCTCGAATTTCTTTTGTGCTCGAAGGAGACGATGAGGGAATTTACTGGACAAAGCAAGCCCTGTATAAAAATGGTTATGGAATCAGTGATAATTCAACTTACACACTCAAAGTTGATGGAGATAATAAACAATGGACTTTGAATGATGGAGAAAATGAAATTCTACAATCTACCTCAATTAAAAAGTTGATTTCTGGGCTAAATGAAATTTTCTTTCCAGAATTTAAATGATTTATTTCTGAGCTAAACTTTAGTGATTTTATTAGCAAGGCACATCTGTTTAACTCATTATATTTTCCATAACGACTTTATAAAAAGAGGGTTGGAGGTATATATTGCATTAGTCATTCCAAATAAGCTGAGCTGCAAAACAAGTTTTATCAGCATTCTTATTCATTTTTATTATTTGGATATTTCCATCTTCATTAGTCGAAATTACTACCTCGTCATCTAGGTTGAGCTCTTTTATATAGTTTACAGTAATCTTTTTTAGCTTGCTCTTAAGTACTTTTGTGTGATCTACATTGTCGAAAGTCCAATCGAGGTATTTTAAGTTCGAAACGTGTTGAACCATGTCTAGAGCTGAAAATCGAACTTGCAGATTAAAAATTTCTTTAAAGTCGCTGTCCAAATGAATTCTCTCTGCTGATTTTTCCGTGGCGATGTCCGTAGTGAAAGAGATGTCTTTAGTTTCGATCTTTAGGTTTTCTACTTTACGCTTTAAGAAGTTAATGACTGTCCAGCTCGATGTAGCCCTTGCGATTTGTTTGTCACCAATAAATATTTCGTATTCTCTATTAGAAAAAGCTCCTTTTACAAAACTAATCCATGTTCTCACCCTAACAATTTCCCCTAATCGCGGAAGTTTGTCTATTTCTAGAGCAAAACGAGTAAGTACCCACGACTGCTTATTTGCAACCATTTCGTTAATACCAAAACCACCTTCTTCAGCGTGATAGCCAGCGGTATCTTGCAAATATCTACTTAGAGTTACGTAACTTATTTTTCCATTCGAATAGCAATCGTTGAATTCAACTCTCCAATCTTTTAAGTATATATCGTTTATTTTAGCCATTGTTTCGTAAGTATTTAAAATTATGGTAGTCTCTTAGAAAACTATGTATATTTTATCATTGTATTTTATTGTAGCCACTATATAGACTCTTCGATAAATGCAATAATATCATTAACATCTTTCGGGTCGAACCATTTTATTTCTTTATCTTTTCTAAACCAGGTTAATTGTCTTTTAGCGAATCTACGGGTGTTTTTCTTTATTTCTGATATAGCGAAATCTAAATCAAAAGATCCATCAAAATAACTAAATAGTTCACGATAGCCTACTGTTTGCAAACTGTTTAGGTTTTTGTGTATATACATCTTCTCGGCCTCCAATAATAGTCCAGCTTCCATCATTAGGTCAACTCTAAGATTTATTCTTTCGTAGAGTTTTTCTCGGTCAATATTTAAACCAATTTTTATGGGATCGAAATTTCTTTGTTTTGGCTTTCTTATTCTAAACTCTGTAAAAGTTTTACCAGTACCAATACAAACTTCTAAGGCCCTAATTACCCTTTGTGGGTTTTGTATATCAACAATATTGAAATACTCAGGGTCTAACAATTTAAGCCTTTCCTGTAGGCTTGATAGTCCATTTTTATCAAGGTCCTTTTGGAGATTGATCCTTATTTCTTTTGCTAATTCGGGAAATGTATCAAAACCTTTTAGCACAGCATCAACATAAAGTCCAGAACCACCAATCAATATTGCCATATCGTTGTTGTTATATATTTTATCTAAAAGCTTAATTGCATCATCTTCATAATCACCGACACTATAATCATCGAAAATAGATCTGTTATGGATAAAATGATGTGGAGCAGTAGATAATTCTTCAGGTGATGGTGGGGCAGTGCCAATAAGTAATTCCTTATAAAATTGACGAGAATCGCATGATAGAATATCACAATTAAAATGATTAGCTATATCAATACTTAGTGATGTTTTCCCAATTGCTGTAGGTCCTATTATTGTAATTAAGCTATTTAACATTGAAATGTGTGGAATTAAATATTTTGATTTACTGCACTGTGAATTTGTCTTTCGCACTCCGACACTACAGCTTCTCCATCTTCAAAATCTTTAGGCTCGATATCTTTTAACCTTTCAAAGGAAATTGTCATCCCGAATGGGAAGGGATATCTGAGTTTCCATGTGCCAGAAATTGCAATAGGGATAACGACGGCTGATGGTGCCTTTTTTATTAATGCAGCAGTGCCTCCGGGTTTAAATGCCCTAAGTAGGTCGCCTTTATGTTTACGTGTTCCTTCGGGGAAGATACATGTTGCCGCGTTGTTTTTTTCGATATGCTTGGCAAGATTTAGAATTTCGCTTATCGATTGTCTTCTGTCATTTCTTTCAATAAGAGCCGATTTGCTTTTTCGGAGGTTATAAGAAATGCTAGGAATACCTTTCCCCAACTTTGCTTTCGAGACAAATGATAAATCGAACTTTCTGAAAATCCAATTAATATTCGTTATATCGTGAACGTGATGATGGTTAGCAACAATAATGATAGGCCTACTTGTAGGTATATTTTCAAAATTTTTAAATTTAATATTTACGCCAGCGAGGTATAGAGATTTAGTAAGAAAAAATAGCATAACATTCACAACTCTACGCTGCCATTCTCTACCGCCAATCCAATAAGCAATAACTTGTAATGGATGGAAAATTAGCAAGGCAATGACAAAAACTAAACCGTGTAATAAAGTAAAGAAATACCCTAAGAATTTCTGCATAAGAAAAATAGTTAATATCTATAAATAAAATAGAAACTTATAGATTGAAATTTATATTGCTGTAAAATTAATCTTTTTTGACTATTTTTGGATCAAAATAATCTAAAATACACTTATGACAATTCTAAATACTATCAATATAAAAATCACTAGTTTATTACTTGTTTTAGTAATAATTACTTCTTCATGTAAGGTGTATAGACATTACGATATACCAATGGATACCAACAAATTTGAAGGTAAGGATGTTTATATGCAATTTCACGATAAACCGCATTTAATGTATAAATTAAGCGATATAGAAGTAGAAGGAGATAATTTAAAGGCGAGACTAAGCAGCGATTTTAAAAAATTAAAAAAGAAGAAAGCAATTATTCTGTGGAGAAAAGAGGCCGGAGATCTAGAACAAAAAGATAATCAGCTTGTAAATATGGATCTGAGAGAATTCGATAGGGTAGAGGCGTACAGGTACTCAAAAGGAGCTACAGCCCTCGAAGTTGTTGGTATAGGTCTAGGTGTGGCAATTATCACTTATTTTGTGATGCAGGAATAGACCCATTCTACAGCTTTGTAGTATGAAAAAATCCGAGCAAAATACAAAAAAGTATTTTGCTCGGATTTTTATTTTTTGGTCCCTGAATTCAGGAAGTGAAAAATACATTTACACCTATTATAACCTGTATAAATTCATTCCTACTTTGTGAATTTATTTCGGATTGAATTTAAAACTCCATCAGTATCATCAAACACAAAGTGATTTTCAACTCTAACAATTTTAAATCCCATTTCGCTTAAGTCTTTATCTCTCAAAAAATCTTTTTCTTGAGCGATTGGATTGAAGTGTACTTGACCATCTAGTTCTATTATTAGTTTCTCTTCTGGACAGTAGAAGTCAACTATGTAGTTGTTAATACTGTGTTGCCTTCTGAATTTCCTTCCCTCTAGCTGTTTACCTTTCAATAATGACCAAAGTTTTGCTTCGGCAGAAGTTGCGTTGTTGCGGTTTTCTTTTCTGAAGTTCTCTAGATATTTGTGATTATGTTTTGGGGTATTTGGCATGGCTGGAATTATTAAAATTAGGATGCGTTGTGTTTTTGTGTGTAAAACCACCCCTGTTGCAGCATTACTGCAACATCCCCTCCTTAAAAAGGAGGGGAGCTTTAAAAGGTTTTATAAAAATACAAGTATTTTTATAAATGTTATTTAATGTATTGCAAAAGCAATACAACAGACCCGTGATAATTTATCTATTACTAGAACCCTTCATTTAAATACTGAATATTTAAACTTGCAGTTAACCCAAACCCTCCTCCTTTTCAAGGAGGCGTACCATACCACAGGTATGGAGAGGTGTTTTACCCATAAACTAGCTAAAATATTCACACGTAAAATTACTCCAGTACAGATGGTTTTACACTGAAACTTAGCAAAGCTAATAACTTTTAATGACTAATTCCTTATTTTTCTAGAGCACTTGCAAAAGCAATACAGCATACCTGTGATAATTTATCTATTACTAGAACCCTTCATTTAAAAACTGAATATTTAAACTTGCAGTTAACTCAAACCCTCCTCCTTTTCAAGGAGGAGTACCATACCACAGGTATGGGGAGGTGGTTTTACCCATAAACTAGCTAAAATATTCACACGTAAAATTACTCCAGTACATATGGTTTTACACTAAAACTTAGCAAAGCTAATAACTATTATACCACAGGTATGAAAAAAATAAACTAAATAATTATTAATACTGTGCTGCCTTCTGAATTTCCTTCCCTCGAGCTGTTTACTTTTCAATATAGACCAAAGTTTTGCTTCGGCAGAA
>JAGLEB010000103.1 GCA_023145275.1 Flavobacteriales bacterium | reverse complement strand
GAATCACCTTTTTCAATTCCAGAAACAGAGTACTGCACATTAGTTTGCGCAAAAGAAACTGTTGAAATAAATAAGAAGATTGCTAGAATTCTTTTCATGGTTATTTGATTATTATAAATTAATTGGATGTAATATTTAAGCTACAAATGTAATTCCATTAAATATATAAATCTCATTTTTTATGTTAAAATAGTCTGTACTAAAAAAAGCACCTAAAGATTCAAAATAATAGAATCTTTAGGTGCTTTAAGTAAGTTTAACCGTCACGTGTCGTTATTCCACAGTAACAGATTTAGCCAAGTTTCTTGGTTGATCTACATTACATCCTCTAAGAATTGCAATGTGGTAAGAAAGTAACTGTAAAGGTATTGTCGACATAATTGTTGTTAATTCTTCGGTAGTATGAGGAATTTCAATAACATAGTCAGCAATTTCTCTAATTACTTCGTCACCTTCGTGAACAACAGCAATTATCTTTCCTTTTCTAGATTTTATCTCTTGAATGTTCGAGACAATCTTTTCGTAATGACCTTCTTTTGTAGCGATAACAACAACAGGCATACTCTCGTCGATAAGAGCAATAGGTCCGTGCTTCATCTCAGCAGCTGGATAACCCTCAGCATGTATATATGATATCTCCTTAAGCTTTAAAGCTCCTTCTAGCGCAGATGGAAAATTGTATCCACGTCCTAAGTACAAGAAGTTTGGCGAATCTTTATAAACAGCAGCTATTTCTTTAATTAATGCATCACTTTCTAAAGCTAGCTCTACCTTAGCAGGAATAGCTTCTAATTCTCTCAATAAACTATTGTAGCGAGATTCAGAAATAGATCCATTCTCTTTACCTAGTTTCATAGCCATCATAGCTAAAACTGTTACCTGCGTTGTAAATGCTTTTGTTGAAGCTACACCAATCTCAGGACCAGCGTGAGTATATGTACCAGCATCAGACTCTCTAGCAATAGTAGAACCAACAACGTTACATACTCCATAAACAAATGCACCTTTACTTTTAGCCATTTTTATTGCAGCCAAAGTATCAGCAGTTTCACCAGATTGTGATACAGCAATAACTATATCTTTTTCGGTGATTATTGGGTTTCTATATCTAAACTCAGAACCGTACTCTACCTCAACTGGTATTCTAGCCAAATCTTCAAATAGGTACTCACCTACTAAACCTGCGTGCCACGATGTACCACAACCAACCATAATAATACGGTTAGCATTTTTGAAACGATCTATGTTATCACTAATTCCCGAAAGGTAAATATTTCCTTCTTCTGGTAATAAATGACCTCTCAAAGTATCAGTAATAGCAGTAGGCTGTTCGTGAATTTCTTTTATCATAAAGTGATCGTAACCACCTTTTTCAATCTGCTCAATATCTAATTGAAGCTCTTGAATATATGGATCTACAACTTCATCATCAATAATACTGCGTACCTTAATATCTCTACCTCTACGGATTACAGCCATTTCCTCATCTTCGAGGTAAATTGCATCTTTCGTAAACTCAATAAATGGCGAAGCATCAGAGGCTACAAAAAATTCAGAATTATCTTTTCCAATACCTATAGCCAAAGGAGAGCCTAGTTTAGCAACTACAACTTCATTTGGTCTATTTTTATCGAAAACTGCAATAGCATAAGCTCCAACAACTTGAGTTAATGCTTTGCGTACCGCTTTTCCAAGAGAAACATTTTCTTGTTTTTTTACATCTTCAATAAGATTCACAAGTACCTCAGTATCGGTATCACTGTGAAAAACATATCCTCTAGCTATTAATGCTTTCTTTATTGAAGCATAATTCTCAATAATTCCGTTGTGAATTAAAACTAAATCTTCCGAGTTTGAAGCATGAGGGTGAGAATTAACATCATTAGGCTCTCCGTGAGTAGCCCATCTAGTATGTCCTAGCCCGATTACACCAGTAGTATCAAGATTCTCTGCTGCTTTTTCTAATTCTACAACTTTACCTTGCTTCTTTACAAGGGTAATTTTTCCATTGTTATACAATGTTACACCAGCACTGTCATATCCGCGATATTCCAATCTTTTCAATCCCTTGATCACTATAGGATAAGCTTGGCGCTCACCTATATATCCAACAATTCCACACATATTATTTGTATTTGGGTTCGCTATATTTAACAAAATTAAAGGTCTGCACTCCTCTAATTTTAGCGAAAATTATTACTTATTCTTCTTTTTCCTTATCTTCTTTAGTAGCTTCTCTACTATGCTTTATCTCTAACCAAAAATTCTTAGCATTAGGATCGCTTACTTTAGCATTATTACCGTTAATTTCAACTCTACTAGGACTTTCTTTTCCAGCAACTGAAACTAGTTTAATAGGATAATTATTTGGATAGGTAATAGTATCTATACCATCAATATTTTCCTTAACTCCATTTATTAATTGGTGTATATGCTTAGTTATTCTAAATCTATAATACCTGTTTTCGCCAGTAAATATTCTGTGATCTTTTCTCAAGAAGCCATCAAAAGCAACAGGTTCGGCAATTTCGTCAATTATTCTGAAATTGTCTGTTTTCATAGAATCTCTATTAAACATGTATAATCTATATGGAGGCGCAAATTTCTTGCCATTTTCATTTGATACACGATAAACTAAAGATGCTTCGTTAATAATCCAATTTGAATCTCTTAAAGCTTTAAGTTGATCCATATCAGTAAATAATTTAATATTAGCCTCTAAGCCCGACATACCTTGAATATATATAAAATCGGCGCCTTGTGTAGAATCATAGTCGCCTCTGAGCTGCGCTACTAAAGATGGAGAAGCTGAATAATTATCTCTATCGAATTCAAATTTATTAACTCTAGCATATTTTGCTTCAAATTTTAACTCGTAATCCCTTTTAGAAAGTTCTTCTGAATCCTCTACTTCAGGATCGTAGTCTTCATTTTTACTTTTATAATATATATTTAATGAAGAACCAGAAAGCATATTTAAAGAAAAAATTGCACCGTTATCGCTGCTAGTACTAAATACTAAGCCGTTTAAATCAGTAATAAAGTTGGCATTATTAGCAAGTACTGCTGTACCTTCTTTATCAAAAATTCTTTCTTGAAAAAACTTATTGGGCAACTTTAATCGCAATGCAGCAGGAATAACAGTAGTATCTTTTACACTACCATCTATATTATGTCCAAGAAGTGTAATCTCGTGCAAATTCGCTTTATACGAGGCATCTTCATAAATTGGAGCACCTGTAGTAGGCAAATCAATTGTCGAAAAATATGTTGAATCTGGATTTAATATTTTGTTAAACTCACTAATTTTAAATTCCATTGGAATTGATGGATCACCAAAAATTGAATCTGTTTCATAATTGGTAAAAGTAATTGTTGAATCCTTACCATCAGAACCTGTAACAGTTTTGGTATCATTTTTACCTAAATAAGGTATAGTAAGTACAACAGAGTCAATAACTGCCTCTTCACCAAAATCAGGATCTGTCATAGATAAACTCATTTGAATAGCGAAAGAAGATCGCGTCATTCCAAAGATTTCATCCTGAAAGGACCCAAATAGATTTAATGATGACTTACTAGTAACAACAGTATCGTTGAGAGAAGTAAAAGAAATCAGTTTAGAATCTCTAAAAATTCCTGTGATAAACTTATTATCGTGCAAAAAATCAGAACCTATAGAGTTATCTTCTTTCTTACAAGAATTTGTAAAAACTATTAAAATTGAAAAAATAGCTAGTCCACTAGCTATTTTTATAAATGACTTTAAATTCATTAGAGTAATTAGGTTTTTCAAAATAATTGCTTGTCACAAAAAGTAACAAGCAACTTTATAGCATGGTAATTATACTTAAAACTAGTTCTCTTCTATAACTAGTCTATCATAGAAATTATTGTAGTGCTCTGCAAATTCGTCTACATCGTAGAACTCAAGAACTGGTATATCAGTTTTATCCATAAATTCATTCAAATCTTCAGACAAAATATCTCCAGCTCTAACAATACCATCAGAAAAACTCATTGCAAATTTTGTAAGATTATCTAAAGTAGGGCTTTCAATCATTTTTAATCTATCATCCTCTACTCCATCAAATTTAATTTTATCAATCAACTTTGGGTTTAATTCAGCTGTAAAACCAAAATTAAATGCTGAGCTTACAATTTTACATTCAGAAAATGTAGGATCATCAGAGAACAATGTTTTTACATACATAGGAAGTAAACTAGCCATCCATCCACTAACATGAATTACATCTGGGGACCAATTTAATTTCTTAACTGTTTCTAATACTCCTTTTGCAAAAAATATAAGTCTTTCGTCATTATCTTCAAACAATTTTCCTTTTTCATCGGCAACGATAGCCTTTCTTTTGAAATACTCCTCGTTGTCTATAAAATAAACTTGCAATCTTTCCTTAGGTATAGATGCAACCTTAATAATTAAAGGCTGATCCATATCATTTACAACCAAATTCATTCCCGAAAGACGAATAACTTCGTGTAATTGATGTCTTCTCTCATTTATAGCACCATAACGAGGCATGAATATCCTAACTTCGTTATTCAATCCATTCATCTTTTTCGGTGCTTCCAACGCCATTGTAGAAATCTGATTTTCAGGAAGGTAAGGCACTACTTCCGACGACACGTATAATATTCTTCTTTTTTTCATATATGAAAAATGAAATTAATTCTTCTATTTACGGGTGCAAAAGTACGAAAACTATCTTATTTATAATAATATAGCATTAGCTTTGCCAAATAAAACTAGTATTTCATGCATATTTTTTATTCTAAAAAGGAAATTTTTGATTATATATTACTTGAAAAATCTAAAAAATCCTCAATCGGGTTTGTGCCAACTATGGGTGCTTTACATGATGGACATATGTCGTTAGTTGAAGGCTCTAAGAAAGAAAATAATATAACTGTAGTAAGTATTTTTGTAAACCCTACACAGTTTGATAATCCTGATGATCTTATAAAATATCCTATTACTACTAATAATGATATTGCACTACTCAAACAACATGATGTTGAGGTAGTTTTTATACCAAATATTGAAGAAATTTACGGTTCAAATGTAATTTCTGAAGAATACTCCTTCGGCAATCTAGATAAAGTTATGGAGGGAGAACACCGAAAAGGTCATTTTGATGGAGTTGCCACTATTGTAAAATTGCTTTTTGATACTGTTATGCCTGATAATGCCTACTTTGGTGAAAAGGATTTTCAACAATTGCAGATCATTAAAAAAATGGTGGAGATAAAAAAACTCGATGTTAACATTGTAGCATGCCCAATTGTAAGAGAAGATGATGGACTTGCTATGAGTTCGCGAAATGTAAGACTTACTGAGGAACACCGTAAAGAAGCACCAATCATATATAAATGCTTAAAAGAAGTAAGCGAACTTGCAAAAACTAAATCTGTTGAAGAATTATACGCTTTCGTAAATGAATTATTCAATAATAATGATTTATTAGAATTAGAATACTTCGAAATTAGGGAAATTAACAATCTTAGTAAAGTTACTGACTTTCAATTACATAACGAATATAGAGCGTTCATTGCTGTTTTTGCACAGAATATCAGATTAATAGATAACATTAGACTATTTTAATTACTTTTGCAGCCGAGTAATCTGTATTATACAGAGGATTTAACGGTAATCTATTTCAATATCATAGCTTACTAAAATAAAAACTAAAAATAAATAACATGAATATTGAGGTTGTAAAATCTAAAATTCATAGAGTAAAAGTTACTGGTGCAGACCTAAATTATATTGGTAGTATAACTATCGATGAGGATTTAATGGATGCAGCCAATATCATTGAAGGTGAAAAAGTACATATTGTTAACATCAACAATGGCGAAAGGCTTGTAACTTATGCTATTAGAGGAGAAAGAGGAAGTGGTGAAATAAATTTAAATGGTCCGGCAGCACGTAAAGTAGCTAAAGGAGATATTATCATTATTATTTCTTATGCTAGTTTAGAATTTGAAGAAGCTAAATCATTTAAACCATGGTTAGTTTTTCCTAATGAAGAAGACAATAGCTTATAATATTTTTACATAAAATATGACTTTGTAAACAAGGAATTATCTCTTTTTTAAGAGTTTAATTCCTATTTGCTTTTTATAAAGATATATTTCTTAATTTTCGTGAATGAATAAAAAATTAGTTAGTACTATAAAATATTCTATTTTCTTTCTTATTGGTGTTGCACTAATATATCTTGTTTTTAAAGATGCAGATATCAACCAAATGATGAAAGATTTGGCAGCAGCTGATTACAAATGGATTTTATTATCGTTTGTAATGGGTTATGCAGCCTATGTTTCTAGAGGATACAGATGGTTACAACTTATTGAGGCTATGGGTTATAAAGCAAAACCTATAAATGCTATAAATTCTGTTTCTATTACTTATTTTACAAATCTTGCTCTTCCAAGAGCTGGTGAAGTAGCACGAGCAACATCTCTAAATCAATCTGAAGGAATTCCTGTCGACAAGCTTTTAGGAACAATTGTTATTGAAAGAATTATTGATATGTTACTATTATTAACTTTGATGTTTTTAACGGTAATAGTACGATTTGAAGATTTAATAAGTTTTTTTGAAACAGCACTTAGTCAAAAAGAAGGAGGAGATGACGAAGGAATGCATATGATTAAATACTTCCTCATTTTGATAGTTATATTACTAGTTGTTGCATATTTTCTACGAAATAGAATAAAGGAGACTAATATTTATGACAAAATTAAATCATTTTTAATAGGCTTAAAAGAAGGTATTGCTACAATAAAACACATGAAAAATAAGGGTATGTTTATTTTTCACACCCTATTTATTTGGTTTATGTACTACCTAATGGTATATGTTGTATTTTTTGCAATGCCCGAAACTAGTCATCTTACAATTTCTGACGGATTATTTATTATGGCTGTTGGAGCACTCGGAATGGTGGCACCAGTTCCTGGAGGATTAGGAGCATATCACGGAGCTGTAATGATTGGTCTAGGATTATTGGGAATTGCCCCAGATACAGGAAGGAGTTTTGCAATAATTGTTCATACAACACAAACATTAATTGCTCTTATTTCGGGACCTATAGCCATATTTATGACTTCGATTGCGAAAACAAAAAGACTTAAAAATCAATAACTAAACATAACTATTCAAAATTTAAATAATGGATTACATTTCAAATCACTCAAACTGGGCATTAATAACTATTTTACTAATACTTATAGCTCTAATATTTGCAATTGTCGGACTATTTAGTAAAAAAGAATTTGGAATAATGGCGAGAAAATTTTCTCTATATGCCATGATTGCCACACATATTCAGGTAATATTAGGTTTGATTTCATATATGATTTCTGAAAAATCTCAACATGCCATGCAAAATATGGGAGCGGCAATGAAAGATTCTACATTAAGACTTTATGCTGTAGAACACCCTTTGGTAATGATTATTGCGGCTGTACTATTGACAGTAGGATATTCGAAAGCAAAATCTGCAAAAAATAGCAGTGTAAAATTTAAAAACATCGTTATTTTCTATTCAATAGGATTATTACTTATACTATCAAGAATTCCTTGGTCTGATTGGGGTCAACATTAAAAAATGTTGAATTATAGTAGTTTATAATACTCAACATTAAAACGATTAAACAAATTGCAATGATTGATTTAAGCGAAGTAAAATACGAAAAAGCTGTTTTAGTTGGTTTGGTTACAAACTTCCAAAACGAAGAGCGATCAAAAGAATATTTAGACGAGCTCGAATTTCTTGCAACAACAGCTGGTGCAAAAGTTTATGGTCGTATTACTCAAAAAATGACTACTCAAAACCCGAAAACCTTTATAGGTGCGGGAAAACTAGAAGAGCTTAGATTGTTTATTGATAAAAATGAGCTAGATATTGCAATATTTGACGATGAATTATCTCCTGCGCAACTTAGAAATATAGAAAGGGTAATTGAGGTTAAGATTCTTGATAGAACAAACCTTAT
>JAGLEB010000102.1 GCA_023145275.1 Flavobacteriales bacterium | reverse complement strand
TCAACAACTGGTAGAGCTAGAAGAACTGGATGGTTAGATTTAGTTGCATTAAAATATGCCTGCGAAATAAATGGAGTTACTAAGCTTTACATGATGAAAGCTGATGTTTTAAGTGGATTTGAAACTCTGAAAGTTTGTACTCATTACGAATACAGAGGAGAAAAAATTGATTACTTCCCATACAACATCGAAGAAGAGAATATTAAGCCTATATATACTGAAGTAAAAGGTTGGAAAAAAGATCTTACAAAGATTAAATCTTCGGAAGAGTTTCCAGATAGCCTTAATAAATATATCGACTTTATTGAAAAAGAAACGGGAGTAGCTATTGCTGTTGTATCTGTTGGACCGGATAGAACACAGACTATAAATAGATAGTATTAAGTATCCCCCTATAAAGTAATTACTTAATAGGCTGTATTAAAAGTTATTTCTACATCATTATAATTATAGTAGAAAAGTCTCAGGTTAATATTTATTAATTCTAAGAAACAGATTTTTCTATTTTATGCTTAAAATGATGAGTCATTAAAACTTTTGATTCAGCCTATTTTTTTTTAATATCTTTATATAGCAATATTGCTTAGATTTGTCCGATCGTATAAAACTATTAACAAAACAATATATTTTGAAGTATATTTTCACAATCATTAGTCTCGTGTTTGTTTTAAACACCTCCTTTGCTCAAAAGAAGGTTAATAAAATAAAATACAAACATGCCGATGTTCACAAATTCGATTCAAGAATTGATCCCGATGCACAAATGATGATTGGACACGTATCTTTCGAGCATGAAGGGACTATACTATCCTGTGATAGTGCTGTTTTTTATCAAGGTAAAAACATTATGCGTGCATATGGCAATGTTGTTATAAATCAAGCAGACACTTTACACATGTACTCCGATTATCTCGATTATCACGGCGATACAAAGCTTGCATTAGCGAGTGGAAATGTTAAATTGATAGATTCGAAGATGACTTTAAGAAGTGATACTGTTAGGTTTGATAGAAATAAGCAAATCGCTTTCTACCCATCATATGGCGAAGTAAAAGACAGTGCCAATACACTAACCTCACTTAGAGGAACGTACTACACTGAAGGAAAAAAATTGGTATTTACAAGTGATGTTACCATTGTAAATAAAAGATATGTAATGAAATCTGATCATCTGACTTATTACTCTAATTATAAAACAGTATACTTTTACGGTCCTTCAACAATTACTAGTGATGATAACTTAATTTATTGTGAGAATGGCTTCTACGACACTAGGAATGAAGTATCTTATTTTAAAGATAATTCTTATATAAGATACGGAAACAGAACTCTCGAAGGAGATTCTCTTTATTACGACAGAAATAGAGGTTTTGGATCGGCAAATAAGAATATCGTAGTGAACGATACTACCAAGAACCTATTGATAAAGGGACAATATGCCGAGTATTTCGAACAAAACGATTCTACCTTTGTTACTGATAGAGCTGTTGCAATTAATATAATGGAAAAAGATTCCTTGTTTATCCACGGTGATACATTAATGATGACTAGCCTTCCGCGTACTGATGATAGGATGATGAGAGTTTTTCACAATGTGAAAATATTCAAAACGGATATGCAAGGCAAATGTGATTCATTGAGCTATAATGAAAAAACAGGAATAATGAAGATGCTTACAACTCCCGTTTTATGGTCAGGTAAAAATCAGCTTACGTCTGATACTATTTTAGTAACAATGAATCCCGAAACCAATAAGCTTGATTCATTGAAATTAGTAAATAATGGATTCATAATTTCATCAGATACTATAGGAAACTTCAACCAAATAAAGGGTAAGCTTATAAATGGTAAATTCAAAAATAATTATTTAGATATCATTTATGTTATTGGAAACAGCGAGACAATATATTTTGCTAGAAACGAACAAAATGAGCTAATTGGGATAAATAAGGCTGTGAGTAGCTCGATGATTATAAAACTAAAGGATAATGAGATAAACGAAATATCGTTTATAACTGATCCAGAAGCTGAACTTTCTCCTAATTCGATAATACCAGAAAATGCTAGAAAATTAAAAGGTTTTGTTTGGAGGAAAGATGAGAAACTAAAGGGTAAAGACGAACTGTTTAAGGACAGTCCAATGAAAGTAAACTCCATTACAAATAGAACACTCCCCGAAAATTTAATTCCTTCAGACGAGGAAGTTAATAACATAAAAGAAGCAGTAGAGAGTAAGACAGGAAGGCGAATCAACACTAATAAACTAAAACTTAACAATCTAGATTTAAACAGATAAATTTTATATTGAACATGAATTCAAAATTGATATTCCTCCTTTTAGTCTTATATACTAGTATGAGCTTTTCTCAAACTAATAGTAAAGATAAATTGAGCTCTGATATAATAGACCCTGAAAACATCGATATTGAATTTTTAGAAACACAGATTTTCAATTCCTTAAATATTGCTAGATCTTCCCTTAGCAAGAGTGATTTCAAATATAGCCTCAATCTTGCTAGTGCCGCTAGACTACATTCAGAAACTATGAAGTCTTATGAGTATTTTGGGCATATAAACCGAAAAGACAAAGACCTTGAAACACCCCAAAAAAGAATATTAAAATCTGGGGGAGACTACCGTGCCTTTGCCGAAAATATTGCTTACACCTCCTTGCTAAACACTAATACAACAAATAACAGTATCAGAATTGTTGCAATAGACGACAGTATTAAATACACTAACGAGGATGGCAAACCTATTAAACTACACAGTTATATAAGTCTTGCAAATAAAGTAGTCTTAGATTGGATGAATTCTGAAAATCATAGGAAAAATATCCAAAACTCCAATTTGTCAGAAACAGGAATTGGAGCCGTAATATTCAGTACGGGCGAAGGAGTTTACAAGCAATACTACGTCTTAATAACTCAAGACTTAGGAGGCTATTAATTATTCTATTATCCACAGTTCTACGATAGGTATCCCACGGTGCCTTTAGTACAGTTTTATCGACCTAAATGTCTATTTCCTTTTCACGAGTTACACTCCACTATTTTTGATTTGTAAAAACAAATCAGAAATCTTCCCCTCTCAAGAAGGGAGTAAAAAACATTTTACTTGTTTAAACATCATCTCTTAATTGACTGAAAGCTTGAGTTTATTATTTTTGAGAGCGAAGGAAATCTACTAACTTCAATCGCATCTTGAGTAATTTCTTCATTTTAACAGGTGATTTTCTCATTCTTCTAACTCTATTAACTTTAATAAAAAGGCGCCAATAGTCATAGCTAAATATTCCTAAAAAGCCAATCGCTATAAGAATAAGTAATGATGCTAATACATTAAAAAAGTTAAGCAGAATAAAGAAATATATAACATAAAACAATGGGATGCTTATTAAAGATCCTACTGCAAAATACATTGTAGCATAAAACTGAACATCTTTGATATTTCTAGTTGTTAAGTATGGCAACTTATATGGAATATAATTTAGCAATACGCCCAATATATACAGTGGAAAAGCTAAAACTAAAAGAACATTTATCCTTACGAATGATTTTTTAAGTTGAATACGCTGTATGCTATAATCGTCGGTTCTGACGGTTTTTAGTAATTTCTTATACAGCAATGTATCATGAATAAGCTTCGAAAAAGTTTCTTCATCAGTACCTTGGAACCTCTTTATATTCTCGACAATTTTTTGATCTAGTGAAACTTTTTCTTCTAACTCTAAATCTTCTTTAGTATTTTCATCATTAAAATTAATTTCAGTTAAAAAATCAACAGCTTCATACTCTTTACCACTATATGGGATATTCACAATAAGCGGCAGTATACCATCCTTAATAGCATTTGTAAGGCTATTTATACCTAGTGTATTATTTTCTTTATACTCCTCTAGGTAATCTTTTACAGGAATTGCTTTTCCGTAGTTTATGTGAACTTTTGAACGGAACCAATAATAATGTTCATATTCAATACCTACAGGAACAATCTTTAAATCTAACTCTTCATCGTAATTTAGTTCAGTCTGAAATGCAACTCTACTAATTCCTTTTTTTAAGACACGTAGTTTCCTATACCCAGCGTGATTTGCCTCAGGGAAAATCCCAAAACCTCTACCATTAGCAATAATACTCATGGTTTTATCAAAAACCGCTTGATTTTTATGCAGATTTTCAAAGCCATCCCTCATTCTAAAGATTGGAAGCATTTTAATAAAATACAAAAATTCAGCAATAATTTTATT
>JAGLEB010000101.1 GCA_023145275.1 Flavobacteriales bacterium | reverse complement strand
CATATTTTAGTAGCAGTAGTTATCAACTAAATGTAAAATAAAAGTTGCATCTATATCTTTTGGAAAGTGCTTTTTTTAGAAATACCTAAAAGTGTTAATAATAGTAACTCCAATTGTTAATAACTCGATGTTTAGGGAGATAACACAGAAAAGTGTAACAAAAAGCGATTATTTTACTCTACCTGAATAGTTACAAATATTTTATAAAATAAAATAGTTTCTATATATTCATCTTCAAAGTTTTAAAACATTTTGTAAATTGCATAAAACAGAAAAACTTTAAATTTTTATTATATGAATGTAGACAAGTACTTTGACATGGGAATGGAGATGATAATGGGCTATGGTCCAAAATTACTGTTAGCCATTATTACCCTATTTATTGGTTTTAGAATAATTAAATTTATCTTAAAACTACTTAGTAAATCATTTGAAAGAAGAAATGTAGATGAAAGTTTAAGACCTTTTCTATCCTCATTGGTTGAGTGGTTATTAAAAATAATGCTATTTATTTCAGTAGCATCAATGGTGGGAATTGCTACTACATCTTTTGTAGCTATTATTGGAGCCGCAGGTTTAGCAATAGGATTAGCTCTATCAGGTACTCTATCTAATTTTGCTGGAGGTGTTTTAATTCTTATTTTCAAACCTTACAAAGTTGGCGACTTAATTGATGCACAAGGATATCTAGGAGTTGTAAAAGAAATTAAAATATTTGTTACGATACTAACTACTCCACAAAATAGAATAGTTATTATTCCTAATGGGCCAATGTCTAATGGGGCACTGACTAATTACTCTGAATTAGAGACCGTAAGAGTTGACATAATGATAGGCATTTCATACGATGCTAGTATTAAGGATGCCAAAAACATACTTATGGGTCTTCTGGAAAGCGATAAAAGAATCCTTAACGATCCTGCACCTTTAGTAGCTGTTGGCGAGTTAGGTGATAGCTCTGTAAATCTACATGTTAGACCATGGGTTAAAACTGCCGATTATTGGGATGTTTATTTCGACTTACTAGAGAAAAGTAAACTTGCTCTAGACGATGCAGGAATTGGAATCCCTTATCCTCAAACGGATGTTCATCTACACAATGTAGATAAATAATAACTAAGGTATTACACTATAAAGAGGCTGTTAAATTAATTTTAACAGCCTCTTTTTTATTTCAAAAAAATTGAGCCACTAATGTTTAAATATAAATTATATTTACTTCACTAACTTTAAACTACTAACTAATGAGAAACTTAAAAGTTTTTTTATTGGGGCTAATAAGCTTAACTTCAACTATTGTTTATTCACAAAAGAAATCAGATGGCGATAAAATCACTACATCTGACCTGTCAACACTTAAATTTAGAAGTATTGGTCCTGCTTTAATGTCGGGAAGAATAGCTGATATAGCAGTTAATCCAAATGACTATTCTGAGTACTATTTAGCCGTGGCTGCTGGAGGTGTTTGGAAAACTACTAATGCTGGGGTGACATATAAACCAATTTTCGATTCACAATCATCTTATTCAATTGGATGTGTAAGTATAGATCCTAACAATACAAAAATAGTTTGGGTTGGTAGTGGCGAAAATAACAATCAACGATCTGTTGCTTATGGTGATGGAATATACAAGTCGATAGATGGTGGAGAAAGTTGGGAAAATAAAGGTTTAAAAAACTCCGAACATATCGGGATGATTTCTATCGACCCTAATAATTCTAACATAGTTTACGTAGCAGCTTATGGACCTCTTTGGAAAGAAGGGGGCGAACGAGGTGTGTATAAAACTACTGACGGTGGAAAAACATGGATTAATATTTTAGAAATAGACAAATACACAGGTGTAAGTGAGGTACATATTGATCAAAATAACCCAAATATTTTATATGCTACAGCTCACCAACGTATGCGACATGTTTTTACTTATGTTGGTGGTGGACCAGCTTCTACAATTTTCAAATCGGAAGATGCTGGTAATACCTGGTTTAAGATCACAAAAGGGCTTCCAAGTGGCGATGTGGGTAGGATTGGAATAGATATTTCACCCGTCGATAGTAATGTTTTATATGCGGTAGTTGAAGCAAAAAGCGGTAAAGGCCTATATAAATCAGTAAATCAAGGGGCAAGTTGGAAAAAAATGAACTCCTACTCTACTTCTGGAAACTATTATCAAGAAGTTATTTGCGACCCCGTGGATGTAAACACAGTATATTTCATGGACTCATATATGCACAGAACTATTGATGGTGGAAAAACAGTGAATTCTTGGGGAGAAAAGAACAAACACGTCGATAATCATTTTTTATGGATAAATCCATCAAATACAAAACATCATAGAATTGGAACAGATGGAGGCATGTATGAATCATGGGATGGAGGAGAAAACTGGGCTTACAAAGCAAATCTACCAATTACACAGTTTTATAAAGTAGCTGTAGATAACACTAAACCTTTCTACTATATTTATGGAGGTACTCAGGATAATAATTCTATGGGAGGACCTTCAAGGAATACTTCAGCAAATGGAGTAGCAAATTCCGACTGGTTCATTACAAACGGAGGAGATGGATTTGAAAGCGCTGTTGATCCAGAAAATCCAAATATTGTATATGCACAATCTCAATATGGATATTTAGTTAGGTATGATAAAAATACAGGCGAAAAAGTGGGTATTAGACCTCAACCAATGGAAGGAGAAAAAGCTTTTCGCTGGAATTGGGATGCTCCACTAATCATCAGTCCACACAACAATAAACGTTTATACTTTGCCGCCAATAAACTTTTTAGAAGTGATGATCGCGGAAATACATGGGAAAGAGTATCAGGAGATCTCACAAGTCAACTCGACCGAAATAAGATGAAAGTAATGGGAAGAGTATGGGATATGGATGCCGTTATGAAAAACATGTCCACTACTATTTATGGAAATATAGTGGCTTTAGACGAATCTTCTCTTCAAGAAAATTTAATATACGTGGGGACAGATGATGGATTAATTCAAGTTTCTGAAGATGCTAAGACATGGAGGAAAATTAGTCAGTTTAAAGGTGTTCCCGAATTAACTTACGTAAACTCAGTATTTGCATCCAAACACGATATTAATACTGTTTATGCAAGTTTCAACAACCACAAAAGAGGAGATTTTAAACCCTATATCCTAAAATCGACTAATAAAGGAAAATCCTGGAAAAACATTTCTTCAGATTTACCAGAACGTGGTAGTGTATACGATGTAGTTGAAGATCATATTAATCCAAACCTATTATTTGCAGGAACAGAGTTTGGAATTTTTGTCAGCATCAACGGTGGCGAAAATTGGCTTCAAATAAAAAGCGGAATCCCAACAATTGCAGTTAGAGATATTGAAATTCAAGAAGATGAAGATGACTTGGTACTAGCTACTTTCGGACGTGGTTTTTATATTCTCGATAATTACTCTATTCTAAGAGACCTTGCAGATAACGGTAAACCAAAAACTTCTAAACTCTTCAAAACAAAAAAAGGACTGATATTTGGAGAAAGAAGGCCATTGGGACGTAGTGGTAAGTCTACCCAAGGAGAAAGTTACTTTTCTTCAGAAAACCCAAAGCAAGGAGTACATTTCTCTTATTATCTAGCTGATGATTATAAATCACTTAAAAGCAAAAGAACAGAAGCTGAAAAGAAGCTATTAGATGAGGAAAAAGATATATCATACCCTGATTTCGATCAAATAAGAAAAGAAGGCTGGGAAGAAAAACCTAGTCTAGTGATTCAAATTTTCGATACCAACAACAATGAAATCAAACGTATTATTAAACCGTATTCAAAAGGACTACAAACATTAGACTGGGATGGTAGAATTGCATCTCTTAAAGTAGCTTCTAAGAACTCAAATACAAAAAATGGACCTTGGGTTATACCTGGAAAATATTTTGTGTCAATATCTAAAATACATAACGGAGAAGTAAGCCTGATGATTGACAAAAGTGAATTTGAAATAGAATCACTATACAATCAATCTTTAGAAATAAATAGAGAAGAAACATTTGCTTTTCAACAAAAAGTAAATAAGCTCTATAAGAAACTTAGAGGTACAAATGTCTTTTTTGACGAACTAGAAAAAAGGATTTCAAGTGTAGATAAGAGTTTGAAACTTTCACCAAATGCTGATTTGTCATATCTTAAAACTGTCTATAGCTTAGATCAAAAACTAAAAGAAACTTCTATTCTATTAAATGGTGATAAAACTATCCGTAAATATCAGTTCGAAACTCTGCCATCACTAAATAGCCGAATAGGAACTATTGTTTGGAATCAATATTACGCAAATGTAAATATTACATCCACAAACAAAGAGAGCTTTGAGCTAATAGAAAAGCAACTAAATCCTTTAAACGAAGACTTAAATAATATTGACAAAGAACTCAAACAAATTGAAGCATATCTAAAGAGTATTGATTCAATGCCATTACCAAATCAAACACCATAATTATATATTCATGAGTAGCGTAAAGTAATATTATCTTCTTTATGCTACTCTGTTATTTCTACTCTAAGCTACCATAATCACAATATCAGAAACAGTCACCTCTATCACAAGCTAAAGTAAATCACTACATTCTGAATAGCCCCATAGACACGACAATAAAATCGGCAACTAATTCTAAACATAAAGCTTTGAAAGTGTACATTTAACACTTACATTTGCCGCCATTTTATGAAGAGAAAAGACGTATGAAAAGATTTAAATTTATTGAGAAAAAAAATGGTAACATCAAAGACGATGTTCTATCAGGATTTACTGTTGCACTAGCACTAGTACCAGAAGCAGTTGCTTTTGCATTTATTGCTGGGGTTTCTCCAGTAGTAGGGCTATACGGAGCATTCATGATGGGCTTAATAACTTCTATTTTTGGAGGAAGACCAGGTATGATTTCTGGAGCTACAGGTGCTACAGCAATCGTAATGGTATCACTTGTAAAAATAGGAACTGATATGGGAGGTGAAGGAGCTGGTCTTCAATATCTTTTTGCGACTCTTCTTCTCGCTGGATTTATCCAGATTCTTGCTGGAGTTTTTAAACTTGGTAAATTTGTTCGACTTATCCCACACCCAGTTATGATGGGCTTTGTAAACGGTTTGGCTATTGTGATTTTCACAGCACAGCTAGGTATGTTTAAAGTTGATGGTACTTGGATGCAAGGAACAGAGCTTTATACTATGCTAGGCTTAGTTGCCTTAACTATGGGAATTTTATACATATTTCCAAAGATCACTAAAAAAGTACCAGCTGCATTAGTAGCAATACTTTCAGTTACTATTTTAGTAAGCTTTGGAGGTATAAATACCGAAACTGTTTTGACTTTTATTCAAGCAAACGGAGGTACAGGTATTCAAGCTGACCTTCCTAGTTTTAACGTTCCTATGATTCCTTTCAATCTAGAAACACTTTACTTTATTGCTCCTTATGCCGCTATTATTGCAGCCATTGGCCTGATTGAATCATTAATGACTCTAAACCTTATCGACGAGTTAACAGAAACTCACGGAAATGCTAATAAGGAAAGTATAGCTCAAGGTGCCGCAAACATGGTAAACGGTTTTTTTGGTGGAATGGGTGGTTGCGCAATGATCGGCCAAAGTATGATTAATATTAAATCTGGAGGTAGAGGAAAACTCTCTGGATTCACCGCTTCTATTACCCTTCTTTTCTTCATCTTATTTGGAGCAGCATATATCGAAATGATTCCAATTGCCGCTCTTGTAGGAGTTATGTTCATGGTTGTAATTGGCACATTTGCATGGAACACGTTCAATGTGGTTAACAAGATACCTAAATCAGATGCTATTGTAATAGTTGTAGTAACTCTGATTACAGTTATTTCGGATCTTGCAGTAGCTGTTATTTCGGGAGTTATTGTTTCTGCTCTTGTATTTGCTTGGGAAAATGCTATTCGTATTAGAGCGCGTAAATTCACCGATGAGAATGGGATAAAGCACTACGAAATTTTTGGACCATTGTTTTTTGGTTCTACTCAATTATTCATGAGTAAATTTGATGCAAAAAACGATCCTAAAGAAGTTATTGTAGATTTCGGAGAGTCGAGAGTTGCTGATCATTCAGGAATTGAAGCTATCAATAAACTTACAAGAAAATACGAACAAGAAGGCAAAAGCATTAAGCTTCGTCATTTAAGTCAAGATTGTAGAAAACTTATAGACAAAGCCGATAAAATAATTGATGTAAATATTATCGAAGATCCTGAGTACATTGTTGCTGTTGATAATTTCGAAGATTACGAAGTAAAGTAGTTTTTTTACTGGCTATTCGCGTTATCCGCTATAGTTGTTATAGTTCAGTATTTTCATAATAAAAATAGAGGGGTCTCCAAACAATTGGAGCCCCTCTATTTTTTTATTCAATATACTTCCTTTCTAACAAGCTGCCGCTCCTACCACGGCCAAAATAAAATCAGACAACTTTTTCAAACTAAGTAGTCTAGCCAAAATACTTATCCAATTCAATAAGCATACACTCACCTGGTCCTAATTCATAACTCATCCAATGATCAATAAAGCTAACTTCTTTACCACTCAAATGATCGTGATATTTTTTACTGTGAGTACCATCAATCTTTAAATAGAATGTCTCATAATCATTGTAATTTGTATTACAAACCACCAAAATACTATTCCAGTGTTGCCAAGGATCAAAACGTTCAAAAGCTGCTACTGCTTTATTATTACTCTCTGGATAATGTACTTTCATTGATAACTCATTCCCAGTAGCAATAATATTTTCATATCTATCTCTCAAATAATTTACATGCTTAATAAATCCAATTAAATTATTATGTCTATTCCAATTATAAGCGTTTTTAAAGAACAAAGGCAGAGACTGATTACTAAAGAAAGCTGTCTCTTCTTCAGTAAAGTTCAAACCAGTATTAATAGGGTAATCCTCTAGAATTTCGAAGCCTGAATGAATAAAAGGCATACAGTTAGGTAAAAAAGAACTAATAACCCACATTTGTTTCGAATGCATTTCGCCACCTCTTTGCATAGCACGAGGAGTATTATGTGTTTCGGCAGTTCCAAAAAATGGGAATGGAAGTTTTTCCGACGCTTTTTCAATTACATCTTTTATACCCCCTGCTCTGGCAGATACTCTCCACTCAAAGCCTAGTGTACCATTGTATCCCGCATCTCTACTTGGCCATTCTACCTCAAAGTTTTCTTCCATAAAGGCAAAATCATTATCATACTGTCTAGCAGTTGAGATAATTTCAGACATTAATGGTTTTGGCACAGCGTGTCCCATATCCATCATCACACCGTCTATTCCAAATTTCTGATAGTGCGGAATTACTCCCGCTAACTTATCCCATAATGGCCTATTTACATTATGCCTATGAGACAATTCGGGGTCGTAATATCTAATTGTGTTATATGCTATATAATTATAGTCGTTACTATTATTATCATAATCATAATTATACATTCTGAAATAAGTAACATCACTCCAAGCTGGTTGAATATCATCTGGCGGCCAATCTGCAAAGGCACCAGGAATAACTAACTCCCCTTCTTCAGTATAAGCAACAAACTTTCCATCAACAACCTTTACTTCTGATGGCTGTGGCGGTCTTTTAAAATAGTTTCTGTATTCATTATTCGGAGCAAAATGAAATCCTCCATTATCAGGAATTTTCTTAATTTCATTCAACTCATATTCCGGAAAATAAGGACTTGTATACGAGTTTACATATTTCTTCTCAATCCAATAAAACCATTCTGGGTGATCTTTTATCCAATCACCATCAAGCGATGATGTTCTTAAAACAAACTCCATCACAACTCTCATTCCCATTATATGTGCAGCCTCAATAAATGCTTCAAACTGCTCCTCCACAGAAAATGGCAGCATAGGATCAGCAAGATTCCCATCTAGTTTATAAGGGTTTTTAATCGCATAAGGCGATCCTAAATCACCTCTATTGCCATCCTTCCCTATACTTGTAATTGGCAAAAAATACACAACATTTGTTCCTAGAGCTTTAATATATGGCAACAAAGCAATTGTTTTCAGTAAAGTACCTGTCTCTCTAAAGCCATTTTTAGACATTGTAATGTCGTCCGTTTGCGAACCTACATGACCATCCTGATCGTGATCATACGCAGTAGTAAGACGAGGAAACACATTGTATATTCTTGCATTGTAAGTCCAATCTCCACCATTTCCATGTTGTAATCCTTGAGATTTAGAGATAGACTCACTGTAGTTTTTCCCAACTTCTTTCTTGAGAATTATATCATTAATAATATCGCGATAATAACTGTTTGCATTAACCCTAACAGCCTTAGAAGGGCCATCATTTAAAGTCCAAAGCGATGGAATAAAATATTCTTTATCCGATTTTCTCGGGTTCGATTCAAAATGTTTTAGTATTTTATGTAAGACCGATTCTTTTGCCATTATTTATAGAGTTTTCAAAATTAAATTAGGATGTAAATACATCAGTAAACAAATATGATTGTCAAGTACATGTTATCCAAAGGTAACGCCAAGATAAATAAAACTATTTGTTACCTTTATAAAATTAAGAATTTGATAACTAATAACACCAATAAAATGAACATAAAATATCAATATCTCATATTAATAGCTATTTTCTTATTTAGCAACTCTCTATTCTCTCAAAAAATAGATAGAGTTGACCCTCCAAATTGGTGGACAGGAATGAAATACAACAAAATAGAACTAATTGTTCATGGGGAAAATATTTCTAAAGCCAAATTTTCGACTAAGGAAACAGACTTTGTAATAACTAATGTTTCTTATGCCGAAAACCCAAATTATATTTTCTTAGATATTGAAATCTCAAGCAATGCTCTAGCGGGAATAAAGACCATAGACTATAAAGTAGGGAGAAAAAATAAACATTTAAAGTACGAACTAAAATCTAGAGAGAATAGTTCGTCACAACACCAAGGTCTTAACCCATCTGATATTATATATTTAATAACTCCAGATAGATTTTCGAATGGTGATCCAAAAAATGATAAAATTAAAGGGATGCACGAGCAGACTCTTGATAGAAAATCTGACGAAGATAGACACGGAGGGGATCTAAGAGGAGTAATAAATCATTTAGACTATATAAAAAATCTAGGTATGACATCTACTTGGCTTAACCCAATCGAAGAAAACAATCAAGATAGAGCGTCTTACCACGGTTATGCATTTACCGACCACTATAAAGTTGATGCTAGACTGGGAACTAACAATGAATATGCTGAATATGTGAGTAAAAGCCACTCTAAAGGCTTAAAAGTTGTAAAAGATGTTGTTTATAATCACTTCGGAATAAATCACTATTTAATTAAAGACCTCCCTTCTAAGACGTGGATTCACAATTGGGAAGAATATACTGCTTCAAATTATAGAGCTACAACATTGTTTGATCCTTACGCATCTGATTTCGACAGAAAAATAATGAATGACGGTTGGTTCGATACTACTATGCCCGACATGAATCAACAAAATGAACATGTTGCAAAATATCTCATTCAGAATGCAATTTGGTGGATAGAGAACTATGGCATCGATGCTTATAGAGTTGACACCTATGCATATTCCGATCAAAGATTTATGAGCGACCTCACTAAAACGATACTTGATGAATATAATAGCTTTACCATTTTCGGAGAAACATGGGTTACAGGTGTAACTACTCAAGCATGGTACACTTCAGGTTTGAAAAAGGGAAAAGATTTTGATTCGCACATGGAAGGTGTTACTGATTTCAACATGCAAAGTGCTATTTCTGCAGCTATACACGAAGATTTTGGATGGAATACTGGTGTAGCTAAAATCTACTATACTCTTTCTTGGGATTACCTTTACGAGAACCCTAATGCTATGGTTACATTTCTTGATAATCACGATGTAGATAGATTTCTTGGAACAATAGATAACGACCTACAAGATTACAAGATGGCCTTAGGAATATTGCTTACAACTAGAGGAATACCCCAATTGTATTATGGTGCAGAAATAAACATGGACAGAGGCGGACATCACGGATATCTACGAGAAGATTTTCCAGGTGGCTGGAATGGCGATAAAGTTAATAAATTTACTTCTGAAGGAAGAACAGATGACGAAAATAGTACGTGGGATTACATATCTAAACTCTCAAATTGGAGAAAAAATAGCTCTGCCATTACAAATGGAAAATTAAAGCAATTTGTACCAGAAAATGGAGTTTACGTATATTTCAGATATAGCGACAATCAAACTATCATGGTTATTGTAAACACAAATAAAGAAGCAAAAACCATAGATACCAAAAGATATCACGAAGTGTTAAAAAACTTCACAAAAGCCGAAAATATTATAGACAACAGCATAATAGACTTAATTGACATAAAGTCAGAAAAACGTTCTACTACAATACTCGAACTGAAATAACTATATATCAAACACTTAATACTCGTATTACAAAAGACAAAACAGGGCATTAAGTGTTTGACTTTTTACTGAAAAATAATCTTTTCAAAAAAAGAATTTTGTAAGTTTAACATTAGCAAAAACAAGCTCTTTTGCTATTTTACTAACACCCAATTTCTTCAAATTTGAAAAAGTTACTTCTTATTCTACTAGTTGTTTTTTCGTCTGTAATCCAAGCTCAGGATACGGGGAAAAACTCTATTATTATAGAAGTAAGACTAGATACATTAGCAAATATACTACAAGGAGTAGAAACTATATCTTATAATAATTCTAGCGAAGACATATTAAATAAAATTTTTATTCACGCATGGCCTGCTTCATACCGAAACAGAAATACAATTTTAGGAGAAAGGTATCGTGAAAACAGAAAAATAGATCTGCACTATGCATTACCTGAAGAGAAAGGAGACATTGGCAAATTTCTTTTCAGAACAGACGATGACACTCTATTCTGGAGCTACACAAACCACTCTCACGATATTATCGAGCTTATTTTAAATAAGCCTTTACTACCTCATGAAACTATCGAAATTACAACCCCTTTTGAATTAAAACTCCCTGATGCAAAATTCACAGGCTATGGCTACAGCGAAAAAGGTTATTATCTAAAAGAATGGTATTTGAGCCCCGCCGTATATCGCGATGGTGTTTGGCACACAATGTCTAACAAAAACTTAGACGATTTGTTTATAGAGCCAAATATGTACTTGATAAAAGTAATAATGCCCCAAGACTACAAAATAACCTCTAACCTATTGTACAACGAAGGGTATTTAGGTTTCAATAGATATGAAACTACTCTTTCTGGAAAAACTTTAGGAACTGTAAATTTAATGATTTACAAAAATCACAATTTCAAAAAACATCAAATTCTTACAGAAAGATCCAACTACATTACAATAGAAACAGATATAAAGTACCCCCTCGAATTTGGTTTCGACGACCCATTTAACGATTTATTAAAACGTCAGTTAGATTTTTTAGAGGAAAACCTTGGTACTTATAAGTTGTCGAAACTTTGGGTTAGTTCTGTATATCTAAAAAACAACCCTATATATAGTTTAAACACTATACCTCTAATAGAAACAATGGGGCCAAAGTTTCAAAAGGAAATAGAGTTATTTAAAGCGATAAGCTATTATTATGTAAAAAACTCAATCTTCACCAACATTAGAGAAAATGCTTGGATGATTGAAGGCCTAAATTCATTTTTACTATCTCAATACATAAAAACCTTTTTCCCAGAAAAAAAGTTATTCGGAAATATTTCAGATTATTGGTTTTCGAGATTTTTTGATTTATCAGATCTGAAATTTAACGAGAGACAGCAATTATTATATCTAGTAATGGCTAGAAAAAATCTCGATCAGGCTGTTGGAATCTCTTATGACAAATTTGCAAATCTTAATCTTCTTGCCATAAATCAGTTTAAAGCATCAATGGGTTTTGCCTATCTAAAAGACTACATCGGAAAAGAAAGTTTTGAGAAGTCACTGCGAGAAACATTTAATTTTTCATCAAACTCTTTCACTGACCCAAAGCGTATGGAAGATATTTTTGCTAAAAACTCGAAACACAAAAGCGATTGGTTCTTTGAAGACTTCATAGAGAAGAAAAGCCTTATCGACTATAAGATAAAAAGAAAAAAAGGAGAAATTATTATAACTAATAAAACCGACTATACTGGGCCTTTTAAAATATATGCTTACAAAAAAGATTCTCTAGTATTTTCAGAATGGAGAGAAGGATTCAAAAATTCAATTACCTACACTCCTCAGAATAATGATATTGATAGAATAGTTCTTAACGACAGCACAATTCTACCGGAATATAACTTTAGAGACAACACTTTAAAGTATAATAAAAAATGGTATCAAGTTTTCAATAAACCGCTGCAATTTAAATTAATGACAGATATTGAGAACCCACATTATTCTCAAGTTTTTGTAAACCCAACTGCATCATGGAATGCTTACGATGGTCTTTTATTAGGAGCTGCTTTTTACAACAAGTCAATTATACAAAGACCATTCAATTACAAAATTACACCTTTCTATGCTTTTAACGCCAAGTCGCTTACTGGATCAGTATCAGCATCATACACCTACGACTTTAGAGATAGCGATATACTACACAATATGAGTTTTGGTATGTATGCTCGATATTCTCACTACGATGATGATTTAGTATATCTTAAATATAATCCGGCGTTTAGGATAAGGTTTAGAAGACCAAATCCTAGAGGTGTAGAGTCTAACTCTATTCTTGTTAGATATGTAAATGTCGATAAAGAATTGCCCCCAGATTATATTATCGACGAGGGTGATGGGAAATACGAAGAATATAAGATTTTTAATATCAGACATAGCTATAGCAATCCCGAAATAATTGATGATTACAGAATCCGAACAGACTTACAATTGGGTGATAAATTTGGTAAATTAAGCTCTGAGTTTAGGTTTAGAAAAATGACTGACTGGAACAACCTCATTGATTTCAGGGTATTCGCAGGTATTTTCCTTTACAATAATACCGATAATGATTATTATAATTTTGGAGTTAACAGCTCTACAGACTACCTATTTGACTATAATTTCTTAGGACGTTCTGAAACTAGTGGTATCTTAAGTCAACAGATAATTATTAATGATGGAGGCTTTAAAACAAAGTATAACGACTATGCCGACTCATGGATGGTTTCAACAAATACTCATGTGTCTATCTGGAAATTTTTCGAAGTTTACGGCGATTTAGGTTTGTACAAAAATAGAGATGTTAAGACTAAGTTTATTTGGGACACTGGTGTTCGATTTAATTTTGTGCCAGAGATATTAGAATTATATTTCCCAATTTACTCTGATAAAGGAAGTGAGTTTTCGGAACCCCATTACGAAGAGAGAATTAGATTTGTATTTACAGCAGATTTCGGTGAGATTATCAATTATTTCAGAAGAGGCTTATTTTAGTGATTCTACCTAAATTTTGAGTTTCTACCTTAGTAGTTCAAATTGTTTACAGCCGTAATTTATTATACCTTAAATACACAAGTGCTTTCGTTATGAAAAACTGTATTGTGCTTTAATATTCGTGTAGCACAGAATGCCTTAGTATTTATAAAATTATAAATATTAAAGTATTTTTGAATAAATAAGTATGGGTCTATGTCGAGAAAAATGATTTCACTACTTTTGTTTGGCTATAAAAAAGAAAAAACATGAACGATTCGGAAACCGATAATAATCAAATTTCATTTGAAGAATTTCAGACAGAGATATTAAAAGATTATAAATTAACCTGCGAAAGTAGAGAAGCAAGCCTTTTAGGGAGGAGAGAAGTGTTGACAGGTAAGGCGAAGTTTGGAATATTTGGCGATGGCAAAGAACTTCCGAATATTGCTATGTCAAAGGTATTCCGAAAAGGTGATTTTAGGTCGGGATATTACAGAGATCAAACCTTTATGATGGCTATTGATGGTCTAGCTATTCAACAAATGTTTGCTACTTTATATGCACATGCTGATCTAGAAAACGAACCAAGTTCAGGTGGTAGACAGATGAGTGGACACTACGCGACTAGAACACTTGATAAAGAGGGAAATTGGCTAAACCTAACTGAGATGTACAACTCTAGCGCCGATATTTCGCCTACTGCGGGACAGATGCCCCGTCTTTTAGGTTTAGCTCAAGCATCGAAAGTTTACAAGGATATAGAGGAATTGAAATCTTGGACTAAGTTTAGCAATAATGGTAATGAAGTTGCTTTTGGAACCATTGGAAATGCAAGTACATCAGAAGGTTTATTTTGGGAAACTCTAAATGCTGCAGGAGTTATGCAAGTACCAATGATTATGTCTATTTGGGACGATGAGTACGGTATTTCAGTTCATGCAAAACATCAAACAATAAAAGAAAATATCTCGGAAGCTCTAAGCGGTTTTCAGAGAGATGAGAATAAAAAAGGCTTCGAAATTTTTGTAGTTAAGGGCTGGGATTATCCTGCATTAATAGAAACTTACACAAAAGCTGAAAAAGTAGCTCGAGAAGAACACGTTCCAGTATTAGTTCATGTTATTGAGCTTACTCAACCTCAAGGACACTCTACTTCGGGATCGCATGAAAGATATAAGAGTAAAGAAAGATTGCAGTGGGAGAAAGACTTTGATGGCATCGTAAAAATGCGTCAATGGATTATAGACTCAAAACTTGTTGAAGACGAATCTGTTCTGACAGAAATTGAGCAACAAGCTAAGAAAACAGTACGAGAGGCTAAATCAAGAGCTTGGAAGGCTTATATTACTCCAATAAAAGCAGTACAGAAAGAAGTGTTCACTCTACTAAAAGAGCTTAGTGCTGATAGCAAAAATGCTACGGAGATAGATAAAATAAACAAAGAACTATCCGCTATTAAAGAACCTGGTTTCAGAGAATCTATCTCTGCAGCAAGAATAGCTTTAAGACTTGTAAGAGATGAAGATTTAGATGTGAAATTTATTCTTCAAAATTGGATTAGGGGATTCAATCTCGATAATCAAACTGTATATAGCTCTCATGTTTGGAGTGAAACAAAAAATGCCGCTCGAAAAATAAAAGCTATCGCTCCTACTTATGATGAAAATTCTAATATGGTTGATGCTAGAATTATTATACGTGATAATTTTGATAAGATATTCGAGACTAGACCAGAAGCACTAACTTTTGGAGAAGATTCCGGAACAATAGGCGATGTAAACCAAGGATTAGAAGGCCTCCAGCAAAAATATGGTGAGACAAGAGTTGCTGATGTAGGGATTAGAGAAGCTACAATAATAGGTCAAGGTATAGGAATGGCAATGCGTGGATTACGTCCAATTGCCGAAATACAATACCTCGATTATTTAATGTACGGCCTACAAATAATGAGCGACGATTTAGCATCATTACATTACAGAACCGTTGGCGGACAAAGAGCACCGATGATTGTTCGTACAAGAGGACATAGATTAGAGGGCGTTTGGCACGCAGGATCGCCTTTGGGCAAAATAATTAATGCTATTAGAGGAGTGAATGTTTGTGTACCTAGAAACATGACAATAGCTGCTGGTTTTTATAACACTCTTCTTCAGTCTGACGAGCCTGGATTAGTTATTGAACCACTAAATGGCTATCGCTTAAAAGAAAAAATGCCTAGTAACCTTGCTGAATATCGAACTGCAATTGGTAAAGTTGAAGTGACTATAGAAGGAAATGATATTACACTGGTTTCTTACGGTTCTACCTTTCATTTAGTTGAGGAGGCTAGTAGACAATTAAAACAAGTAGGCATTTCTGCCGAAGTAATTGATATTCAAACAATACTACCTCTTGATATTAATCATGATATAGCTAAATCTATTTCTAAAACAAATAGGCTATTGATCATTGATGAAGATTTACCTCATGGAGCTTCTGCCTATATTTTACAACATATTATTGAGCTGCAAAATGCATACCAATTTCTCGATAGTGCTCCAAAAACTCTTACAGCAAAAGAACACAGACCAGCTTATGCGTCCGACGGAGATTATTTTTCAAAACCTTCAGTCGAAGATGTTTTCGATACAGTATATGAAATTATGAATGAAGTAGATCCTAATAAATATCCAGAAATATACAATTTCAAATATTCCGATCTATTGGTAGGATACGGTAACGATTAAATAAATAATTCTACTGTTATTTTAATGTGTTTTGAGGTCAGTAGCTATCTGCATATTGTTTTTTTATAATTATTATCATCGATAGGTGATGTTAAGGCTGAAAGTCTTAATTTAATATTGGTCAATGGCAACGCCTTGACATTATATATGTTGCATTTGCTAACGCCCTGAAAGGGCAGGTTAAATTCTGAGAGATTTTAATACCCATAGTAAGTTGCACTTGCAGAGTGCTAATAAACTGTATTTATACAAAAAAAAATGTTATTTTTTGCTAAATTAAACAATACTTTGTGGCGAATATCTATTATTAAATAAATATGAAGCTACCTCCTGACCTCGGAATGTGTTAATAGGTTACGAGGTTATGAGCTTGTAACCTTTTTGCCTTTAACCTCAACTTAGCTTATTAATTACTTTAAACATTATTTTGTATTACCATTAAATTAGTGGTAGAGACCAAAAAAATAATGTTTTTTTTGTGAGGATGACTCTGCTCAATACGAATAGTAGAAAGTTCATATATTGATATTCCATACCTACATATCGGTAGACAGGTTCTATATTGGTTATCAAAATATTGGAGAACAAGGAATGCTACAGTAAAAAACAGCTATTCTTATAAATGAATAATGGCATAACTGAAACCAATTATGCCATATTCACACACACATATCAAATTGAAAAAACAACTCAACATTACTTTTATATCTTCTAATTTTACATTGGCACAAATCCTCAGAAATGTGCCAAATAAAACACACATTTAATTGGTCCTAAAACCAATCCACAAAAATCAACAACAAAGTGTTGACATACTAACCAACAAATAACTTTATATATTACCTTAAATCCGCAAATGGATTTCTATTACTATATATTTTATCATGAAAAACCACAGAAGGTCAATCAGCTGATAGATATTTTCTTTCTACAACCAAATATTATTCGATTTTAGATCTATAATCCTATCTAAATTTTTACTTCCGTTTATTCTTCTAACATCTAAAATAATATCTACTAAATTCTGATTATAGTTTTTCGCTTCCGGATCAACACTCGATACGTAAACTCTACCGTAAGTACTTGAGTTGTGAGTGTATTCATTATTTCCCAACCAAATAGCTACATGAGTAACTCTCTTACCTCCAAAAAACAATAAATCACCAATCTTAAGGTTTTTAAAACCATCCTTCTCCCCTAGTTTAAAGTCTATATGATCGCCTTGTGTTGCTTGCTGATAAGCATCTCTAGGCAATAGAATACCCATTGAATAATATATAGCAGCTGAATATCCACTACAATCAATTCCTTTAAAAGAATTACCACCCCATAAGTACGGTTGGCCCATATAATCATAAGCAGTTCTCAATAGTTTTTCTTCATCAAAACGAGCATTCTGTTGCCATTTATCTAATTCAACAATATCACTCGTTTTCACTACTAGCTCTCTATCTCCAGGCAAGGTAATACTTGACCATTCTTTTCCTTTACTATTCAAAACCACAACATTACCATATACTAAGTCTGACTCAACTCGTGATTTATTTTCACTATTGTACGCATAGGTAGAAGAAACAATAACCATAGCTTTAGGTAGAGCACTTAATTTATCGGACTCCTCTTTTGTTAACAAAGTAAACGAAGACTTAACAATCCATGCAATATATCCCTGTGGAGTTTTAACTCTATACCATTTCCCCTTATGATCAATAAGTTCTAGTTTCATCCCCATAGTAACCTGTGTAGCCATTCCTGAAGATCTAGATGGACGAACACGCATATTTGCAACTGATGTATTTACAACTGCAAAAGGTGTACCCTTCAATTCTACTTCGGGTAATGAAGTAACATTGGATTCTATTTTGTGTTTTTTCGCAATTTTTACAGCTTTTTTTGCCAACTCTACATCAGTAGATTTAATATTCAACACAAGTTTACTATCTTTTAATGTATCTAAACTATATTCAAATACATTATCAGCCTTATCAAAAGATTCTTTTTCCTTAAGAGTATCAATAGATTTATCTATTTCATTTTTCAGGGATGCAGAATTATCGTTACTACAAGAGTTTAACCCAAGTGCAATAGCTGCAATAATAATTAGTCTTCTATATAACATAATATTGTTATTATTTTAAAATATCTTTTTTCAACTTAATTCCTAAACCATAAGAATTAGGATACATAATTTTACCTTCAATGATTTCGACACCCACAGCAGGATCATTTGACAATAATATTGCTCCATCAGCATCGATATAATCGAGACTTGTAGCAATTTGAGTCATTGCAGAAATACCTACAGAAGACTCGGTCATACAACCGGCCATCAATTTAAGCTTAAGTTCTCGTGCTCTTTTCACCATTCTTATGGCAGGAGTTAATCCTCCACATTTCATAAGTTTGATATTTATAGCATCGAAATGTCTTGCACAAAACTCTACATCTTCTTCTTTCTGACAAGATTCATCTGCAACAATTGGTATAGAGCAAATTTTTCTAAATTCATCAAGATCATCTGTGTTATCAATCGCAAAAGGTTGTTCTACTAGCTCAACTCCAGATTCTAACAAAAATGGCAACCACTTTGTTGCTATTTCTAAATCCCAAGCAGCGTTAGCATCAATACGTAAACTAGAATTGGTAACTTTTCTGATTTCTAAAAGCACATTTGGATCTGTATCTGCTCCAAGCTTTAGCTTATATACTGGCCAAGGTTTATCAAGAATTTGATCAACCATTTCCTTAGCAGAACCAATACTTATAGTATAGTTAGACAAAGGCAATTCCTTAGAGCTATCTGCAATAAGTTCATGAGGTTTTTCCTTATTAATCTGGCCGAATATATCGTGAGCTGCACAATCAATGGCAGATAATAAAAACGAATGACCATTAATTAACAATGGAGAAATTTCGTCCCAAAGCTTGTCTGGTGTAGAAAACACATAAGATTCTAAAAATGGAGTAAGCTCTTTTAGCTTATCTACCATCTGATCTAGCGTTACGTGATAATAAGAAATTGCAGTAGCTTCGCCATAGCCTTTAACCCCGTTATGAGTCAACTCAACAATAAGTGTTGGTTGTTCGGTACGAGCTTCGTAAGATATCTTAAATACCTTAGCTAATTTTAAAGAGTATGGAAAGTATTTTACTTGCATATTTTCAGGGCTGAAAGCTTTTGATTGTTCTACTAAACAAATATGCTTCAATAAAATGAAGTAATGAAACTATTTAGACACCTAGAGGGGTCTTCACGACTGATCAACAAGAAAACTCGATAAAATGAATATCTTGGTTATGAAAATTATGGGGCTATGGCGTTTGTTGTGGGTATAGAAATATTTAACATCATATTTAGTTCACCACAATATTTTACATAGACTCGAAATTTTTAGATAACTAAAGTCATCTAAAGGTAATACAAAAAAACCTCAAGGCAAAGCCTTGAGGTTTCAATATAAATATTAAAGTATCAGATTACTTGATAACTTTCAATGTTTGAGTATTATTTCCTTCTTTTACAGACACAAAGTACATTCCAGCTTTCCAAGCTTGAGTATCAATTGCAAGGTTTTTAGTTGGAGTTTCGTTAGTATAAACTACAGAACCAATTGCAGAGAAAATAGTCACAGAAGAAACTTCTTTAGATAAATCTAAATTTAAAGTGTTTGCTACTGGGTTAGGGTAAGCATTTACTTTTGCTAAATCTAAAGTTGCAGCAGAAAGGTTTTCTGTTGGAACATCTACTTCTGGAGCAATTAATGCAATACTAGTCACCATAAGGTTATCTAGGTTAAGGATCATATCAGGAGAATCGTTTGTTCCTTCAATAATAATTGCATTTACCATTGCTACATCAGCAACAACACCATTAGATCCACCAACGATTGTGTTAGTTCCACCTTCAGCAGTAGGTACAGTCCAATCAGTCCATTGAGCAGCATCTTTTAAATCTACCTGAATAAGGTTCCAGTTTGTGTCGTGGTTTCCTAATAACACAGGTACAGATTGTATATAAAAACCACCAGATTTAATCAAGAAAGAAACTTTAGCTCCATAAGAAGCTGTAGTAGTTTTAATGCTAAGACTTAAATATAATTCTGAAGCAGCATCAATTCCTGTGATATCAGCAGGAGCAACATTTGCCCAATGGTTTACTCCAAATCTATCATACCAAGCGAAATCTCCAGGAATAGTAGCACTAGAACCATCTTGATAAGTAGCCTTTAAAGATTGAGCTCCATATAAGTAAACTTCAGCATCAACTTCAGGAGGCAATTGCTCAAGGCCCATAGACTGTCCAGAACCAGCAACATCTCTATCAAATAAACCTCTACCAGATTCGAAATCTTCAATTATTTTTACAAGACCATCAATCTGTACAACAGAAATAGTAACAGTAGCTTTATCTGAAACAAGACCTTTAGAATCGGTAACTGTATAAGTAAATGTATCACTACCTAAATAATCAGCAGTTGGAGTATAAGTAATTGTATTATCAGCATTAATAACAGCTACACCATTTGTAGGAGCATCAACAATAATAATAGATGCGAAATCATTAGTACCTTTTTTGTCATTTGCTAAAACATCAACAATAACATTATTATTCATTTTAACTGCAGATGCATCATCAACAGTATAAGGAGCTTTATCTCCTACATAAATTGTGTAATCTTCAATTTCACCTGCTACGATATCATCACAAGGACTAGCGATTGCTGCAGCACTATACATTACACGAAGTTTAAAACTTCCATTTCCTAATACTGGCATTGTAAATCCATTGTAACCCCATGCATCATCAGTTTTGCTAATAACTTCTTCATTAGCTCCATCAAACTTTCCATCTTTGTCTATATCAATATAAACTTTCCAAAAAGTAGGAATAGCAACATTATCAATACCTAGCTTACCTCTAAGCATCATTTTATACGAACCTTCTGATGACACGTCCATTCCTGTTAAAGCAGTATAATCGCCGTAACCATTATCAGTATCAACATCCGTTTCGTTTACTAAAAGGACAGCTCCCGTTGAAACATCAACCATTTTTACGTATCTAACAAATACGTCTGCTGTGCTAGTTGCAGTAGGATCACATTGTGCAGCCACATTCGAGCTGAACAACGTAGCTGCTACAAAAGCAGCACTAAGTAATAATTTTTTCATAATATAAATAAATTGGTTATCGGTGTAAATACAACACCTTTTTAAATCTATATCAATATTAAGAATATATCGAGACTGTAGATAATTAATTAGACATTCATACTAATCCACTAGACAGAAATACAAACAATCACGATAAACAAATTCAAGTATTTAACCCATTATAGAGTAGCATAATAACATCTAAATTACATAAAGAATAAGTGTATTTTATACACCTTCTATTCTTGAGTAAAAAAAAACCTAGAGCGTTAACTCTAGGTTTTGTATCAAAAGCTAAATTTGAGTGTTTTTACTCGTAAACTGGTGCTAAAGCAATACCTAATGGCTCAGCAACCTCAACGATTAAAGCAACCTCATCAGATAAATCATCATCATCAGAATAAGCAATTGGGAAAGCTTTTATTCCAGATTTATCATCAGGATTAAGACCTGTATCAGCTCTATAAGTCCAATAAACATAACCTTCTTCTTCGTCTGCTATAATAGTAGCATGTACGTCAGAAGAAGCAATTTGCTTACCTACAGAACCATCAATCAACTTAACTTCTTCTCCTCCTAAATCAGTTACATAAACTCCAACAGGATTTAATCCTTTCTCTCTGTTATCAACAAAAAATATTTGATCTCCAACAACAGCAAAAGTAGAAATATTGTACTCTGTAAGAATTGCTCTATCAGCTGTATAAGTACCATCATTATCGTTAACTATATACAAACCACCAGACTCATGAGAGTTCTTAGCGATGAACCATTGATTTCCAACTTTTTCGAATCCACCATTATATGCATAAGTTTGAATACCAAACATATCAGCCATCATTGTAGATGTAATCATTGGAGGATAATCATTTTCGTCGTTGTACTGACCTTGAGTATCTCCTCCATTTGGAAGTGGATCGTACTTAAACACTTTATCTTGAGAATCTACAGGAATAGCAGATATATCAAAATTACGGTCTGCCCAATAAACATTGTTATCATCTACATAACCATAAAAAGCATCATCATAAGCTTTCTTTGTGAAAGTAATTAAAGTTGTAGTTGTAAAAGAAGCAGGGTCGAAAGTTTTAATAGAACCTTCATCTCCGTCATAATCTGTGTAACCAGACCATCCTACTTGTAAGCCAGCTTCAAAGATAAAAAGCTTATCGTTTGCCCACTTAACAGTAAGAGCATTAGTACCAGCTTTTAAATCAGTATCTACAGCTTCTAATACTTCTGCCGACATGTCTACTTCGAAAATATTTGTTAAAGTAGAAACATATAATTTTTTAGCAGACTTATAGTTTGATGCACTTACATCAACCATATGCTCAGGTTTAGCAAGTCTACCATCAACAGTTAATGTAACTATATAGGTACCTTCTGTATCAAAATTATAACTAGCAACGCCATTATTTGCTACAACAGTTTCTTCAAAACCTTCAGATACCAACTTGTACTCATACTTACTTCCTAACGTTGTGTTGTTGGCTGAAAATTCAACTCTCTCATTTATACCAGCATCTTCAGGACTTACTTGAAAATCTAAAGTATCGAAAGGATCTTTGGGAGTTTCTTCGTCTTTTTTACATGATGTTGCAACTACACCCACAAGTGCCAACAACATAAATAATTGTTTAATTGTCTTCATATTTATCGTTTTTTTTTAATTGTTATTATAATTGTTTACTAATTTATTTCACTATAAAACTAACAACATTTGATTTCCCAATGTTATTTTTATCATTCTCTACAAAATACTGTAATTGAACTTCTGTAATTCTTTTAACCTTTGGAGAACTTCCTACTATGCTCTCATTTGGTACAGATGAAAAAGCCAAAACTAATTTTTCCATCCCTTCCGTAGTTAAGCTACCTTCATCATCAAAACATGAATCAAATTCGGCTTGAGTCATTATTGCATTATCTGTAACTAAAATTTGAGCAAGCTGTGCATCGCTCATTTGCAATGCAAAGTCTTCATACATTTCGTTATACATCTCAGTAGAAATATATGATGATGCTTTTTGTGTGCTGTTGTAATTCTTAATTTTCAAATCTCTACTAACAGTATATTTAGTTTTGATTCTATACCCATAATAAGCATTACTCCAACTACCTTCGCTATGCATTGCAGAATTATACTTTTCCTGCTCTAGAATTTCCCCAGCAAATAAATGCTCGTAGTAAAAGTCGGTATTTGCAACACCTGTTAAAGCCATTTCTACAATACTATCTTGTGTTTGATTTAGACTTAGATCGGTAAATACACCCTCTTTCATCCAATAAACAACTGGTATGTTTAACTTTTTACCCGCTAACACTATCTCACTCTGAGTCTCCATATTCACACTTGCAGCGAAACCCTTTGATGGGCCTAAATCTGCTAAGAAATCATTTTTCTCGCATGAGAAAAGAGAAACAGCAAGAATTGAAAGACTTATAAATTTTAATAATTTCATATCTTAAAACTTTAATATTTGACTAGTTCGACTTAGCCCAAAATAATTTTTTCTTCAACCAATCTGGGTTCTGATAAGCTCCCATTTCTACCAACTGAGGTTTATTAAAAATCTCCTCGGTTTGTGTATCATATGGTAATCTTTCTATCCAAACATCATCTGCTTCTTCAGAAAAATACCAAACAAGATTTCTAGGACGCTTTAATCCTCTATAGATATTATCGTCATAACCATATCTACGCATATCAACCCAAGCCTCGTGATGCAAATATAGTGCAACATTCTTTTGCATCATTATGTCGGACAACTTCAACTCCGAAGAATTTTGAGGAATATAACTAGATGCCATAAAAGCATCTATTGCAGATTGATCTACAACACCTACATGAGCCATATGCTCCTCTATTCCTAATTTAAAATTATCGAATGCCTTAGTTTTATCAGAATAATAGTAAGCTTCACTTAGAATAAAATATAATTCTTCTTTTGAAAAGAAATTCAACTTTGCGTCATCTCTAGTGATATAGTTACCATACAAGTTTGGAAATTCTGAATCCTCAACTCCAGCAGGTTTACCTTCGCCAGAAATCACGTATTTATAACTCTTTGTTAACAAACCATTAATTAACATTTCGGCCCTAGGATCGATTGATTTATTTTCATCAATATCGAACTTTAATGCTTTTATTAAAAAGAAATCTGTTACAGCACTTTTATTAAGAACGTTTGCTTGAAAATCCCAAGATGGACGTGCAATAGAACTACCCCATTGATTTACTTGATATAGTTCGCTAGGATCTCCTTTGCTGTAATCGTAGGCAGTATTTTCGAATCCTGCATTTAAAGCAGCTTCTGTATAAGAAATTACAGTTGAATAATCTGAATTAACATTAGGTGTTAAATGAAGAGACAATCTAGCTTTAAGTGCTAAAGCATAAGCTTTCCATTTTTCCAAATCACCACCAAATACATTATCTTGATTATAAGTCATTTCTAACTGAACAGATGAAATACCATCAATCATCGATATTGCTTCATCTAGTCCTTCCATCACTTTCTCGTACACATACTCGTTGTCGTCGTACTTTGCATAAGGCTTCCCTTTGAAGGCTTCATCGTAAGCAATATCTCCAAACAAATCGGATGTCATTAGAGTACTAGATGCATAACAAATTTTTGCCACTGCAATATAATTATCCGCATTTCCTAGTTCTTTTGAAGACTCTACTACGTGCATTGCATTAATACCTATATCGTGGTAATGACGACGCCATTGAGCAATACGGTTAGCATCAACATAATCCCATCTATCTTTATATTTACTCCAACCACTAAACGTAGCAACTTGCTGAGTAAAGTAGGCTGTAGTTTCCCCGTGATCATAATGAGATACTGCAAGGTTTCCAATTACTGCAGGCAACAAACTGTCTGGAGTACTTGTAAAAGGTCTATCTTGGTCGTCATTTACATCTAAAAACTTCTCGCACGAAGTTGTTGATACAAGACCAATTAACATTAAAATATATAAACTTATTTTTTTCATATCGCTATCAATTAAAAGCTTGCTTTAAGGTTGAAACTTACAGTTCGCACAGTTGGAGTATTAAAATAATCTAATCCTTGAGTACCAGCTCCTCCAACACCTGAACCACCATAATTTGTTTCAGGATCTCCTCCAGAATAACTAGTCCACATCCAAACATTAGTTGCTGTAACAGCAAAGCTCAACTTTCTTACAAGTGATGTATTACTAGTATTAACAGTATAGCCTAATCTAATATTACGAAGTTTCACCCAAGAACCATCTTCTACATAATTCTCTCCAATTGCGTTGTAGCGACTATAGAAAGTTCTATCTACAACAACATCCTCGATATTATCATTAAATCCACCACCATCTTGCTCAACAACAGCATCGATTGTTATTACTTCATTTCTGTGATTACCCACAGACTCACTCATACCATAACCCGTCATAGTTGAAGCAGTGGCATTAATAACATCTCCTCCTTTACGAATATCGAATAGGAAACCGAAATCAAAGTTTTTATATGTGAAGTTATTACTAATACCTAACATGAAATCAGGTTCTCTATCTCCCAAAAATTGTCTTTGGTAATCTATTTTATACTTTCCATTACTCCCAACAATATAATCACCATTCTCATCTAACTTGTAAGTTCCGATTCTAGGCAAACCTTTCTCGTCTACTACAACCTTTCCTTCTTTATTTTTAAGATATACAGTTCCTTCAATACCTGTTACTGGCTGACCAACTGCTGAAGATGGAACAGCAGAACTTATTACCTGGCCCTGTGTAACTACCATTCTAGACATGTAGTCTGGTAAGTTCGACAATAACGATCTGTTATAAGAATAGTTAACGCCTAAGTCCCAAGTAAAGTCATCGTTCTCGATAATCTTTTGATTTAAGAACATCTCTATACCCTTATTAGTAATATCTCCTGCGTTGAAAGTCATCATTACGAAACCTGAAGTAGGCGATACCCTTGCTGTTACAATTTGATTGTAACTATTCATGTTATAGTAAGTGAAATCGAAATGTGTTTTTCCATTCC
>JAGLEB010000100.1 GCA_023145275.1 Flavobacteriales bacterium | reverse complement strand
TGATAACTAAATAATTGTGTATTTTCTTTCAATAAATAATTTGTTTTAGGCGAAAATAATCCAAAATTTAGTACAAAGCGTAGTTGATATTTTAACATTTCTTTCACATAATTATTACAAAATGTTTCGTAATGCCTTAGTTTACTTATATTACATTCATTACAAGACAATTGAAAAATACTGTACTGTTAGGGTAGTATTTTAATTACTTTTTTTGTATATTTATTAGTGTAAAAAATAACTAAATTCCAAAACGTATGTATCTATTAATCTCTGTTGGAGCTGTATTACTGATTGTAGTATCCTCTTTTGTGGTGATAAAATAAGATTTTATCACAGTTCATTAAAAAATAGCCGCGATTTATTGCGGCTATTTTTTGTTATAAAAAGCTTAGTCTTTGAGGTTTAATGATAAAACTAATGTTGTAATTTAATGTATAAGTGGCTGTACCCTAGAAGAGTATGTTTTTTCATCCAGTTGTTTTAAGAATTGTTGTTGTCATATAATAAGTTACATATACAACTAGATATATTGATGTATCATAATTCTATCAAGAAAACTTCACAATAGGGTATATTGCTTAAGGTGTAATTAGCTGATATGAGAATATGATCTCTTAATTATATTTTTTTCAGTTTCTTCAACTATTCTCATTACATTCCAAGTCTGCGATAAGTAGCACCAAATCAATTCAAGTATTTTATTCTGAATTTAAATACTAAACTCAAGGACCTAATTAACATCCAAACAGTAAATGCGAGCCAAATACCATAAAGTTTAAGACCGTAATAATCTGCGATATATATAGTAGGGACAAAGCCTACAAACGTTGCTACGAGTAGTACATTTCTTAAGTATTTTGCCTCGCCAAGTCCTTTAAAAATTCCATCGAAGGTAAAGGCAATTGCATTAATTGGCTGCATAGCTATAACCACCCAAAAAACATTGTAGAAAATATCTAAAACTGCTTCTTCCGAAGTAAATAGTCTACCTAACTGATGATAGAGAATAGCATACACTCCACCAAGTAATATTGCTACAAACATGCTGTATTTACTAAGATCTATTCCCAGTGTCCACAGTCGTTTATAGTCTTTTGCCCCCAATAATTTCCCTGACATTGCATTTCCAGCATTGGCGTAACCATCAATAAAGAAAGATGAGAATAACCAAATGTTCATAGCTATAGTTTGTGCAGCAATATATTCGTTTCCATAGCCAGTAGAGAATTTATTTGCAAGGTATATTGCATAGTTTAGTGCTGCAGTTCTGATAAACAAGTTTAAGCTCATTTTTATAAGATTTGCAAGCTCAGGGTGAATATTGAATTTAAACTTTAGGTTGAATTCAGTATATTTTAAATAGATGAAAAGACTTATCATCATCATTGAAAATTGTGCGATCAAACTTGCATAGGCAGCACCTTCGATGCCCATAGGCGGAATAGAACTGTATCCAAATACTAGTATAAAATCTAAAGCGATGTTTACTATTCCTCCAAAAATAGAAATATACATTGCCCAAATTGTATTTTGCATCCCTCTAAAAACTCCAAAAATGGAGAAGGTGACTAGTGTAAATGGAAATCCAAAAGCACGAATCTTAAAGTAAGAAACGGCATATTCTAGTATTAAACCTTCAGCGTTGTATAATCTGAAAATCTCATGAGCGAAAATTGATGTTACATAGTACACCAAAAAGCTCAGTAGTAGATTCATGTAAATTGTTTGAGGGACAAGAGTTTTTACCTCAACTAATTTTCCAGCACCTAAATATCGTGATACAATTGCTGAGATAGCTGTTTTTGTCTGTGCCAAAACCCAGATTAATGCCGAAAGAAATGATCCTGCAATACCTACTGCAGCAAGTACTTCTGTGGCATTGTTGGGAACGTTTCCTACAATTGCAATATCGCTTAAGGAGATTAGTGGCTCGGCAATACCGGCCATAATAGCTGGCAGGGCCAATTTGTTAATATCTTTCAGAGATATTCTAGTTTCTTGAGCCATTAAAGTATCAGTTCGTAGCAGTGAAAAGGGTGAATACTTTGATTTACGAAGAATATATCTCCTAACTTTTTATACCCTCGGCTTTTGTAGAATTTGTTGTTTCGAGTATTTTCACTAAAAGTATCAAGTCTTACGCTCTTGTATCCTGAAGCCATTGCAAATCCTTCGGCAAAGTCCATGAGCTCCCGTGCATATCCTTTTCCTTGAAAATTTGGATGTGTTGCTAAACGATGAATATATATACTGCTTTCTTTTTCTGTGAGCCACTCTATATCTTTATACTCTTTGTCTTCAATTTCTGTTATCACTATAATTCCTAGGATGGTGTTTTCCTCAGTCAAACAATAAAGTTCTCCGCGCGAAATGTCATTAGCAAGTTTATCTAGAGGAGGGTAGTGCTCGTTCCATTGATATATATCTTTAGAAACAAGATCTAATGCACATGCATTTGTTAGTGAATGTATCTCGTTTAATTGTTCTTTCTTAGCTAATGAAATTGTCATCTTATTGTTTTTTTCTTGCAATAGTTTCACCCATCAATACAGCCGTTTCTAGTCCCTTACTTGTATTGTCGAGCAAATCTTGGTCTATTGTTATCTCGCCTTTTTCGAAAAGCATAATTACCGTAGAACCTCCAAATTTGAAGTATCCTTTTTCTTGCGATTTTTCAAACGTTTTACTAATATGTGTTTGTATGATAGATCCCACCATAGTCGCACCAACTTCTGAATATACAACATCACCAAATACATCACTATTAAGTAAGGTATACTCTCGTTTATTCATACAAAACAATCTCACCTTGTGTCTAATAGCAATTGGTGAAACAGAATATAAATCACCTTCAATTTTTTTATTCTCTTGTTTTATTGTTCCACTAAATGGAAAATGTAATCTGTGATAGTCTGTTGGGCATAAACGTACAATTATTAAGCTTCCACCTTCGAATTGTTTTGCCAGTTTTTCATCTTGGAGATATTCTTCGAGATTGAACTTATAGCCCTTAACTATAAAATCTTGCTTCGAAACATCGGTATATGCAAACAACTTCCCATCGGCTGGTGAAATTAGAATTGTAGAATCCTTGTCGTATGGTCGAGCATCTACTTTTAGCTTTCGGTAGAAAAAATCGTTGAACGAAGTGAACTCTTGTTTCTGAGATTCGCTTAAGTTTATTCCATATTCTTTTACAAAACCGGCTATTTTTTCTGCCGACTCTGGAGAATCCATTTTATCGCCATACCATTCCGATAGGGCTTTGCGTTTTACAAATGCATCTAAAGACAGCTCGCCGACTGGATTGTTGTAGAGCCAATTTAACCAATATTCACCCGGAACTTTTTCCGTTTTTAATTCACTGCTTTTGTGATCTATATAATTAATTGGGTCTGCACCGTGAAAAGGATATAGAAATAATCCTATCAAAGCAATTAGTAAAATGATAAATCTTTTTTTATTCATGCTGCAAAAATAGTGGTTTATTGCTTTTGTTAGCTTTGTATAAGTAATATATTTGTCGAAATGAGTTTTATGTATCTCATGTTACAAATAAAATAGAGTTAAGAATGCAACAAAAAATTAAAGGACAATCAACTAGTTACTTTAGCCGATGGTCTCGAGATTCTTACGCAATATTCAATAGTTTGAATAAAATCATTAAGATTTCGGGACTTTCTATGCTTTTAAGTTCTACGTTTATGCCTGCAAATGCTGTTGCTCAGGAAGAAAAAAACAAGAGTACATCATCAGACTATTACCTTGATGAGGTAGAACTCGTTGAGCCAGAAACACTACAAGTTTTTGAGGTTCCTTCTAGAGTAATTAGCGTTATTAGCAGTCGGGAATTAAAATTTGCACCTATAGAGAGTGTGCAGGATATTCTGAACAATATCTCGCAATTAGACCTCCGTCAGAGAGGAAACAACGATGTTCAAGCTGATATTTCTATTCGTGGCGGAACATTTGACCAGACTTTGATAATGCTTAACGGCATAAATATCACAAATCCACAAACTGGTCATCACAATTTAAACTTACCAATTTCATTTGATCAGATCGAGCGTGTTGAGATTCTCAATGGTGCTGGTTCGCAAAGTTATGGAGCCAATGCTTATAGTGGCGTAATAAATATAATTACTAAATCATCAAGCGAAAATAGTGCAAGTGCAAAAGTAGTAGTAGGTGATTTTGGCCTTTTTAACGTGGGTGCATCTGCTAATATTGTCAGCAGAAAAGTGAAGCATTTTATAGCAGTAAGTCACGATCAATCATCAGGATATTCAAAAAACACCGATTTTAATAGAACCTCGGTTTATTACAATGGAAAGTATATATTAGATAAGTCATTTTTCCAATGGCAAGTAGGAGCTGCTAATAAGGAGTTTGGAGCACAGAGTTTCTATACTGCAAAATATCCAAATCAATTCGAGGAGACTCAGTCATTGCTGGCTAGTGTTAATTTTAGTTCTTTCGGCAATATTAGTACTAATTCTAATATCTATTGGAGTATGCATTCCGATAGGTTTGAGCTTTTTAGAGATAATGAGGAGGCGCCATCGTGGTATGCTAGTCATAATTATCACCTTTCAAATGTATTGGGTGGAAACACTAAAGTGCTATTTGCAAGCAATATAGGTAATACAACTCTAGGCCTTGATATGCGATATGAGCATATAGCTAGTAATGTTTTAGGAAATCCAATGGCCGAAAAAAAAGAAGCTTGGTTCAATTCTGATGCCTATTACGATAAAGAAGATTCGCGATTAAACACATCCTTATCTCTAGAGCACTCATACAAGCATAATGGCTTTAGTACTATTGTTTCGCTGATGCTTAATAACAATACTGCCTATGTCGAAAAGATTAATGTTTACCCTGGACTGGATGTTAATTACCAATTTAATGATAATTGGAAAATAATGACTTCCTTCAATAAATCTTTGAGGTTACCAACATTTACAGATTTGTATTATGCCGGACCGGCTAATATCGGTAATCCTGATTTACTACCAGAGGAGGCTTTGAATTTTGATTTTGGAGTGAGTTATAATTTTGGTGTTATTAGCTTAGATATTACATCTTTCAATAATTTTGGTACAAACAACATAGCTTGGGTAAAAGAAAACCCTAGTGATGAGAAATGGCAACCCAAAAATCTTACTAGTGTTCAAACCTACGGTGTAGATACTGG
>JAGLEB010000010.1 GCA_023145275.1 Flavobacteriales bacterium | reverse complement strand
AAAAAAAACACAAAGTAAATATTTCAAAAGTAGTTTTTAGAGCTACCCTATATGGTTTTCGTTGAATATGTCTGATGATACTTCTCCATCAATTAGTCTAATTATTCTATGAGCGTGCATTGCAATATCTTCTTCGTGTGTAACTAAAATCACGGTATTTCCATTTGCGTGAATTTTGTCAAAAAGGCCCATTATCTCAATAGAAGTTTTCGAATCTAGATTTCCTGTAGGTTCATCAGCTAAAATTATCGAAGGATTGTTTACTAGAGCTCTTCCTACTGCAACTCTTTGTCTTTGTCCTCCCGAAAGTTGGTTGGGTTTATGATCCATTCTATCACCTAAACCAACGTTTCTAAGTACTTCTTCTGCTCGCTCAATCCTTTCTTTTTCGCGCTTTCCAGCGTATATCATCGGAAGTGCAACATTATCGAGGGCAGTAGAGCGGGGCAGGAGGTTGAATGTTTGAAAAACAAATCCAATTTCTTTATTCCTAATTTCAGCAAGATCGTTATCACTCAGGTGGCTCACATCTTTTCCATTCAAAATATACGAGCCAGAAGTTGGAGTGTCTAAACAGCCCAACAGATTCATAAGTGTAGATTTGCCACTACCAGATGGCCCCATTAAGGCAACGTATTCACCTTTTTTTATTTCTAAAGAAATTCCCTTAAGAACCTTTACAACATCAGTTCCTAGAGGGAAATTTCTAATAATATTACTTAAATTAATTATCGGATCCATTAATATGCTATTAGTTTTTGCTTAAAATATCTTTTATACCACCTAATGAACTCAGAACTCCTGAAGCTTCGTATGGTAAATAAATTGTTTTATTATCTTTTCCTGAAGTCATTTCTTTTAGTGTCTCAAGGTATCTTACAGCAATTAGATAATTTATAGGATCGCCCTTATCAATTGCCACCTTAATTTTTTCTATAGCCACAGCCTCAGCTTGTGCAACTTCAACACGTGCTTTTGCTTGTCCTTCTGCTTCTAAAATTTGAGACTCCCTATATCCTTCAGCCCTCTTTATAGCAGACTCTCTTTCTCCTTCAGCCTGTAAAATAGCAGCTCTTTTATTTCCTTCTGCCTCTAGTATAGCAGCACGTTTGTCTCTTTCTGCACGCATTTGTTTCTCCATTGCATCTCTAATATCACGAGGAGGATTAATATCTTGGAGTTCAACACGGTTTACTTTTACACCCCATTTATTTGTTGCGTCGTCAAGTATTTCCTGTAGTTTATTGTTGATAGTATCTCTAGATGTAAGAGTTTGGTCTAAATCTAAATCGCCAATAACATTCCTCAATGAGGTCTGAGTAAGCTTTTCGATGGCTTGTGGTAAATTTGAAATTTCATAAACTGCCCTCTTAGGATCCATAATCTGAAAGTAAATCAATGCGTTTATTTCTGTAACGATGTTATCTCTAGTAATAACATTTTGCTTAGGAAAATCATAAACAGCCTCTCTTAAGTCTATTCTTTGTTTTGCAATATGCTGTGAATAAATAGCGCCATCGGGACCTTCTTGTGTATAACGCCAAATAATGTCTCTAGGCTTGTCAACAACAGGGATGATGACGTTGAATCCTGATTGAAGGGTTTTGTGGTATTTACCAAGTCTTTCAATAATAATTGTTTCTGATTGTTGAACAATCTTTACACCTAGAACGACTAGTGAAATAACGAATATTGCTAGAAAGACGAAGATTATAGAAATGGTAGTCATTTTTAATTTTTATTAAGTTTTACAATTAAGATGGTACTTTCAATGGATTGTACGCTTACATTATCTCCTTTTTTTATTATTGAGCCATCTTGCGAAATAGCTCTCCAGTTATCGCCATCAATCGAAATTCTACCGTGATTTAAATCGTTGTTGATAGTTTGATTTACTTTTCCGGTACGACCTATTAAGGAGTCGGCGTTAGTTCTAGTTATATCGCTAGATTGGTATATGCGCTTTAATACATAGGGTCTGATAGCAAAAAAGGAAGCTAAAGTGCCTACAGAAAACACAAATAGCTGAACTGAAATAGAAGCGTCAAAATATGCAAACATACCAGCAAAGAAAGCTCCAATTGCGATGCATGCTGCAACAAAGCTAGGGGTGAAAATTTCAATAATAAAAAGGATAATACCGAGGTATATCCAATTTTCCCAAGAAAAAATATATTCCATGATTGATAGATAATTTTTACTAATGTAGTGAAAAAACAATGGCTATCATCTTAATATATTGTTATACCTTAAATTCGCAGGTGGTTT
>JAGLEB010000001.1 GCA_023145275.1 Flavobacteriales bacterium | reverse complement strand
TTCAGCTAGCTATGGCTACCGAAGACCTTACTACATTGGTGGCAGGGATTCAGGCAGCAGGCTTGGAAGATGTTTTGGCAAATGCAGGACCACTAACTGTTTTTGCTCCAACAAATGCAGCTTTCGATAAATTACCAGAAGGTGTTTTGGCTGATCTTCTCAAACCAGAGAATAAGGATAAATTAGCTGCAATTATTAAATATCATGCTGCGCCAGGTAACTACGATGCCGATCATATTAAAGGTGTTATGGGTATTGGACAAGCTACTGGAGAAAAAGTTGTTGTAGAGATTAAAGATGGAGTAACTTACGTAAATGGAAATAAAGTTTTAGCATCTGTTAAAGCTACCAATGGTTACGTACATGTAATTGATGGTGTACTTTTACCTCCTCCTGCTAAATAATATTTAGAATATATATTTTTGAAGATCCTCTACTTTTTTGTGGGGGATTTTTTTGTTTGTATGATACTGAAGTATCATACTTTTATTATGGTTCGTCGCTACGCGACTTACTCGATGTTTTTGTGGTTGGTCTTTGTGTTGTTGTTATGTAGACTGTTCACGTTAAAGCTATTAATTTTGTATAGATTCCCGTAACCCGTAACTAATTCTTCCACCAGAGATAGGAGCGTTAGCTTATTTTTAGGATAAGTTGTGAAGCTATTGTTTGTAGAGCGACTTTAGAAGCTCCTACAAATAATGTTTGGCTGAACGCTTATGCTTAAAGTAACTTTAGCGCATAGCTCGATGCCCAATTTTTATTGGGTAGGTGGCATTGAAGTGAATAATGATTGTATTAATCAGTCATTAGATTACTAAATGTCGATTTGTTGTAATTAATGGTAGCGATAGGGTTATCGGAATCACTATCATCTAACAAATTATCTAGGCATGGAGTAATGCTTTTGGATTGTAAGTTAGAGATAATTGAATTATGATTGGATTCTATACAGATTTTGTATGTACAGGTGAGTAAGGTGGCAGCTATCGCTATAATAAAGCAATGCTTTAGTGTTAATGGTTTCATCTTGTGGGTTTTAGTGGTTGTTTAAATATAGTCACTTCAACTGTTAAAACAAAACCTATACGATGTTATTTTATTTTTTAACTCTAAAATTACCTGGTGTTGTGTTGTGATATTTCTTGAATTGCCTATTGAAGTGGCTCTCATCGGCAAATCCTAGTTCGTAGGATATTTCTGATATTGTTGAATTAGTTTTCAGAAGTCTATTTTCCGCAAGTTTCATTCTGTAGTTAATAATATATTTCTGTATGGACTCACCTGTTTGTTTTTTGAAAAAAATACTAATGTAGTTTTTAGACATATTGAACACCTCTGCCAAATATTCAATTTTCATTTTTTCTGAGTTGTACACATTAAGTCTTATATATGATAATATATCGTTAACTCTTGAGTTTTCGTGTTCTATGCTTTTGATATCTACTTTATAGCTATTAAATATATTTCTTCCAATTAAGTTCAATATTAGACTTAATGTGTCTATAATGATTTCATCGTTGTAGCTGTCGTAGTTATTGTGCTCTTTTAGTATAATTTCTACTAGGTTGAATATATTGCTTTTATCAGTAGTATCGTATTTTATTTGGTTGTGTGTAAGATTCGGATTGAAAAGTATGTATTCCATTTTTTGCATCCACTTTTCTTTGTTAAATAGGTTACCTTCTTCGCCAAATAGCAGTTCTGTGAATTTTAAATAAACAAAATTTGTCTTTTTATTTATATCGAATATATGGTACTGTTCTGGAGATATTAGGAAGATGTCGCTAGGGGAGTACTCGTAAACAATATCGTTAATTGTATGTGTTCCTCTTCCGCTTTTTATGAATATAATTTCAAAATAATTGTGATTGTGTAATGGATACTCCCATCTGTCAGCATTTATTTCTAGTATTTCTAGAGGTAAATATTGTTTAAATCTTTTCATGCTTTAAATGTACAGTCTTATAATCGATTTGTACAGTAAAGATGTGTTATTGTCGCCTTAAATTTGCATTGTAATTAATTAGAAAAAGAAAAAAGGTTATGATAAATAATTTGTTTGATTCGGTACAGTTAGGAAATATAGATTTGAAGAATAGGATAGTTATGCCTCCAATGACAAGGAGTAGGACTGAAAAAGGAGATATCCCTTCAAAAATAAATGCAGATTATTATTCTCAGAGAGCCAGTGCTGGACTAATTATTGCCGAAGCAACTCAAATATCACTACAGGCGCAAGGTTATTCTCTAACACCTGGTATTTATACTGATGAACAAATTTCAGGTTGGAAATTAGTTACAGGTGCCGTACATGCAAAGGGAGGAAAAATATTTTTACAACTATGGCATGTTGGCAGGGTTAGTAATAGTCATGTCAATGGAATGCAACCTGTAGCTCCTAGTGCTATTTTGGCTAAAGAAACAAATGTTTATGTAATAGAAGATGGTGAAGCCAATTTTTTACCAACAGATATGCCAAGAGAATTATCTGTAGATGAAATAAAAAACATAGTGACGGATTATTCTGTAGCAGCAAAGAATGCTATTAATGCTGGATTTGATGGAGTAGAAATTCATGGTGGAAATGGATATTTAATAGATCAGTTTTTAAGAAGTAATTCTAACAAGCGTAAAGATGAATATGGAGGAAGCATAGAAAATAGAGTACGTTTTGTTTTGGAAGTAACTAAAGCTGTTGTTGAAGCTGTTGGTGCTGAAAGAACTGGTGTAAGACTAGCTCCTTTTATTACAGCTAAAGATATGGGTGATCCAGAAATACTGGAAGCAATTACTTTAGCATCTAAAGGAATTAACGACTTAGACGCTGTTTATCTTCATTTAAGTGAAGCTGATTTTGATGATGCTCCGGAAATACCAGATTCTTTTAGAGTTAAATTACGTGCTGCATTTACAAACAGTATTATTGCAACTGGCAGGTATAATTTACAGAGAGCCCAAGATATGTTAGAAACTGGTTGGGTAGATATGATAGGTTTTGGAAGGTTATACATTGCAAATCCTGATTTAGTTGAACGTTTCAAGAACGATGGACCATATAATGAACTTAGAACTATTGGATGGTTTGGAGGAGATGAAGTTGGATTTACAGATTATCCAAATTTGTAGTCCTTAGTTTTAGTTTGTTGAATATAAAAAAGTAAGTATAATGAAGGCAATAGGATTTAAGACTTCTTTTCCAATAAACGAAAAGGATAGCTTTATAGAAGTAGAAATAGATAAGCCTGTAGCAATAGGTAATCAGTTATTGGTTAAAGTAGAGGCAGTATCTGTTAATCCGGTTGATTACAAGGTTAGAGTAAATAGTGCTAAAAATGTTGTTTTAGATGAAGCTAAAATAATTGGTTGGGATGCTGTAGGTGTTGTTGAGTCTATTGGGGCTGATGTTGTTTTGTTTAAAGAAGGTGATAGAGTTTTTTATGCTGGAGATATTACTAAACCTGGTACAAATACTGAGTATCACTTAATAGATGAAAGAATTGTTGGGTTAGCTCCAAAAAGTAAATCTACGGCAGAAATAGTAGCTATGCCACTTACTTCACTCACAGCTTGGGAAGCAATTTTCGATAGGCTCAAAATAAGCGTTGGAGATAATTCGAATAAGTCTATTCTGATTATTGGCGGTGCTGGTGGAGTTGGATCAATAGCAATTCAGTTAGCTAAAAAAGTTGCAAACATGGAAGTTATTGCTACTGCATCAAGAAAAGAAACTATTAACTGGTGCTTAGAGATGGGGGCTGATGTAGTTGTTAACCATTATGATTTGGTGGATTCAGTTCGCAAACTAGGGTATAAAAATGTAGATTATATTCTTAATTTATCAGATGTAGATTATCATTGGGATGGTATTTGTGAGTTAATAAAACCACAAGGGCATGTTTGTGGAATTGTAGAGAATAAATCAGAACTTAATCTGGATATTCTTAAGCAGAAAAGTGCCACGTATTCATGGGAATTTATGTTTACTAGATCAATGTTTAATACTGATGATATTGAAGAACAACATAATATTTTGAATTCTATTTCTAAACTTATGGATGATGGTGTCATTTCATCTACTTTAACTAAAGAACTGGATGGTTTCACTGTAGAAAACTTTAAGGAAGTTCACAGGTATTTAGAATCAGGAAAAGCAATAGGTAAGTCAGTAATAGTTTTTTAGGGGTTGATTGTAAAATTCGATGGAAAACAAATATTTAAATAGAATAAATTGATAGTTATCTCGTAAACTATATAAATTAGTTATGTATATTTGATTAATCAAAAAATAATAGAAAGAATGAAAAGTATAAAAGGAACAGAAACAGAGAAGAATTTATTGAAATCATTTGCTGGTGAATCTCAAGCAAGAATGAGATATGATTATTTTGCTAAGCAAGCCAAGAAGGATGGTTTAGTTCAGATTTCTCAAATTTTTGCAGAAACTGCATTGAATGAGAAAGAACATGCCAAAAGATTTTTTAAATTTCTGGAAGGTGGAGATTTAGAGATAACAGCGACATACCCTGCTGGTAAAATTGGTACTACGCTAGAGAATTTAAAAGCTTCGGCAGAAGGAGAGCATGAAGAGTGGGATGAATTGTATCCTCATTTTGCTGATGTTGCCGAAAAAGAAGGATTCAAAGCTATTGCTTCTGCGTATAGAGCAATTGCCGATGCAGAGAAGGCTCATGAAACTACTTTTAGAACTCTTTATACTAAGCTCGATGAAGGAAGAGTATTTGAGCGTAATGGAGTTGTCGTTTGGAAATGTTTAAACTGTGGTTTCTTGCACGAGAGTAAGAAAGCTCCAAAAGTATGTCCAGCTTGTTTACATCCTCAAGATTATTTCCAAGTTGTTGGAGAATAGTTTAGCGGTAAAATATAAAAACAAAAAAGGTCAATTCCGTATGGAGTTGACCTTTTAAGTGTTCAATAATTATTCAAATATAGAGTAGAATTAAATCCGAAGAAATAATTCTTAATCAAATACTAACCTAGAGGAAGAACTTCTCTTCCGAATGATTCGTTTATTATCTGACCCATAGCATCGTATATTGCTGCCATACCAGTAAATAAACCGACAATTCCAGCTATAACTGTTATTGTCTTATTTCCTGTAAAATCACCTGCAGCAAGTAAAAAGAATAAAGCTGCTAGAGAAAAGAATACGATTTTAGAAATTGTGTTTTTCTTCAAAGTGGCAATAGCCATTCCAAAAGTGAAAACACCCCAGAATACTAAGTAGTATCCCATTGACTCTTTACTAGGAGCTTCTCCAAGTCCTAATTTTGGCATAACCCAAATAGCAACCAACGACATCCAGAAGAATCCGTAAGATGTAAAAGCTGTAAGACCGAATGAGTTACCTTTCTTAGCTTCTAAAACTCCAGCAATAACTTGAGCTAAACCACCAACAAAAATTCCCATTCCCATAACAGTAGTGTCAAGAGAAGTAATACCCGCATTGTGTATGTTCAATAATACGGTTGTCATTCCAAAACCAATCAGCCCTAATGGAGCTGGATTTACAGTATTGTTTTCCATTTTTATATATTTTTTAAGCGTGCAAAAGTAACATATTTTATTTAATATATATCATGTTTTCAAAGTTTTAAACGGTTGTTGATTTATAGGTTGTTAGAGATGATAAAAAAAAATAATCGTATTACTTTTATTTCATAAATGTTTAATATCTTCATGTTACAAACAAATAGTTTTTTGATGTGATACGAGTCTAAACCAATTTATGATTCATAAGGGGATGAATAGGTTTTTATGCTAACACCACTAAATCTAAGGTTAAGTGAGTAAAATCAAAAGAACAAATAATATATATAGATGAAACGTCTACTTATTGCAAATAGAGGAGAGATAGCCATTAGGGTTATGAAAACTGCCAAGGATATGGGAATTACAACCATAGCTATATTTTCTGATGCTGACAGAAATGCTCCTTTTGTTAGATTAGCTGATGAAGCTTATTACATAGGGAATTCACCCTCTAACGAATCTTATCTTAATCAAGAAAAGATTATAAAACTGTGTTTAAATAATAATGTGGATGCCGTACATCCCGGTTATGGTTTTTTATCTGAAAATGCTGATTTTGCAAGTAAAGTAGAAAGTGCTGGTATTACATTTGTAGGTCCTAGTTCGGAAAGTATGAGAATTATGGGCGACAAGTTGAAAGCTAAGGAAACTGTTGCTAAATATGGAATTCCTCTTTTGCCTGGTACTGACGGGGCTGTTGAAGATTTGGATGAAGCAATACGAATGTGTAAAAAAATAGGTTACCCCGTTCTGATAAAAGCATCGGCAGGTGGAGGAGGAAAAGGAATGCGTGTGGTAGATAATGAGGAAGATCTAGAAGAAGAGATGTCAATTGCATCATCAGAAGCAAAATCTGCATTTGGTAATGGCGAAGTTTTTATAGAAAAATATGTTACATCGCCAAGGCACATTGAATTTCAAATATTAGCTGATACTCATGGAAACACTATTCATCTTTTCGACAGAGAATGTTCTATACAGCGCAGGCATCAGAAAGTTATAGAGGAGGCACCATCTTCGGTGTTAGACGATGAGCTGAGGAGAATAATGGGTGAATCAGCAATTAGTGTTGCTAGGTCGTGCGATTATGTTGGAGCTGGAACAATTGAGTTTTTGTTGGACGAAAACAGCAATTTTTATTTTATGGAGATGAATACTCGTCTTCAGGTTGAACATCCTGTTACAGAGTGGATAACGGGTATAGATTTGGTAGAGCAACAGATTAGAGTTGCTCGAGGCGAACATTTGACTATTAAACAGGAAGACGTTACAATAAATGGACATGCCATTGAATTACGTGTGTATGCAGAGGATGTTCAGAATAATTTCTTTCCAGATACCGGAGAATTAACTGTCTACCAAGAGCCATTTGGAGTTAATGTCAGAGTAGATTCGGGTTATGAGCAAGGAATGAAAATACCTATTTATTACGATCCAATGATTTCTAAACTTATTACTTACGGTAGTAATAGGGAAGAAGCAATGGATAGAATGTTACAGGCTTGTCAACAATATAAAATTGTGGGATTGGAAACGACTTTAGGCTTTGGAAGGTTTGTTATGAAACATAATTCTTTCAGAAGTGGAAAGTTTGATACTCATTTTATTAATAATCATTTCAGCAAAGAAAATTATAGAGATTCTTACCTTGAAGAAGAAAAAATGGGTGCTATATTTGCGGCCTATTATTTAGAGAGGTTTAGAAGTAACAAACTTGTCACTCAAATAAATGTAAAAACTAATTGGAAACAAAATCGTCTTTTATAGTACTGTTATTATTTTTTGTCAGTATTCAGCTTTATTCTCAATCATACCCAAAAGGTTCCTCTACAAAGGACAGTTTGAGGTTGTTGGAAATTAGGGAGGCTGATATTGATGATGATATTGATTCTACAGAGATGCCTGTTTTTATGCTGAAAGAAGTAATGGTAATTAATAGACCAGAACTTAAAACATGGGAAGAGCGAAAAGCGTATTACATACTTAGGCGTAGAACTAAAAAAGTTTATCCATATGCAGTACTTGCAGGTAAAAGATTAGAAGAATTAGATATTAGATTAGAAACTTTATCATCAAGAAGGAAAAAGAAAAAATATATAAAAAAGGTTCAAAAATATATTGAGGATGAGTTTAGTCCGACCCTTAAGAAATTCACTCAATCGGAAGGTAGAATTTTGATTAAGCTTATTTATAGGCAAACAGGGGTAAACACCTACGATATAATTAAAAAGTACAAAAGTGGATGGTCTGCATTTTGGTCTAATGCCACTGCAAGTGTTTTTAATTTATCGCTGAAAGCAACATACAATCCATTTCAGAATAGTGATGATTTAAAAATTGAAGCAATATTGATAGATTCATTTGATAAAGGCTATTTAGAATCTGAGCCTCCTTTTTGGGATAATTTAGATGCAAGAGATGCTTTTTTTGATCCATTATCAGTAGAAGAGTAATTATTGCACACCTCATAATTAGAATATTTACACAGATAAAATCAACATGAAATACACAAGATTAACTAAAGAGCAATTCGAAATTTTCCATGAGAAATTTGCAGAGTTTTTAGCAACTCAACAAATAGATAGAGATGAATGGAAGAAAATTGTGGAAACTAATCCTGAAATGACAGAAGAGCAACTAGACTTGTTTAGTGACATTGTTTGGGATGATGCCCTCAAAAATGCTGAATATTTAGAGCATGTTAGTCCTAAAGATTTGAAAGTATTTCGTTTTATGAAAGGTAAAGTGAAAATGATATCGATAAAAATTAAAGGAGATCTTGATATTGATTTGACTGCAGATAATGGGATTACAAAGGTTTTTGAAAACATAATGGACAGTAGAGTTTTACTTTATCAAGGGAGTAAAAAAATTAATGGCCATAACCGAAGTAAGGATATGTTTGAGTTGATTACTGAGGGTTGTATAATTTCGGATGATAGAATTTATAAGGCATTGAGCTCGGCTATTAGTTAGAAATTATCAGTTAACAATTAACAGTTTTCAATTAATAGTTATGGGTTTAACCTTTAAACCAGTAACAAGCAACCAGTAACCAGTAACCAGTAACAAGCAACTAGTATGAAAATATTTAAGTCAAAAGAGTTTTATAAGAATTTAGCATTTGTTGCTTTCTTAGCAATTGTATTAATTCCTAATCCTGTTGGGAAAGAGTTGAAAGTCTTGGTCTCAAAACTTAGAGTGATGGTATTAAATCCGTCAGTTGAGAGTACTGATAATCAGAAACAATTATCGAAGTTCGATTACGAATGGAAATTAGTAGATGCCAATGGCAAGCAAGTAGAATTAAGTGATTTTTCGGGGAAAGTTATCTTGTTGAATTATTGGGCAACATGGTGTCCTCCTTGTGTTGCAGAGATGCCAAGCTTACAAAAATTGTATAACGATTATCAAGATAAAATGGTTTTCATTTTCCTTACTAATGATGATAAACCAAAGGTGGATGCTTTTATGAAAAAGCGTGATCTTACACTTCCAGTATATTTTCAACACTCTAAAGCTCCAGCAAAACTTTTTACAAGCTCTTTGCCTACTACATATTTGATAGATCAGAATGGAAAGATTTTGATAGAGGAAGTAGGGGCGAGTGATTGGAATGGAACGAGTATGCGTGATATTTTAGATAAACTTTTAGTAGAGTAATTAACTGTGGAGTTTAAATTTACATATTCTAGTTTCCCAACCTTTTTTGCTGAGGTAGAATTAAAAGGCAATCAACTCATGTTTAAAGAGGTTTACGGTAGCAATGCTGAACTTGTTATTTTATCAGATCAAAAAATTGAAGAATTTTGGGATAGAATTAAAAAAATACGATTAGAGTACTGGAAAGAAAATTATTTTTCTTGTGTAATTGACGGCTTGCAATGGGATTTGAATATAAAATCTAATTTTTTAACAAAAGAAATTTCAGGTTCAAATGAATTTCCCGATGGTAGTTGCAACCTTAAAAATACTCCTATTTTTGACAAACTAATTTCAGCTATAGAATTTTTGATAGACAGAGATAAGTTTTTCGAAAACTTATAAAAAATAAATACATAAAAAAAACTCAGAAGATATAATAGCCTCTGAGTTTTTTTATGTTTTGGTCCTAGAAACTCGTAGTATCTTAGAGGTATACAATATCTAATTTACTTCTTTAACTTTTTATATGGCGATATTTTGTTCTTTAGAGCAGTGTAGTATTTTACAAATTCTATTATCTGCTTGTATTCAGTTGCCATTTCATCAAGATCTTCTTGTTCCATTTGTTTAATATCAGACATTAATTCAGTATTTGGCGAAATAATTTTCTCGTCGATTATTGAACAAAGAACAGAACGTGAATTTTTACCTAGAACTGTACCTTGAACATCTCCCTCTTCATCCTTAGGATCAACAAACTCATCTTTAAGTTCGTTAATTGCATCCATATCTTTCTGACGTGGCATATCGTATGTTTCGAAAATAGAGATGTATCTTTCCTCTATTAACGGAAATAAAACTTCCTTTTCTGCTTCGGTAAAATTATATATGGTCATGTCTATTCTTATTGAATTTTGTTCGTTTGCAAAAATAGGTTTTTTATTAGTGAATATTTACCCTAAATCTGTCAATTATTTTTATGTGTTAATTGTTGTTACTTGAGAGTGTTAAACTTGTGGTAAAATACTTTCGAACTCTTATTTATAGTTTACGATAATTTACTTTTATGACTAAATTAAATAATCATGAAATATAAATTTGCTTTAATTGCATTGTCAATTATCGGATTCGCATCGTGCAACAACAATATGGAAGAAAGTAAAATTAATTATCCAGAAACTTATAAAGGAGATGTGGTAGATACCTATTTCGGAACAGAAGTAGCAGATCCTTACAGATGGTTAGAGGACGATAGATCAGCAGAAACTAAAGATTGGGTTATTGCCGAAAATGAAGTCACAAACAATTACTTGTCTAAAATACCTTTCAGAGATAAGATTTACAATAGACTAGAGAAACTTTGGAATTACGAGAAGGTTAGCTCTCCGAGTGTTCATGGAGATTACATATATTTTTATAAGAATGATGGTCTTCAAAGTCAATTTGTAGTTTATAGAAAAGATGCAAGCGGTAAAGAAGAAGTGTTTTTAGATCCAAATACTTTTTCAAAAGAAGGTACAACCTCACTTGGAGGAATTGAATTTAGTAAAGATGGAAGTCTTGTAGCATACAGTATATCTGAAGGAGGAAGCGATTGGCGTAAGGTTATTGTACTTGATGTTGAATCTAAAAAACAAATAGAGGACACTTTAGTTGATGTAAAATTCAGTGGAGTATCGTGGTATAAAAATGAAGGTTTTTATTATTCTAGTTACGATAAGCCCAAGGGGAGCGAGCTTTCTGCAAAAACAGATCAACATAAATTGTATTTTCATAAACTAGGCACAAGTCAAAGTAGCGATTTGGTTGTTTTTGGAGATGTTATAAAACGCCGTTATGTTGGTGGAGGCGTTACAGAAGATCAAAAATATTTAATAATATCTGCTGCGAATTCTACATCGGGAAACGAGTTGTATATTAAAGATTTAGAAAATCCAATTTCTGAAATTATAACTATTGTTGAAGGTTTTGAAACGACAAATAATGTTTTTTATTCTGAAAATAATTCATTGTTTATCTCTACAAATTTAAAAGCACCTAATATGCGTGTTGTGAAAATAAGTGTTAGCAATCCACAACCTAGCAATTGGGTAGATTTTATTCCAGAAACTAAAAACGTTTTAAATATTTCAACAGGATCAGGGTATTTCTTTGCAAATTATATGAAAGATGCTTTGTCACAGGTTATTCAGTATGATTTAGAAGGGAATAAAGTTAGAGAAATAGAGTTGCCAGGATTAGGTACTGCCAGCGGGTTTAGTGGAGAAGTTAAAGATAAAGTTTTATACTTCAGTTTCACAAATTACATAACGCCAGGTGCTAGTTATACATTTAACCCAATAACAGGAGAAACAAAAGAGTACATAAAACCTGTGGTTGATTTTAAAAGCTTAGATTTTGAATCTAAGCAAGTATTCTACACCTCAAAAGATGGCACAAAAGTGCCTATGATAATCACTTATAAAAAGGGGATTAAACTTGATGGAACAAACCCTACCTTGCTTTATGCTTACGGAGGGTTTAATATTAGCATAACACCATCGTTTAGCATTGCTAGAGCTGTATGGTTGGAGCAAGGCGGAGTATTGGCTGTTGCAAATCTTCGTGGAGGAGGTGAGTATGGAAGAGCTTGGCACGATGCCGGAATTAAAACCAAAAAACAAAATGTATTTGACGATTTCATAGCGGCAGCAGAGTATTTAATTTCCGAAAAGTATACTTCCAGCAATTTCTTAGCAATACAAGGAGGTTCAAACGGAGGTCTACTTGTTGGAGCAACTATGACACAGAGCCCTGATTTGATTAGAGTAGCCTTACCTGCTGTTGGGGTTATGGATATGTTGCGTTATCACACTTTCACTGCAGGTGCAGGCTGGGCATATGATTACGGAACGTCAGAAGAGAGTAAAGAAATGTTCGAATATTTAT